>JBLHMO010000112.1:0-10311 GCA_047622145.1 Paracoccaceae bacterium | reverse complement strand
TGAGGTGTAGAACTTTCTGAGCTCATAATGATATTACGGTCGTTGTGTTGCTGCATGGTAGTGATGCTCCTCGGTGCGATCAACCACGAGGCTGTTTTCGATGTTAGGCTATGCCTTCATCGCTGGGCACTATTGCCAGCTTGCCTTGTGTCACTCAACCGCGGGTTGTTATTTTTGCCCTCTTATTCCAGTCGTCTTGATCGCTTCATCAGTAAAAGCGCTGGTATAAAGCGCGCAGATGTTCGTATCTTACTTGCGCAGGGGCGGGTGCTGGTGGATGACTGCTTGGCCAAGGATTGCGCACAAATTGTCGGTCAGTTTACGCACATCACACTGGATGGGCGCGTGTTGCAGGCGCGCAGCTCAGTGTATGTGATGATGAATAAACCCGCAGGCGTGGTCAGCGCGACGGCGGACGCGCGGCATCGAACCGTCATTGATTTGCTGAGTCGGGAGGATCGCGACGAACTCCATATTCCAGGTCGTCTGGATTTCAATTCCACCGGTTTGCTGTTGCTGAGCAACGATGGCCAATGGTCGCGTCAGTTGAGTTTGCCTGAGCGGGAAATGAGTAAGGTCTATACGGTTACCCTCGCCAAGCCACTTAGCGGCGACTATATAGAGGCTTTCGCCGCAGGCATGTATTTCGAGTATGAAAACATCACCACGCGTCCTGCAGCTCTTAATATAGTGTCCGATTATGTGGCGGAAGTGACGTTGACGGAAGGGCGCTATCACCAGATAAAACGCATGTTTGGACGCTTCCAGAACGAGGTGTTGGCCCTGCATCGCCTTCGTATTGGCAGGGTTGAATTGGATAAGAGCCTGGCGCCGGGGCAGAGTCGCAACTTAAGTCCCGCGGAAGTCGCGGCATTGACCTAATTGGTGCTCTATTCTTCAGCTTGTGTGCGACTGCGGGTTAGCGCACGCTTACTCTCTGTTGGTGCTGGACTTGGCTCCTAAGTCTGACTACTATTTGTTCAATCGGTAGCTGTGTTGAGCTCCGGGAGCTGGTGAGTTTCAAAGAGACGCCACGCCAGTGACGAATGTAGTTCTCTGAAACTCCCCTGGGCCACACTAGGGAGAATTGTTATGAAGCGGCATTATTATATTAGTGACGATCTCGACGACCTGTCAGTTGTTGAAGCTGACTTGGAAGAAGCCGGCGTTGCTACCCCCCAGATACACGTCCTCAGCGAAGACGATGCTGCACTCGAAAATCACCATCTCCATAAAGTTGAAGCCGTGCTCAAGAAAGATGTGGTGCGCGGCACCGAAGTAGGTGCTGTTGTTGGCCTGATCGGCGCTTCAATCGTCATACTTGTTTGCTGGTTAACAGGTTTTGCGGAAACCTATACGTGGGTTCCCGCGATCTTTCTGTCGATAGTAATCCTCGGCTTTTGCACGTGGGAAGGGGGTCTGATTGGGATACAGGAGCCCCACGCTGAATTTAAGCAATTTCAAGATGTCTTGGCGGTCGGCAAGCATATCTTGTTTGTGGATGTAGACCCTGAACAGGAAGCTATATTATCTCGCGTGACGGCTGAGCATCCGAAACTTGAGGCTGTCGGTGTCGGTTCTTCAACACCACGGCTTGTGGTCGTTGCCCAACAAAAATGGGCGCATTTCATAAAAGTAGCACCTTAAAAAATGACACTGTAAAAACGGCATCTAAAAAAGCAGTAGCTTGAGTGGCTCTTTGCTTGCTTAAAAGAGCCACTTTATACCTGCAGTAAAGTGGATTAAGCATTGGTCGTACACGTATCCGTTGCAGTAATGGGTGGGCAGTTATAAGAAGTTCCTGAAAAATAAAAGTGGGATGGAGCGGTTATGAAATTGGTGGTTGCACTGGTTTTGCTGGTACTCGGTTCATTGCTGTTTCACTGGCTGAGTCCCTGGTGGTTTACCCCGCTGGCATCTAACTGGAGCACCGTGGACACCACGGTCGATATCACACTCTATATCACCGGCATTGTATTTGTTGCCGTAAACCTCTTTATGGCCTACGCCATTTTCCGTTACCGCCACGACCCTTCCCGCCGCGCCCATTACGAGCCCGAAAATAAAAAACTGGAAACCTGGTTGACGGTAATCACCACCGTCGGCGTGGTGGCTATGCTGGCGCCGGGCTTAGTAGTGTGGGCGGAGTTTACTAACGTGCCTGAAGATGCGCACGAAGTTGAAGTGGTGGGCGAACAATGGCAGTGGAGCTATCGTTTTCCTGGCGTGGACGGCACCTTGGGAGAAGTCGATTCGCGTTTTGTTAGCGAAGCTAATCCATTTGGCATGAGCCCATCAGACCCCGCGGGCCAAGACGACATTCTGGTGCGTAGCAATGAGCTGCATTTGCCCCTCGATCGCCCGGTGAAGTTACTGCTGCGTTCCAAAGACGTACTACACAATTTTGCAGTGCCGCAGTTCCGCGTCAAAATGGATATGGTGCCGGGCTCTGTTAGTTACATCTGGTTTTCGCCTACGGTTAAAGGTAAATACGACGTGCTTTGCATGGAGCTGTGTGGCATAGCCCACTACACCATGCGTGGTCATGTGGTTGTAGATTCAATTCCCGACTTTGAAAAGTGGCTTAATGAGCATCCAACGTGGGCCGCGATGCAGGGAATACCCGCAGCCGATGCCATTGCTGGTAAAGCGCAATACGGCATTTGCGCTACCTGCCACGGCCCAATGGGTGAGGGCAGTGTTGCTATGAATGCGCCCGCACTGGCTGGCTTGCCACCGTGGTATACCGAACGACAAATCCGTCACTATCAGCAGGGTATTCGAGGCGCGCACAAAGACGATATCTTTGGTCAGCAAATGGCAGGCATGTCGCGCGTGCTGGCAGGCGATAGCGCGGTACGTAATGTCAGTGCGTATATTGAATCACTGCCATCGGCGGAGGTGGCGAGCACGGTTTCGGGTAATGTCGCCAAAGGTGCTGCGCACTTTAACGGTTGTAGTGTTTGTCACGGATCGAAAGCGCAGGGCAACTATGCGCTGCAGGCGCCCAGTCTGGTCGGTCAGCAGGATTGGTACTTAAGGCGACAGCTGAAAAATTTCCGCATGGGAATTCGTGGCGCACATGCAAATGATAATTACGGTCATCAGATGGTGTTGATGGCGCGATCTCTTCAAAACGAAAAATCCGTTGATGACTTACTCTCCTACCTAAATACGCTATAGCGCGTTATTGGACTGGAGCCAGGAGCTGATATGCAACATGTTGCACTCGCAGACCAGGCATTGGAACTGCATGATCCGCAGAGTTTTATAACGCGTTATATCTGGAGTCAGGACCACAAGGTTATTGCCATTCAATATAGCCTTACTGCGATTTTTGTTGGATTGGTGGCCCTGGTACTGTCGGGACTGATGCGCTTGCAGTTGGGGTTTCCGGATAGTTTTGATTTTATTGACCCCAGCGCCTACCTCCAGTTTGTGACTATGCACGGCATGATCATGGTTATCTACCTACTGACCGCATTGCTGCTCGGTGGTTTTGGTAACTACCTGATTCCGCTGATGGTGGGTGCGCGCGACATGGTCTTTCCCTACATGAATATGCTTAGCTACTGGGTGTATTTGCTGTCGGTTATCGTGCTGCTTAGCAGTTTTTTTGTGCCGGGTGGGCCCACCGGTGCCGGCTGGACGCTCTACCCGCCGCAGGCAATCTTACCCGGTACGCCAGGTCACGATTGGGGCATCATTCTGATGCTGGTGTCGCTAGCGATATTTATTGTGGCCTTCACCATGGGCGGCTTGAACTACGTAACCACGGTGCTGCAAGCGCGAACCCACGGCATGACCTTGATGCGTATGCCGCTCACCGTATGGGGTATTTTTACGGCCACGGTTCTAGGCTTGTTAGCGTTTCCCGCGCTACTGGTAAGCGCCATTATGATGTTGTTAGATAAAACCATCGGCACCAGTTTCTTTATGCCCGCGCTGGTGTCCCTGGGTGAAACCATGGACTACTCCGGCGGCAGCCCCGTCCTGTTTCAGCACTTGTTTTGGTTTTTCGGTCATCCCGAGGTGTACATCGTTGCCTTGCCAGCCTTCGGCATGGTGTCGGATGTTCTGGCCACTCATGCGCGCAAAAACATATTTGGTTACCGAATGATGGTGTGGGCGATAGTGGCCATCGGCGCGATGAGCTTTGTCGTCTGGGCTCACCATATGTATGTCAGTGGCATGCATCCGGCGTTCGGTTTTTTCTTCGCTACCACCACCCTTATTATTGCCGTGCCCACGGCGATTAAAGTGTATAACTGGGTGCTGACGCTGTGGCGCGGCAATATCCAACTCACCGTGCCGATGTTGTTTGCGATTGGCTTTATTTTCACCTTCACGCACGGCGGCTTAACAGGTTTGTTTCTAGGCAACGTGACCATCGACCTGCCCTTGTCTGACACCTACTTTGTAGTGGCGCATTTTCATATGGTGATGGGTGTCTCGCCCATCATGGTGCTGTTTGCCGCGATCTATCACTGGTACCCACTCATTACCGGTTACAAGTTTCATGTCGGCCTCGGTAAGGCGCACTTTTGGCTGACCTTCCTCGGCACCTATGCCATCTACCTGCCGATGCACTATCTGGGTTTTCTTGGGGTGCCACGGCGCTATTTCGCGATGGGTAGTACCGATTTTATCCCCGAGTCAGCGCAGACTCTGAACGCGGGTATCACGGTGTCGGCGCTGATTGTCGGTGTGAGCCAATTGATCTTCCTGGTGAATATTTTCTGGAGCCTACAGCGGCGCGACCCCGCCGGTCATAATCCTTGGGGGGCAACCAGCCTTGAGTGGCAAACCGAGCACGTGCCACCGCGGCACGGTAACTGGGGGGCGGAACTGCCGCGTGTTTACCGCTGGGCCTACGACTACAGTGTACCGGGCAGCGAACTGGATTTTATTCCGCAAAACCATCCCATTACCGCCGCTGAGGGAACCGCCGCAGATGATGACATGGAGAAAAGCCAATGAGCATCTTCGGTACGCTGGCGGAAAAGCCATGGATTAATCCCAGTGCTCTAAGCCATGGGCCGGATGCGGCTGCCATTCCCTATGCCGCCGCCGATACCGCGCTGCGCTTTATAATAGCCGTTGTCAGCGTTCTGTTTTTTCTGTTTATCATCACTTTTTTGGCGCGCTCCCAGTATCCTGACTTTCAGGCATTGGCAGGGCAGCCCTGGGCGCCCTTTACCGATACCAGCCGGCTCTGGTTTAACACCGCCTGGCTGGCGCTAAGTAGCCTTGCCATGCAGTGGGCTGTGTTTTCAGCGCAGCGGCAGCGGCTGGTGGGGCTCACTGTTGGGCTGGGCTTAGCGACAACATTTTCTATTGTGTTTTTACTTGCACAGTTCAGCTTGTGGCAGCAGCTTAATGCACTCGGCTTTTATGTCGGCAACAATCCGGCCAACAGCTATTTTTATTTGCTGACAGCGGTTCACGGGCTGCATTTGCTGGGCGGCTTGATTGCGCTGGCCTCGATGGGCGCGCGTTTGTGGCAGCGTGAAACGGCGGCAGCCATGGCGGTGCCGCTGGGCTTGTGTGCTCGCTACTGGCACTTTTTACTCATTGTGTGGCTGGTGGTGTTTGCTTTGTTGACGAGCGAGTCATCAACGATCAATGCGTTAGCTGCGATGTGCGGATTCTAATTTAAGGTCGATGCATTTTAGTAGATTAATTCGGGTTGACGAGGCCGTCGGCCGCATGAGGTGACTATGAGTCTTTCCACTGAGACCAAAGGCGACTACAGCGCCCCGGGCCTTGACGGCGTTGCGGCTGACTGGGGGGCAGACAAGCAGGCCTTCGACATGCCTTGGGGCAAGTTGATGATGTGGATTTTCCTGCTCAGCGACACCTTTATATTTAGTGTTTTTTTAACGGGCTATATGAATGTAAGAATGTCGGCCACGGACGCGTGGCCCAATCCGAGCGAGGTGTTTGCCCTTGAGATTGCGGGCACCCACCTACCGCTGTTATTGATTGCCATTATGACCTTTGCACTGATTACCAGTAGCGGCACCATGGCGATGGCGGTGAACTTTGCCTACCGCGGTGACCGTCGGCGCACGGTCATTTTAATGGCGATGACGGCGGCACTGGGTGCCAGTTTTGTGGGAATGCAGGTTTTCGAATGGACCAAGCTGATTGTTGAAGAGGGGGTCAGGCCCTGGGGCAACCCCATGGGAGCAGCGCAGTTTGGCTCGACTTTTTTCATGATTACCGGCTTTCATGGCTTGCACGTGACGGCCGGTGTTATTTACCTATCTATTGTCGCTCGTAAGGTGGGACGCGGTGATTACGAGAAAAAGGGCTACGCCATTGTCGAAATTGCCGGCTTGTACTGGCATTTCGTCGATCTGGTGTGGGTGTTTATATTCGCCTTCTTTTATCTATGGTGATGCCATGAGTGAAACCGCCGGTCAGCAGCACCCCATTGGTATCTATTTAAAAATATGGGTACTACTGTTTGTTCTCAGCACCATGTCTTATCTGGTGGACTTTTTTCATTTGCAGGGCTATTTACGCTGGTCGCTTATTCTTATCTTCATGTTTTTGAAAGCAGGCTTTATTGTGGCGATCTTTATGCATTTGTCGTGGGAGCGCATGGCGCTTAAATTTACGCTGTTACTTCCACCTATTGCGATTTTGGTTCTGATTGCGTTGATGGCGATTGAAGGGGATTTTGTCAATTTGACGAGACTCGAATTTTTTGCACGCTGAAGGCGATCGCCCCATGAGCATGCCGCCACGCACCCGGTTATTGTTTACCTTTGTCCTTGCCAATGCGGTGGTGTTGTTCGTCGGCGTTGCTGTGTTGCTCAACAGGCCGCCGGTCCTGCCTCAGGTTCACGGTGTGTTTCTTCCCGAGGCCCATGAGCTGCCCGAATTTGAATTGCTTGACCATAACGATACGCTTTTTACAAAACGTGAGATAGTGGGCCGTTGGTACTTGGTTTCATACGGCTTTACCAGTTGTCCCGATGTGTGTCCGACCATCTTGTCGGATTTGGTGAACGTTGCTGACCAGCTAGCGGACGATGATTCGCTGCGTTTTGTGTTCTATAGCGTTGACCATCGCCGTGACACTCCCCTAAAGCTTGCCAGCTACCTGTCGTATTTTAATCCCGCCTTTATCGGTTTGACTCACCGCGATGGTAATGACGACAGGCACCTTCCCTTTGAGCGCGAACTGGGTATTGTGTCCAAGTTGGTGGTGGACGAGAGTGTCGATCCGAGTTATTATGAGGTTAATCATGGCATTGCGCTATTTTTGATCAATCCTGATGCAGCGCTACAGGCGGTCTTTACACCGTCTTTCTCGTTGGAGGCCGGCGGCTCGTTTCAGCACCAGTTTGACCCCGATACGATAGCAGGTGACTATCTGAAAATAAGGCGTTACCTGGCTGAGAATGTCCCCTAGTGATTCTGTGCTCCCTCTGCTTCTCCGTATACGTAAATCATCGTATGCCCATGCTTAAATGCAATTGCTACTGTGGCTACTGTAAGCGTAGTGTGTGCGAGCGAATTATTTCTATTGGTGCACGGTAATCTCTGATTATTAACAGGTTTCGCCACAAAAAATAGCCTCGACACATTGTATGGACTCACAGGGCAAAAAGCGTTGGTGGAGTCCCTGCCTGAGGAAAACAGAATACTGGAGTGGGGAATGGACATTGCAACGCTATTGGGTATGCTGGGGGCGCTAGGAGTCATACTCGGGGCCATATTCTTTGGCGGTAGCGCTTCCAGCTTTCTCGACGTTGCCAGCTGCCTGATTGTGATTGGAGGCGGCATGTTCGCCAATCTAATCAAGTTCCCGCTCAGCCAAACTCTTGGCGCCTTTAAGGTGGCCACGCGCGCTTTTGTACATAAGCCCACCAGTCCTAGCGACTTGATCGCACAATGTCTTGAAATGTCTAAGGTCGTTCGCCAAGACGGATTACTGGGGCTGGAAGAGTTTGAGATCGATAACGAATTCATGAGAAAGGGTATCAACCTTACTGTAGACGGGCATGATGCCGAGTTTGTCGCCCGCGTGCTGAATAATGAAATCAACCAGACTATAGAGCACCACGAGCAGGGTGAGGATGTCTTTAAAGGGTTTGGGGAATCGTTTCCAGCCATGGGTATGATCGGCACCCTCGTGGGCTTGGTGCAAATGATGTCCAATATGGCCGACCCAAAAGCGATTGGACCGGCTATGGCTGTGGCGTTGTTGACGACGCTATACGGCGCGGTGTTGGCCAATGCGGTATGCCTGCCGATGGCAGGAAAGCTAGCTTTCAGAACGGCAGAAGAACGACGCAACCGCGCTTTGATCATTGACGCGGTAGCGGCTATTCAAGAAGGCATTAATCCGAGACAGCTGGAATCGCTGCTGTCGACTTATATGCCGGGTAAAGAGGGAGACGCGGATCCTGCGCCAGAGAAGGTTGCCGATGTCGCCTAGTACTGTACTTCCCCCCGTCAAAAAACAGGATCCCGGTGCGCCAGCCTGGGTTCTGACCTTTGCCGACTTAATGTCTCTGTTGTTGGCATTCTTCGTGTTGTTGTTTTCTTTTTCCGAAATAGACGCGCAAAAATTCAAGGAAATGGCGGGTTCGATGAAAGATGCATTCGGTGTGCAGCGTGAAATTCGCGCTACCGATACGCCGGTTGGTAATAACATTATCGCAAGGGAATTTAGCCCTAGTATGAATCCCTCGGTGGCGATTAACGAGGTGCGGCAAACGTCCAACAAAGACCCAATGTCGCATCGTGACCTTATGAAGCTGGATAAGGCGCCCACTAGTGACACAATGAAGGTGGATAAGTCCTTCGAGAGCGACCTTAAAAAGGTAAAGGAATACCTGGAGTCAGAAATACTAAAAGGGCAGGTTGAAGTGGATGATGACGGCCAGCGGGTTATTGTCATTCGAATTCGAGAAAGAGGCTCCTTTCCCTCGGGAAGTGCAGAGTTGGCTCCCGGCTTTGAAGAGGTTATTGCCAAATTTGGTGCATTGGCTAAAGAGATTACCACTGGCAGCGTTGTTGTTGCTGGCCATACCGACGACATCCCCATTTACACCAATCGCTATCGCTCAAACTGGGATTTGTCGTCGGCCAGAGCCGCTACAGTTCTCGATCGTATTGTGCAGAGTAGCGGTGAACCACCTTTGCGTTTTCACGTTACTGGCCACGCCGACACCAAGCCGATTGATGACAATGCCAGTGCGGAGGGGCGTGCCCGAAATCGTCGGGTAGAAGTGCTATTTTTGCGCGGAGCGCCTTACGTGCCCACTGGCTAGCGGGACCCCGGTTTATATTCGAAAAAAATCAAGCGTCAGCCTGAAGTACAAATCAACCTCGCTAAGCTCAGCGTCATCGCAGAGTGCATTCCAATTTTGTTCAATAATTTCCATTTGGAAATTAAATATTGCTATCGCCTCTTTTTTAGACTGAGCACATTGCCGCAATGTGCTCAGTTACTTTCTTCTGCCAGCTGTTTCAAGATGCTCGTGTAGTTCTCCACTCCTTGTGCGCCGGCCACGAGGTGACGACGGTTAAATATCATTGCCGGCACACCGCTAATACCTTTGCCTAACCAGTCTTGTTCAGCGGTGCGCACGGTGGCGGCAAAGCGTTGATCTTCAAGAACGGCCAGCGCTTCGGTTCGCTCAAGTCCGATTTCTGCGGCCACATCAGCCAGCACGCTGTCGTCAGATAGATTGCGGCCATGGGTGAAGTGCGCGGTAAAGAGGGCCTGTTTTAGATCGTTCATTCGCCCTTGCTGATCGGCCCAATGCAGAAGCTGATGCAGGTTGAAGGTGTTATGCATGCGCATGTCGTCGGCGAAGTTGAATTCGAAACCAAGGTCCACGCCGATATGGGTCATAGTTGCCCGACTCTCTTCCGATTGTGCCTTGGTAGTGCCGTATTTCTCGACGATATGCTCACGCAAGTTCTGGCCTTCTGCCGGCATACTCGGGTTCAACTCGAACGGGTGCCAATGTATTTCATGTGCCGTGCTGCTTGCCTCTAGCGCTTTTGTCAGCTGTCGGTAGCCGATAATGCACCAAGGACAAACCACATCAGACACGATATCGATGCGCAGCTTCGTTGGGTGCTTATTCATGGTGATGCCTTAACTTGAATTTGATGGGCTGTTTGGCAGCCGAGATATGGATACATTTTACTCCCTTAACCTCGCCACTAAAAAATCGACGGCCGCTTTAACTTTGGGTACCGCATATTGCTGTTTTTGATATAACAGGTAAATGGCCATTTCGGTATGTTGAGTGACGCGCAGGCTGGTGTTGAAGAACA
>JBLHMO010000111.1:0-10414 GCA_047622145.1 Paracoccaceae bacterium | reverse complement strand
TGAGTGAGACCAACGCGCATAACCACGAAGGGCGCAATTTGCGCAGGAATAATGCCCAAGCCTGTTTCCGGCATAGCGAGGGTTGCCGCCACATCAGCAATGGCAATATCGGATATACAGGCCAGACCAAAACCACCACCCAGCACCGCGCCTTCCAAAACACAAATCACCACCTGCGGCGCATGGTTCACTTTGGTGATCATATGGCCGAAGCTGCGATTAAAATTCCATGCCGCTTGCTCAGCGCTGATCGCCTGGCCATTTTCGTCGGTTTTCTGATCGTTCATGCCCGAGATATCGCCGCCAGCGCAAAAGTTGCCCTGGGCACCACGTAACACCACCGCGCGGATGCCGCGATCATTTTCAATCGCCGTAAATACGGCCATCATTTCGTCAACGAGCCGGCTGTTCATCGCATTGCGCTTTTGCGGACGATTGAGCGTAAGGTGCAGTACGCCGTCTTCAAGCTTGAGCAGTAATTCCTGACAATCAGGTAGCGTCATCTTTCTAATTCCTTGTTTTCTTCTTTTCTTCTTAGCCCGCTCTCTGCCAGGGGCAACTTAAAGTCGCGCAACACCGAAACTCGTGGGATTGAGGCTGCGCTCATCGCCCTCTTTGCAAATGCCAAGTACAAAAGCAACCACGGCACGGGTATCACGCGGGTCAATCATGCCGTCATCCCACATGCGGGCCGTGTTGGCAAGCGCGTGAGATTTAGCGGTCATGGTATCTACCGTGTCTTTTTCTAGCGCATCAAGAAGTTCTTCATTCACTTGGCCGGCACGCTCCATTTTCGCGGTGGCCACTTGGCGCAACACACTGCCCGCCTGTGCCGGACCCATAACCGACACAACGGTACGCGGCCAGGCAAACATAAAGCGCGGCTCCATACCGCGGCCGCACATAGCGTAGTTGCCCGCACCGTAGGAACCGCCAACCACGATACTGATGCGCGGCACGTTGGCATTGGTAACCGCCTGAATCAGTTTCGAACCGTGCTTGATGATGCCGGCCTGCTCGGCTTCGGTGCCGACAATAAAGCCCGTGGTGTTGTGCAGGAAAAGTAAGGGCACCCGCGACTGCTCACACAATTGAATAAACTGGCCAGCCTTGGCTGCACCCTTGGCCGTGATGGGGCCGTTATTGCCGATCACACCACAGGCGAGGCCTTCAATGCGCATATGGCCGCAGATCGTGCCGAGATCAAAATCAGATTTAAACTCGAGCAAGTCCGAGCCGTCGGCGATACGGGCAAGTATTTCGCGCACGTCGTAAGGTGTTTTAGGGTCTTCCGGCACAATGCCCAGCAACTCCTCGCTGGCGTACTGCGGCTCGCTATAGTCTGCTATTTCAGTCGCAGGTGCGTGGCGGCTCCAGTCCAACGTGCCCGCAATTTCACGGGCAATGCGAATGCCGTCGGCATCATTCTCCGCCAGATAATCAGCGGTGCCGGCCAACTCCGCGTGCATTTCAGCACCGCCAATTTCTTCGTCACTAGCAACTTCACCGGTGGCTGCTTTAAGCAAAGCCGGACCAGCCAGATACACCGTGGACTGTTTGCGAATCATAATCACGTAGTCAGACAAACCCGGCTGATAGGCGCCGCCTGCGGTGGCACTGCCGTGCACCACAGTAATTTGTGGGATACCCGCCGCCGACAACCTCGCCTGAATAGCGAAACCCGAGCCCGAGGGGCCAAAAAAATCGCCCAGCAATTTCAAGTTGCCACCACCGCTTTGAGCAAGCGTTAGCACTGGCAGTTTATTTTCTTTGGCGATACCCAGCATGCGCTGGCGTTTGATGCTGCCCAGCGGGGTGATAGTGCCGCCCTTGGTTAGGTAGTCATCTACCAGCACCATGCAGCGTACGCCGGCGATATAGCCAATGCCGGTTATACAGCTGCCGCCTGCACCCGAGCCATCGGTATCTTCTTCCTGCATATAACCACAGAGCGTAGCCATTTCCAGAAAGGGCGAGCCCGCATCCAGCAGTGTGCTCAAACGCTCGCGCGGCGGTATAAAACCACGCTCGCGGTAACGCGGCTCTTTTGCTGCAGCCGTCGCGATCACCCGCTGCTCGATTTCCCGGAATTCCTGAACGGCAGCGCCCATTACCTCGGCATTGCGCTTAAAACTGGGCGAGTGCGCGTCGATTTGTGTTTCTATCACTGCCATGAGTTGTTCCCGTTAATTTGGCCTGACATTTATTCCTTCTCCCAAAGGGAGAAGGAGCCGAACATCCTATTTTTTCCGCGCGGGCAGCGTACCCATCATTTTGCAGATAATGCTCAGCATCACTTCGTCGGCACCGCCACCGATAGACGTTAATCGGGTGTCGCGGTAGGCACGAGCAATGGGGTTGTCCCACATAAAGCCATTGCCACCCCAATACTGCAGGCAGGCATCGGTCACTTCTCGCTGCAAACGGCCTACTTTCAGCTTGGCCATTGAGGCTTTAATGGTGACGTCGGTGCCGTCTATATAGCCCTCAACGGCGTCGTAAATAAGCGCCCGCAGAGCCTCTACTTCGGTTTGCAATTCCGCCATGCGAAAATGCACCACTTGATTGTCGAGCACGGATTGACCAAATATTTTTCGCTCGCGCGTATACTCAATAGTTTTTTGAATACACTTTTCCATGCCTTTGACGCCACCGGCGGCGGCAAACAAACGCTCCTCCTGAAACTGCAGCATCTGGTAAATGAATCCCTGCCCTTCTTCACCAATCAGGTTGCGCTGGGGTACGCGTACGTCATCGAAGAAGACCTGGGCGGTATCCGATGAGCGCATGCCCAATTTATCGAGGCGCTCGGAAAAGGAAATACCCGGGGTATTGGTTGGCACCACAATCAGCGATTTGTTGGCGTGGGGTTTGCCCTCGCTAGTATTGGCGAGCAGGCAGAGAAAGTCCGCCTGGGTGGAATTGGTTATCCACATTTTGGAGCCGTTGATGATGTAGTCGCCGCCGTCTTTCTTGGCGCTTGTTTTAATCGCAGCGACATCGGAGCCTGCGTGGGGCTCGCTAACAGCAATGGAGAACACCGCATCGCCGGCAATCGCCGGCACCAGAAACTCCTTGCGCAGTTCATCACTGCCAAACTTGGCCAGAGCGGGCGTTGCCATATCGGTTTGCACACCAATACCCATAGAAACGCCACCGCTATTGATCAGCCCTAACTGCTCCGCGAACGCAATTTGATAACTGTAATCTAGGCCCATGCCGCCAAACTTAACCGGCTTGGCGATACCCAGCAGGCCGAGGTCACCCATCTTTTTGAACACTTCGTGGGCGGGGAAAATACCTTCTCTTTCCCAGTCTTCCGTGTAGGGGTTAATTTCTTTTTCAATAAACTGGGCTACGGTCTCGCGTATAGCGTGATGCTCTTCGGTAAATCTCATGGGTTTACTCCTACTATTTGTTTTTTTCGTCGACAGACACAGGCTCGGTCACATTAATTCAGGCGCATTTTCAAACGGGTATTTCACTGCCCTGAACAGACTTTTGTCCGCGGCAAGCGGCTCGACTTTCCGGAAGGCAGGACGCGCTTTTAATCGCTGCCAATAATCAGCCACTACCGGCTCGAAGAATTGATCCAGCCCGAGCCCTTCTGCCAGATACAGCGCATAGCCTATGGCAATGTCCGCTACGGTAAAGCGTTCGTCGCAGAGAAATTCGCGGCCAGGCAAGTGCGCATTCAAGCGCTTCAGGCGCGCGATAAACCACTTACTGTAATCTTCCACTGCCTGCGGCTGACGCCTGTCTTTAGCTTCCAGCTGCGAATAGCGCAAAACAATGGTCTGCGGAAACGTCAGTGTTGCATCGCTGTGAAACAGCCAGTTGAGATAATCGCCGTATTCAGAGTGATCGCTTTGCAAGCCAAAATCGTAGCGCGCGTAGCGCTCCACAAGGTAGAGACAAATGCCGCTGGACTCGGTCATCTCAACAGCGCCGTCAGTAAAAAACGGCACCGTACCCAAGGCATTGGTTTGCAGATAATCACGCTGAAAAATACGCGGCGGAAACGGCAGCTCGACCAAGTCATAATCTATTGCCATTTCTTCCAGCGCCCACAGTGGCCGCAGTGACCGCGCGCTATAGCAGTGCCAGAGTTTGGGATTAGATGTGGGTGTACTCATTTTCATTCCTTATTTCAGATACTGGCTTATAACTGATACTGGCGCGCTGCGAGGTCGCGCATGATTTCTTCGCTGCCGCCGCCAATCGCATTGACGCGCACTTCGCGATAAAACCGCTCCACACGATTGCCGCGCAAGTAGCTGGCACCACCGAGAATTTGACTGGCTTCGCGGGCACAGAACTCCATGGTTTCGCTGGCCTGAACTTTCAGCATCGCAAGATCGCCAGGATCGCAGCGACCCTCCAGATACGCCTGAACAATGTACTGGAGGTAGGTTTGGGTGGCGTTGATTTTTTGCTTCATAGCCGCAATTTTGTGACGAATAACCTGATGGTCGGCCAGCCGCTTACCAAAGGTCTTGCGCTGCTGGGCCCAGTTCACTGCATCTTCGAGACAGGCGCGCGAAGCCGCTTCCATTGTAACGGCCATGCTAATCCGCTCGGGATTGAAGTTACTCATAATGACGAGAAAACCCTGCCCTTCCTCGCCAATGAGGTTTTCGGCGGGCACTCGCACATTGTCAAAATAGATGGTGCCAGTGTCGGCACACCACCAGCCCTGTTTACGATCCAGCGGTGTACGCGCGACACCGGGCAGGTCGGTGGGAATCAGCAACATCGACACTCCGCGGCCGCCTTCGCCGCCGGTGCGCACGGCCGTGCTAATCCAACTTGCACCCATCACACCTGATATTAAGGTCTTGCTGCCATTTACAATATAGTCGTCGCCGTCGCGCTTCGCGGCCGTGGTGATATTGGCAACATCGGAGCCGCCCGAAGGCTCGGTAATACCCAAAGATATGCGTTTTTCACCTGCAAGTACGGCGGGTATAACCCGCTGCTTAATGGCCTCTTGGGCGAAATTAACAACCGGTGGTAATCCTATGCCATGTATAAGCAGATTGCTGATCAGCCCACCCGCAGAACCCGCGCGGGTAATTTCTTCATTACTGATAGCGCTATACCAATAATCGATACCCTCGGACAAACCGCCGTAGGCCTCGGGATAACCCATCTGCAATAAGCCGATCTCGGCCGCTTTTGGCCAAAGCTCATCGGGAATCTTGCCGGCCTCTTCCCACTCATCTAGAAAAGGGACGACCTCAGCCTCAAGAAATTTGCGCAATTGGGTACGCCACTCCTCATGCTCAGAGGTCAAATGCGGGTTGTGCAAACGTGCACTGTCAAAACTTAGGGACATGGGTTTCTCCAAGGGGCCCAAAAAGGCAGCACGCATTCCGCCGCCAACGCTGGGGTAGCGCAACGGGCAAATTACGGTAATGCACCAGTGTAGTGACTGTGCAGGTTCGCGCTTGGGAATTGGTGCCAGAGAAAGGGGTAATTGGTGCCAGTTAACGTTTACGAAAATCGCGGGGCGAGTCACCGCTTTTCGCTTTGAATGCCGTGGAGAAGGAGCCGTGGTCCGCATAGCCCAAGAGGAAGGCGATATCGGTAATGCTGAGACGCTCGTCACTCAGGTATTGCAGGGCCAGCTCGTGCCTTAAATCCTGCAGTACCTGACCAAACTGGGTTCCACGCTCGGCCAGCCGCCTCTGCAGGCTGCGGCGGGAAATATTTTGCACCTCGGCGGTCTTGTCGATAGTGACGCCCCCGGCGGGCAGCAGGCGGATCAGCGTGGCGCGCAACTCACGTAAAACCGGGTCGGCTTCTTCGTCCCTAAACAGGTACTGAGTCGCCTGGCTGATCGCTTGACTCCAGTCAGAATCCAGCTGGATCAGGGGGTAGTTCAGACTCTTGCGGTCAAAGTAGAGGCAGCTTACCGGCTGGTCAAAGTGCAGGTCGGCACCAAATACTTGTTCCAGCAGCTGGGTATCGGCAGGCTGCGGGTAGCTGAAATGGGCTCGCAACACAGGAATAGGCCGCACGCACAGCGAATCGACAATCATCGCCGAGGTGGTCAGCAGCTCGTCAGACTGGAAACGCCAACGCGCACTCTGGGGCCACAAGGGCACCCAGTCCAAGCGAATCAACTCGCCTTCGCGACGAATAAGCACCTCGCCGATATCACCGGCGAACTGCAGGACGCTAGGCATCAGATTAAGATAATCTCGAAAGGTGTCGCATACGCCACAGGTGTACAGCTGTAAGTTTAGACGGCTGATATAATCAATGCGTCCGGCGTAGATCCCGATATCGTCACTCGTACAAGCAGCCGCAAGCCGGTAAAAATCATACAGCGCTGAAACTGGGTGTCGCGCTTCCGCTTCGGTCAGCAAGGCCGAATCAACACCCACCTGCGCCAGCAGCTCCGCAACCGGCGCTCCCAGAACCCGCGCAGCCTGAACCACGCCGTTGATGCTGGTGCTGTTTACTGTCCAGTTCGGGTCGGGTGGCACAGCCGCTGATTGCTTGGACGAAGAACGCATACTTATGACTTATTGCTTAGTTCGCAACAGTTTACGCCAGACACGCCGGCGCGTGTATCCACGCTAACTTATGCCAACCATTCGTTGATAGCCGCCAATACCGCATCCGGCGCTTCCTGCGGCAACATATGGCCCGCACCCGGCACGGTAATGGCGGTGACATTGGCCGGCAACCGTTTGCAATAGCGCGCAAACTCGGCTTGCGGATGCAGCGAGGAGTGCTCGCCCCGCAGCACCAGCGTGGGCAGTTTCAACTTCCGCAGCACCGGCCACAGCGCTGCAGTCTGCTGAAAATTCCAAGCCTCCCAGTCTCGATCATAAATCAGCTCAAAGCGCTCTTGCACAGGCCGCAAGGCCGCCTGTGTATAGTCGGTAAGCGCCTGCTCGGTAAATCGACTATAGGCCGATTTGCCGCGATGGTAGCTGGCGAAATCTGCGTGACTCTGCCAGTGCACCCGCCGGTTCCGGGTTCGTCGCGCCAGATCCATGCCCTTGGTCCGCGAGGGCCTAAAGCGCGCGATCAGCGGCGACCAGCGCCCCGTATACGTGGCGGGATCAATCAATATCAGGCGCTCAAAAAGCTCCGGCCGCTTCAGCGCCGCCATAGCCGTTACCGTAGCGCCAATGGAATGCCCTATACCGACCACCGCTCGAAAGTCGGACTGTGCTTGCTGGTTTTCCAGAAAGGCGATTAAGTCATCGGCGTGTTCAGCCCACTTGAATCCGGCTTGCGGCGCATGGTTGCCCGGCCAAGCACCGCGGCTTTCAAGCGCCAGCACCCGATGTTGCCGGGCCAGTGGCTCCAACAAAAAACGATAGCTTGCCACCGGAAAACCATTCGCGGCCAAAAAATGTAGGCCTCGCCCGGTATCGCCACGACTCCACCAGACGGCCTCGCCCCGCCCAAAATCACCTGTCACCTGCTTCATCAACAACTCGCTCAACAACTCGCTCAACAACGTAAATTTCGTGTGCCTTTTTATCATGTCCACAATCGTGACAGTACCGTCACGCAGCAATGCCGCGAATACGGTAAACTGGCGGGCTTAACGATTACGGAGGTAGCCGCAGTTATGACAGCCCAGGAAAGCATTCGCTTCCAACGCCGCCTCGACCTCGAAGGCGCACCCAACATCCGCGACCTCGGCGGCTACGCCACCACTGATGGCGGCACGACCCGCTGGGGCAAGATCTTTCGTGCCGGTCGCTTATCGGCATTAACCTCCAGCGACAAAGACACTTTGGCAGCTTTCAATCTCAAGATTATTTGTGACTTCCGTCGCGAAGACGAGTATTTGCGCGACGTCACCGATCTGGGTGAACAAGCCCAAGCAGCCATTCACAATCTCGCCATTTCGCCCGGCGATCACAGCCGTTCGATGGCAGAATCTGATATGTCGCAATTATCCGGCGATCAGATGTTTGACTGGATGGTGATGATCAATCGTGAACTTGCACTCAGGCAGACTGACACCTATCGCCGTATGTTTGAGTTATTACTGGCAACTGACGACGGCGGATTTCTGTTCCACTGCTCCGCGGGCAAAGATCGTACCGGTTTTGCTGCAGCTTTGATTCTTGCAGCGCTGGACGTGCCGCGTCACACAATTATGGAAGACTATTTATTAACCGCCAAGTACTACCCGCCTAAAGGCGAACTGGAGTACCTTGCGAGCAAATATGCCGACAGCGATGACAATCTGGATTTGTCTGTGTTTAAGGCCTTGATGGATACCCGCGAGGAATATCTCAGCGCCGCCCTTGCTGCCATCGACGAGCAATACGACTCAGTGATTGAATATTTGGCCGTAGAATTAGGCGTAGATGAAATAAAACGACAACGCCTCAAACAGCGCTACGTCGATTAAGACCGCGCTAGTCCCGCACAGCTTTAAGGATCCGGGCCTCGCGCACATTTACGATACAAGTACGACTAATCCCTCAGTGCGACTAAAGCGGCACGATTCAGCGTTCCGTCCTCCTCCAGCACAGCGTAGCATTTAATCGAGCTGTGAAAAAAAATGGGCACAGTCTCCATAAACAGAGGTTTTCGCACGTACTTAAGTGACTAGCCAAAGCCTTCAATTTGATGAAGCGCCGAAATTTGCACGGCATTCAGGTCCGCTTCCAAACTATTATAAATCGGTTCAGAATTCCTTCTCCGCTCTCTCGCTTGCGCATACATATCAGATTCCTCTTTTAAATTCAGTCAGATCGTGCCGACCTTATAGAAAACGATATACATCACACGCCGCTAACGAGCTGAATACGCAATTACCGCAACCCGCCCAGACAACTATGGCGTGGCTGCGAAAAATAGTAGAAGGCAAGCCTGCGCTATTCCGCCAGCGACGAGAAATCCACCACCTCCGCCAGCGGCGTTTCCACATTGCCATCAACAAGAAAGAATCGCCAAAACATCAAACCCAACGCGCGCCCTTCAGTATCAAGCCAGTTGGCTAGCCCCGGGTTCTGATGCGCGATCACCATGCGGAAGCTGCCGTCTTCTTCCAACACGGTTTGCGTTCTATTTAAAGATGCCTTGCGATTACAGTAATCGTAGGTTTGCTGATGCCGTGTCCACAAATTGAGACTGCCAAAGCGACACTCAGGCCAGCGACCGGTAATAACCAAGGCCTGATGTGGCTCCAGATAATAAGGCGCCATTGAATAATGTGCGTCATAGGCTGACAGCCCGAAATCCCCAGGCACGACCGGCGGCGGAAACCCATTGGGAACGATCGAGACAAAAGGCGGCTGCACCGCACTTGCCAGAGGCGGCATACCCAGCGTGCGGCTACGGACAAAGCCTGCAACCCGACGAATGCCCTCTGCCACCGACGTATCGCTGGGGATCTCCGGCTCGCGATCCGGATTGATAGCCTCAATCAGCATGATCGGCTCACGCGCCGGATTCCCGGCTGCACAAACCTCCTCCTCAAAGTAGTGGCGGGTGGTAATGCGCGAGGTATTCGTTGTTAGTGCCAGCCAATTGCGCGCTGCCGGCTCTCCGCCCAAACGAAGCTCAAACCAGCCCTCAGCATCCACATCAAACTGGGTATCATTAATTACCCCAGCGGTTTTGCTGGCCATGCTGCCATCGTCAGTTCCCTCCTCCAGCGTAATAGCCACGTAGACAGCACCGTTAATGTTGCCGCGCACTCGATACTCGAAGTCAGCACTCACAGGCGCGTCAAAGTAGATAGCATCGCCGTTGTCACCCGTGTATTTACGCCAAGGCGTCACGATGCGGCGAAACTGCGGATAAGCCACGTCAAATTCGAACATACCCGCCAAACCGCCTTCCAGCACATGCATCAGCGAGCGGTGTGCCGCGGCCACATCGGCTTCGCCATGCAGATTCCACTCGGGCCCCGCCCAGCGCTCATCAACTTCTTCAAGCAAATCGATCAGCCCCCTTAATGCCGTGCGGCTGGCAGTTTTAATGCTCATTACGGACTCCTTTTATCGTTGTCAGGTGTAGCGTCGCCATTTATCGTAATATATACGGTATATAAACAGAATGGCATCCGTGAAAAGAGTCTAATTCAACATAAAGCCTGAAAATGCCTAAAGTTTATCCATAATCAAACTATTCACGGCTGGCTGTTGCATTGCGAATCTGCTCTCACTATACTGCGCATCCTCAATTGGCAGACACCAAGTCCAATTGGCACCAGTTTTGATGCGGGGTGGAGCAGCTTGGTAGCTCGTCGGGCTCATAACCCGAAGGTCGTAGGTTCAAATCCTGCCCCCGCTACCAAAAAACTAAAGGCGAATCAGTAGCTTACTGATTCGCCTTTTTTATTGCCTGGTGTTTTTGGGCTTCTGTGACGATCTGTGACGGTTTCTGTGACGGTTTTGAAATCGCCCTCCTGGAGCTCCATTCG
>JBLHMO010000110.1:0-10677 GCA_047622145.1 Paracoccaceae bacterium | reverse complement strand
GTTTGCTGGGCTACAAACGGGCCATGAAGCAGGCCAAGGCCGGCCTGAATACACGCTGGGTGCAGTCAGGCGATTTTAGCTTGGCATCGGGCTACGCCTGTATGCAGACCTTGCTGGAATTGCCGGACCGACCGACCGCCTTGTTTTGCTCTAACGATGAAATGGCGATTGGCGCCATGCAGGCTTGCCGTGAAGCCTGCCTCAATCTTCCTGCGGATATGTCGATAGTGGGCTTTGACGACATTCCCTTTGCGGCCTATACCCACCCGCGTTTGAGCAGTGTGCATCAGCCGCGCAATCAGATTGGCGAGCAGGTGATGTTGTTGATGTTGAGAATGCTGCGCGACGGCGCAACAGAGCAGGCGCGGATCGTCTTACCCCATAAATTGGTTGTTCGAGATTCGACGGCGCCGCTGCGGGCTTTTTAGGAATCCTGCGAATGTAGAGGATACAGCGATGCGCCCAAAAGCCCGGGGTTCTCGTGCACAATCAGACAGCTAGGAATGCGCTTCAGATAATCCTGCATCGGCGGTTTTGCTTCAAAGCGCTCGCGAAATGGGCTGTTCAATAATGCATTACGCATTTTCGGCAAGATGCCACCCGCCAGTACCACACCACCGCGAGCACCGCAGGCCAATGCCTGGTCGCCAGCGGCGCTGCCTAGCAAGCTGAAGAAGACATCGATGGCAGCTGTGGCCAATGCATCGCCTTGCGCGGCGAGTTGGCTGACAGCGCCGCCTTCGTCGGCTCCGCACTCGGATTTTTCCAGTGAGCAAATGGCTGCGTAGAGGCGATACAGGCCTGGCCCCGACAAAAAAGACTCTCGTGATAGTGCAAGGCCTTGTGCCTGCCAGTAGTTGAAAATGGCCTGCTCTGTGCTCGTGTGCGCTTGCAAGGCGGTGTGGCCACCCTCCGTAGCGATAGCCATGAAATGATGGCCGCAAGGAATCAGTTGGGCAACGCCCAGCCCGGTGCCGGGACCGAGAACGGCAATAGGAGACCTGAGGTCGATGGAACTCAAGCCAATGTCCAGCAACTCATCGGCAGCCAGTGCCGGTATCGATAAGGCGATGGCTTCGAAGTCGTTGATAAAGGCGGATTGCTCGAAACCGAAGCGCTTGTTGAGCTGCTGAGCTGTGGTGCGCCAGCTCAGATTGGTCATCGTCATGGTGTGGGCTTGGGTGGGTCCAGCAACGGCTAAGCAGGCGTTTTTTACACGAGCATCCTTGTCGCCTAGATAAACGGTTATCGCATCTTCGACAGTGCTGTAGTGGGCGGCAATAAAGGTTTGCACCTGGGTAAGCGCACCGGTGTTGTCGGCTAAGGCCAGTCGGCAGTGGGTGCCGCCCAGATCAGCGACCAGTCGCATCGATTGCCTTCCAGCCAAAACTGAGTGCTCCGGTTTCCGCGGTACTGCATAGGCTGCGTTCGCCGGCAAATAATTCCCGTCCAAAACCGGTTTCAGCGGACGCCGCGCTATTGGGCTGACAGGCGCGCGTTGACCATTTGCTCTCATCCACACGGTGATTGAGGCTGCCGTTGTTGGCGTCGAGGGAAATCATATCGCCGTCGCGCAGCTTGGCAATTTCGCCATTGGCCTGCGCTTCCGGGTAGAGGTGAATGGCCGCGGGAACCTTGCCCGAGGCGCCGGACATTCGGCCATCAGTGACCAGTGCAACCTTGAAACCTTTGTCCTGCAATATGCCGAGATAGGGCGTGAGTTTATGCAACTCAGGCATGCCGTTAGCCGATGGCCCCTGGTAGCGAACCACGGCGATAAAGTCACGATCGAGTTCGCCGCGCTCAAAAGCTGATTTGATGTCATTTTGATTGTCAAAGATTTTCGCAGGGGCTTCGATTTGCCAGTGGCTCTCATCGACAGCGGAAGTCTTAATGACGGATCGACCGAGGTTGCCTTTCAGCAATCGCAAACCACCTTCGGGCTGAAACGGGGTGCTCGCGGCTCGGAGTACGCTATTGTCGCCGCTTGTTATCGGCGCCGGACTCCAGCTGAGTTTGCCTTGGCTGAGTGAAGGCTCATGGGTATAGTCTCGTAGGCTATGGCCCCACACCGTGGTGACATCGGCGTGCAGGAAGCCTGCGTCAATCAGTTCGCGAATAACAAAGCCGGTTCCGCCGGCAGCGTGAAAGTGGTTCACATCAGCTTGGCCATTGGGGTAGATGCGGGTAAGCAGCGGTGTGACGGCGGAGAGGTCGGCAAAATCCTGCCAGTCGATAATAAAGCCTGCGGCGCGGGCAATCGCTATCCAGTGGATACTGTGATTGGTCGAGCCGCCGGTGGCGAGCAGGGTAACCAGTGCGTTAACCAGCGACTTCTCGGTAACGACTTGGGAGATGGGGCTATAGTCGCGCCCGAGCGCGGTGATGCGGCAGGCGCGTTCGGTGGCGGCTTCGGTGAGCGCGGAACGTAAATCGGAATTCGGCGGTACAAAGGCGGTACCGGGGACGTGTAGCCCCATCGCTTCCATCAACATTTGGTTGCTGTTGGCGGTGCCATAAAAAGTGCAGGTGCCTTCGCCGTGGTAGGCCTGTGATTCGGCTTCAAGCAGCTCTTCTCGTCCGACTTTCCCTTCGGCATAGAGTTGCCGAATATCGGCTTTGTCTTTGTTGGATAGGCCCGACGACATCGGCCCGGCGGGCACCAGAATAAAAGGCAGGTGACCGAAGGAGAGAGCGCCTAGTAACAGGCCTGGTACAATTTTGTCGCAGACACCGAGGCACAGCCCGGCGTCAAACATATTGTGCGACAGGGCAATGGCGGTTGCTCTGGCAATGGTGTCGCGGCTGAATAGGCTGAGTTCCATGCCTTCAGTGCCCTGGGTTACGCCATCGCACATGGCGGGAACACCGCCCGCAAACTGCGCCGTGCAAGCCATTCGCCGGGCGGTGCTCCTAATCAGCTCGGGGAAGTCTTCGAGGGGTTTGTGCGCCGATAACATATCGTTGTAGGCGCTGATGATAGCAATATTGGCAGACTCTTCAAGGCGAATGCGCTGCTTGTCATCCTGCTCGCTGGCGGCAAAACCGTGGGCCAAGTTGCTGCAGGAGAGCGTGCCCCGTTGCGGCCCTTGCGAGCGCATTTTTTCACAGCGGGCGAGGTAGTTCGCACGCAGCGCTTCGCTGCGTTTGGCTATGCGTTCGGTAACGCGAATGACTTCAGCGTGCATATTATGGGGCCCAGTAAATATTAACGGGGGTGGCAGTACTCAAGGCGACTGCGATCGGCAAGGTCTTATCACCGTTCACGGCGCGCTTAAGTACCTCCAGTTTTTCGTCACCGGTGATGTGCAGAAAAATCGATTTCGCCGTCAGTATCGCACTGGCACTTAGGCTAATGCGAGGGTGCGGTGCGGCGTGGGGGTTTAGTGCAACAACGCGCTGGCTATGGGTCGGGTTGATCGCGCGGGCGTACTCATCAGCGTCAGCAAACCACGACGCGGTATGCCCGTCGCTGCCCATGCCCAAATGCACGCAGTCCAAAGGCCACGACAGGGCATCCAGATGTCGGTTGACAGTGGCTAGCGCCTTTTCGGGTGTTGGGTGATCTGCTTTCAACCCGATAAAGGTCAGTGCCGAGGCCGCGCCGTGTATGAGCGATTTACGCAGCTGCGCTTCATTACTGTCGACATGGCTCGTTTCCACCCAGCGTTCATCCACCAGTGTGACACTGAGGTTTTTCCAGTTGATAGCCGCTGCAGAAAGCTGCTGCAGCATGGGCGCTGGGGTGCTACCGCCGGAGAATGCGACGGACGCTCGTTGATTTTCCGCAATAGCGCTCTGCAGGGTGTGCGACATCGCTTCTGCCAGCGCAGCATTGAGCGTAGCTCGGTCTGGGAAGCTATGCAGCAAGCCTCGTCGGGCAAGTGATTCAACGTGGACCTTAGTCATGCCAACTGCGTCCTTCCCTTTCAGTGAGGGCTTGCGAGGCTGCTGGCCCCATGTTGCCAGCGGGGTAGGGTTTAACGGCAACCCCGACATCTTGCCAAGCCTGAATAATACCGTCTATCCAGCGCCATGCGGCCTCTACTTCATCACCACGCATAAACAGTGTTTGGTCACCGGCAAAGACATCTAACAGCAGGCGACCGTAGGCGTCATAGCGCTGCTTGTTATCCGCGTCTGCGGTGAGTGTCAGTTCAACCGGTTCCAGTTTAATGCCCCGGCTCAAGCCCGGTTTCTTGATGACCGTATGCAGGGTGATGGTCTCTTCGGGCTGTATATTGATAACCAGTTTGTTGGGTGTGTGGTTTTGGTCATCAGCAAAGAGCGAGAAGGGATGCTTCTTAAACTCCACCACAATTTCAGAGTAGCGCTCGGCCAGACGCTTGCCGGTGCGCAGGTAGATCGGCACGTTGATCCAGCGCCAGTTGTGAACTTCGGCGCGGATGGCGACAAAGGTTTCGGTATTGGTGGCTTCCGAGAACCCACCCTCTTCGAGAAAGCCGCGAACCGGTTGACCGTTAATGGCGCCGTCCTCGTATTGTCCTCTGACGGTGTTCTTTTTAACGCTTTCCCGGGTAATCGGCGTCAATGCGCGCAGCACTTTTAGCTTCTCGTCGCGAATGGTGTCTGCCTCCAGACTGGCAGGCGGTTCCATGGCGACCAGACACAGCACTTGCAGAATATGGTTCTGCACCATGTCACGCAGGGCGCCGGTATGCGCATAAAAATCGCCGCGCCCTTCAACGCCAATAGATTCAGCGACCGTGATCTGAATATTGTCGATGTGCTGGCTGTTCCAAACGGGATCAAATAGCGAGTTGCCAAAGCGCAGCGCCAGCAAGTTTTGTACGGTTTCTTTACCGAGGTAGTGATCGATCCGAAAAATGTCGCTCTCTTTAAAAACCGTTTGCACGCGACGATTGATTTCCTGGCAGCTGTCCAGATCATTGCCGATGGGCTTTTCCAGCACGACGCGGGACGGATTTTCCAGAATGCCGGCGCTCTTCAGGTTCTCGCAGATGGTGCCGTACAGTGCTGGCGCGGTAGCCAGATAAAAAACGGTTTGGGCGGCGGCGGAGGGTGTCTTCAAAAGCGTTGCCAGTCTTTCAAAGTCGCCGGCCTGAGTGGCGTCCAGCGTCAGGTATTCCAGCTTTTGGAGGAAGCTGTCGCTTGCTGATGCAGCTTGAATCTGCTCGCAAATTTGAGCACGGTAGGCTTGGGTGTCGTGGCCCGAGCGGCCAAGCGAAATGACTCTGCGGACCTGATCCAACTGGATGGCGGTGTGTAAATTCCACAGTGAGGGCAGTAGCTTGCGCTGAGCCAGATCACCGGTGCCGCCGAAAATTACCAGATCGATCGTTTGTTTCATACTGCTGGTGCTCTACAGGTTAATTTTAAGGATAAGTGTAAGGCGATGGCGCTGAGATGTAAACGTTTACAGTTGCTGTGCCGTTGCGACCATCGCCTTGCAGGCCTTTGTTACTTGCCCACGCCAAAGGTTAGTCTTTCACACCCCAATTACAAGCCGTAGCGCAGCCTTACTGCGCTAATGGGTGTATTGCAACTCACTGAAGTTTCAGCGTATTTGGCGCTTATGACTCAAAATGCACATAAAATTGCAAGGTTCTGACGTATATAGAGCTTTGCCGATTAACTAAGCTCTTGGCGCATATCGATCGATAACAAAAATGATAAATATTTTTTGCGGAGAAGTGCGATGAAGGCGATACGGAATCTATTGTTATTGGGACTCGTCTCGCCAGCGCTGATGGCCCAGCAAAACAAGCTGGTCTTGGAGGAAGTGGTAGTGACGGCTCAAAAAAAGGAAGCGTCGCTGCAAGATACCCCGATTGCACTTGATGCCTTTGGCGAAGACGCACTGCAGCGCGAGGGTATCGGCAATGTCGGCGATCTGGCCAACAATATACCGTCACTGAATATTCAACCGTTCCCGATTAACACCACGACACTGCGTATTTACATTCGCGGCATTGGCTTGATTGATGCACAGATTACGCAAGACCCGCCGGTAGGGGTGTATATCGACGGCGCTTATATCGCGCGCTCGTCTTCTTTGGCAACAGAGATAGCTGATTTGACCCGGATTGAAGTGTTACGCGGCCCCCAGGGGACGCTCTATGGCCGCAACTCCACCGGTGGTGCGGTAAACCTCATTACGCGCAGACCGAACCCGGATGCCCTGCAGGTTAAGCAGAGCCTTAGCTTTGGTGATCGCAGCCTGCTTACCAATAAGACTATGGTCAATCTGCCGCTCTGGCAGGGCTCGGCCTTGAAGCTATCCTACCTGTCCAAGGAAGTGGACGGCTACATTAAAAACAGCGGCGTTGGCGGCGATTTTGGTGACTCCGAAACGCAGGGCTACCGCGCTGACTTTGGTTGGGACATCAGCGATTCAGTGCGGCTAGACTACGCCTACGACAAGTCTGGCGTGAGCAATACGAATATGACCTATTCTCATATTCGTGGCTCTGATCCCATTCCCAATGCGTCTGCGAATTCCGGCATTGCTATTACCAACCTGATCAATTCAGGCGCTCGCCAATTTTATGATTTCAATACCAGCGGCAAGCGCCCAGATGAAATCTACTCGGCGATACCTCTGAAGGAAGCCGAGAATGCCATTGAAGGTCATCAGCTCTCGATTGACTGGAGCCCGAGCGATCAATTGGCGGTTAAATACATTTTCGCCCACCGTGAGCTCTACGACGCGACGCCGACGGTACTCGCAACCGGTGCGCGCAGTGAAGGCTATCGTTTGGATAATGATCCGCTGCTGGGTTTTCCTGTGGCGGCAGTGGCCGGCGGCACCGCGCCCTGTACACCCGCTTGCGTAGGTCGTAGTGTGTACTACAACGGTTTTACGCCAGATATCGATCAAAAGCAGTTCTCGCACGAATTACAATTTTCGGGTTCGGCTTTTGATACCCGTCTGAATTATATTGCCGGTGTGTATTACTTCGAGGAAGAAGCCAGGCAAAGCCCCGGCGAAGTAGGGCACCTACTGTCGGCGCCGCTGGGTAGTGATGCCAGTGCTGACAATACCGGCAACCGTATTGAAGTGATGACCCAAGCCCAATACGACATTGAGAACTCCGCGCGTGCAGCCTTCACGCAGCTCGGTTGGCGGCCTCCGGTGTTGGGCGACAAGCTGAATCTGACCTTGGGTTTACGTCACTCGGAAGACTCGCGCTATGCGCGCGCTTTCCGCCGTCAAATTAGCTTTATCGTCATTCCCGGTGATGGCGACAATACCGATCGCGACGCCAATGATGTCGCAACGCAATTGCCGGAGGCTTTTTATGATGCTACCGGTGATCGCGATTTCGAAGATTTCTCCTACAGTCTTATTGCTGAGTACGAGCTGAACGATTCGATCAATTTGTATGCTAAACGTAACGAGGCTTACAAGAGCGGCGGCTTCAATACCCGTGAGCCCATTAATGCCGCCGGTGCGCAGCGCTTTATTGACGGCTTTGATCCCGAAAAGGTGATCGCCTACGAACTCGGTATTAAATCACGCCTCTTTGCCAACCGCGTGCAAATGAATGCCACTGTTTTTCAGCAGGAATTTGAAGATCAGCAGCTAAACTTTTCGATCCCTAATTCGGTAAGCGATACCACCGTGGCCAATGCCGGTGCGTCAATGCTGAAAGGGTTCGAGTTGGACACCACGTGGCTGGTGTCCGAAGGCCTGCTGGTCGTTGTGAACTATGCCTACTTAAACGCGAGCATTGAGCCAAGTCGAAACCCGCTGTCGGGCGAGTTGGATGATGGCTTTGTATTTGATTCGGCTCCGCGTCATGCCTACACCGCCGCTGTGGACTGGGCTTTGTGGGTCGGGGGCTATGGCCAGCGACTGGCGTTCAATGCGACCTACTCGTTTACTGATGAGCGCAACGGCGGCGCCCAGAGAGCCACATCAAGCTTCGCACAAGATCGGCAGGACGATTTCGCGGTCGTAAATGCTCGCTTAGGTTTATACGATCTGGATCTGTTTGACGGTTTGCTGGATATGGCGCTGTGGGGCAAAAACTTGGTGGATGAAGACTACAGTATTAACAACGTGCATAACCTGCCACAGGCAGGGCGGTCGGTGATGTTCGGAGAACCGCGCAGTTACGGGCTAGATCTGATTTATCGCTGGGGCTACTGAGTTTAGGTGCTTTACGGTATTGCCGCGGTAGCGCCCTTCGAACTGGGGCTGGTTTTAGCTAGCCCGCCGAAGTGAAACCGTCACACCATTAAATTGCGCCATACCAGAATGCGGTTCGATATTTTCTGGTCCATCAGCAGCTAATATATTGGCATTAACGCCGGTCGTGCGCTTGGCGACAGACAGGCCTTCAGCGGCCTGGTGACCCCAGCCGTGGGGGAGTGCAACGGTGCCGGGCATCAAGTCATCGGATAGGGCGGCAATACTGATCACCGACCCCACCGCATTACTGACTTCAATGGTATCGCCATTCGCGCAGCCCAATTTTTCCGCATCCTGCGGGTGAATATAAAGATAGTTTCGTTCGCGTTTGCCTTTTACGAAAGCGGGATCATTGTGCGCCCAGCTGTTGTGGCTGAAGCGTTCACGCTTGGTAATCATTTTGAATTCGCCGAGTTCGCGGGCCCCTTTACTAAAGCTGGTTTCTAAGCGCGTGGCGGCTAGATCGAGAAACAGTGGCGGAGCCAGATGCACCTTGGCGTCGTCGGTCAGTACGCGTTTGCCGAGGTAGGAATTGCCCATAATGGCTGGCAGGGTTTTACCGTGCGGAGACTTGCGCAGGGTTGTCAGGCCGCCTTGCTTACCCATGCGGCTAATCAAGCCGAGGATGCGCTCGGGCATGGGGGTAAGGTGTTTGCCTACTAGCGGCATTTTACCCAGAGCACTGCCTGCGTTCACCAGTGTCTGAAAAGCTTTCGAGCCGAATAGTGGTGCATCGCAGACCTTGGCAAGTTGGCGAATAATCGACAATTCATCCCGACACTCGCCGGGCGGGTTAACGAGTCTGTCGGTGTATTGATACCAAGGTCGCGGCGCGAGCCCAGACAGACTTAGAAAGGAGAAGGGGATATCGGGGCGCTCCGCAAAGTGGGTGCCGGGCAGGATGTAATCCGCAAATTCTGCAGTTTCATTGCGCACGATATCAATGCAGACCAACAATTCGAGTGCGTCCAGCGCGTTTGCCATTTTTGCGCTGTTGGTATTGGTTAGCATGGGGTTGCCAGACAAAACAAACATGGCGCGAACTCGGTCATCGCCGGGCTCGAGAATTTCGTCGGCCATCAAGGGTGCAGGTAGCGCCCCGAGAAAACTGCGGGTATTGCCAACACGCGAGTGAAAAACATCGTCGTCGGCTGATTTCGTGGCTTTACCGTAGTCGATAATGCCTAGGCCCATGAGGCTGCCGCCCTGACGGTCGAGATTACCCGTAATCGCGTTTATCACCTCCAGTAACCAGAACGCGAGTGTGCCGTTGCTGCCTTGGTTGATGCCGGTAGAGGCGTATAGTGCTGCGCCCTTGGCGCCGAGATAGTGGTCCACCAGCGAACGCAGCTGCTCGGCACTGATGCCAGTGACCTCGGCCTGCCTTTCGGGTGTCCAGTTTGCACACAGGGCTTCAAGCTTTTCGTAGCCGCTCATAAACTCGGCAACACGCTGTTGATCGGCGGCGCCTCTGTCGAGTACTTCGTTCAAAAAACCCAGCAGCATAAAGACGTCGGTATCTGGCCGGATAAAGACATGTTCGCCCACGGACTTCGCGGTTTCGGTACGGCGCGGGTTGATGTGCAGCACCTTGCCGCCGCGCTCCGTAATCGCTTGCAGGCGCTTGACCGGGTCGGGCAGGTTGATAAAACTCATTTTGGAAATGGCGGGATTGGCGCCAATGACGATTAGGCAGTCGATATGGTCGATGTCGGGGAAGGTTAGCGCCATCGGCGAGCCGTAAAGATGCTGGCTGACTAGAAATTTGTTGTTGCAGTCTAAGCTGCCGGTATTGTAGACCTTGTGGGTGTTTAGGCCTTGGCCGAACGCCGTCCAGAAAATCGGCATCAGCGGGCTGAAACTGATGGGGTTGCCAAAGTAGGCACCGACGGTTTCGTCGCCGTGGTGAGCGCGAATGGCGCGGACTTTTGCGCCTATTTCTGCTAAAGCCTGATCCCAGCTGATGGGGATAAATTTGTCGTTCTCGCGCTTTAACGGTGTGGTGAGGCGATCCGTGCTGGTTCTTAGCTTTTCAAACGACAGGCCTTTGATGCAGGCATAGCCTTTGGTGACGACGTGATCTTTGTCGGGCTCGACATGAATTATTTGATTGTTCTCTACGGTTGCGACGAGGCCGCATTGGTTTTCGCAGATACGGCAGAAGGTGGTTTTTTGTTGGGGCATTATTGTTATTCCTCAGCCGTGGTGTATTGGCGAACAGTCTCGTGAGCCCTAGGCGATATATCTTTCCGCGAAGGCATCCATATCCCTTAGCTTCTCGTCCAGGGTCATTTTGCTGGCCATGCCATTTTCATCGCAGAAGGCTTCCCGATACAGCATGGTAACGCCAAGTTCAGCGCAGCGTTCGAAATTTTGCCCATTGTTCTCGTATAGCCCCAAGGCGACGTGAAAGCTATTCCAGTCTAGCCCGGCTGCTTCACGCAGGCTTTTCAGTACCGGCAGCAGTGACTCAATATCGACCATTTCATGTTGTGCCC
>JBLHMO010000109.1:0-11303 GCA_047622145.1 Paracoccaceae bacterium | reverse complement strand
GCGTCTTGGGTCGGACTGGATACTATGCGCATATATCTGAACGGGCGGCTGTGGCGTGAGCAAACAATTACCGCGAACGAGCTTTATTCAGACATCATTCAGTTTCCGCGTGATAGTGTATTGAATGTTGAGTTCAGCGGCCCAGTCACGGCATTATACCGAGAAGTGTTGCCGGGCTTTGCGCCAATTGCCTTGACTAACCCTATTTACATCGACGCCGATGGCGATGGGCGCTGGCAGCCGCCGGGAGTTCCATAGGGAACAGTACGCGTCAGTTTTGCATTTGGGTTACATTGCACAGTTTTGCATACACTCGCATCAACATAGTTTAATCAAGTAGGGGAATAGTATTCATGAAAAATCAATGGCATGTTCGTTTGGCAAGTGTTGCGCTCGCACTGGTGGTCGCCGGTTGTACTATTGACCCGTATACGGGTGAAAAGAAAACCAGTAATACCGCAAAAGGCGCCGGGCTTGGTGCTCTCGCTGGCGCGGCAATCGGTGCGATGACTGCGGGCGGGGACAAGAACCATTCAATTAAGCAGGGTATTCTAGCGGGCGCGGCAGTGGGCGCCGGCGCCGGTTATTACATGGATAGCCAAGAAGCCAAATTGCGTCAGCGATTGGAATCGACGGGCGTTCGGGTTGAACGTATCGGCGACACCATCAAGCTGATCATGCCGGGCAACATCACCTTCGACAGCAGCAGCAGTTCGCTGAGGCCTGCGTTCACCGATGTATTGAACAGCGTGGTAGAGGTTGTACGTGAATTCGACAAAACCTTGTTGCAGGTCAATGGCTATACCGACTCCACCGGCAGCTATGAGTACAACCAGCAGTTGTCTGAGCAGCGGGCGCATAGTGTCGCGCGCCACTTCCTGAACAGCGGTATTACTGCCAGTCGCGTGCGTACGATGGGTATGGGGCCGCGTGATCCTATCGCCAGCAACGACAGTGCGGGCGGTCGTTCGCAGAACCGTCGGGTTGAGCTAAGCCTGATTCCCACAGGTTAGTCATTGGTGTTCGCTGCACTTATCAAGCCGCTTTTGCGAAGGAGCGGTTTTTTTGTATTCCTCCTGGCGGTTATCAATGTCGGCGCTTGTACTTGGCTACACGCCGCCTCCGAGCCGGAAGTTACACTGACCTCGGTGTCGTTTGGCAGCACCCGCGGCTTGACGCAAGTGATCAATCTTGGGGTGGCGGTGCGCAATCCCAATGGCTTCGCGCTTAGTGTCAATCGGCTGGATTACCGTATTTTCTTGGAAGACGGCGAAGTGGCATCGGGTCGTCGTGTCGATCCTCTGACGATAGCGGCCAATGATAGCGCCAGCTTTTCCGTGCCCGTTGAAGTGGATTTACTGAGCGGATTGCCTCTGCTGGAAAAATTGATGCGCAGCCCGAAAAATACGCTGGCCTATCGCTTAGAGGTCGATGCGGATGTGGTGAATTTCGGCTTGGGTATGTCGACCATGATTAAGGAATCGACTATCAGGCTTACGCCTTGATGGGTCACCCTTAGATAAAGGGGTTTCGGGCAGGCGCGCTGTTTGCCGAAAAGCTAAAACCGCCCTCAGGTGGTTTTTTTATACTTGTGTTGTTTGCTGTTCTCTTCTAAGTCGGCGTGAACCGACAGAAATTGCTGGGTGAGCTTGTGCGATTGGGCCATATAGATTAAGGGTGTCTGGCGGGTTCGGGATTCCTTCATCTTTACTGAGCTGCTGAGAAAGGTGTCAAATATCGGCAGACCCATGTCGGAGAGCTCTTCGGTAAGCTGCTGTGGCAGCGAGGCCTGTGCCTGAAACTGATTCACCACCACGCCTTCGAGCGTCAAATTGGGGTTGTGGTCTTCTCTGATCTCTGCCACGGTGTCCAGCAAGCCCACCAGCGCTCCTGCGGAGAAGCTGTCGCAGTCAAAGGGAATGAGCAGGGAGTCGGCCGCAATCAGTGCAGAGCGACTATAGAAATTCAGTGCTGGCGGCGTGTCGATGTAAATATGCTCGTACTCGCCGCTGAGGTTTTCCAGCGCATCGCGCAGTTTGTAAATTTTGTGGCGTGATTCAAGGTCGCGTTCGATGCTGGCTAATTCGGGGTTGGACGGCATCAGAAACAAGTTTTCGAACTCGGTATTGTAGATAAAATCCTTGGGTTCTTTGCCCTTGCCAAAAAAGGACAGCTTTTGTTTGAAAAAATCAGCGGCGTTGTCGGTCAACTCGCGAAATTGACCTCCGATCAGGTATTCGCTGCTGTTTCCTTGAACATCCAAGTCGATAACGAGGGTTTTGTAACCCTTCCAAGCACTTATAGCCGCCAGATTGCAGGTGATGCTGGTCTTGCCAACACCACCTTTCTGATTAAAAACAACTCTCTTCATTTGCTATTGCCCATCGGTAGTTAAGTGATCCTCCCCGAGGACGCAATCCTACCAGTGTGCGAGCGTCTTCACCATTGCAGGCTGTGCTCTCATGGGCTTATCAGCGACTTAGCTCTTAACCTTTCCCGTCCATTGGCCGGCATGGAGTACACCGAAGAGGAAAACCAGCACATAGCCTGTCAGCGCGTTGTTGTTGGGGTCGGCCTGTATCTGTTTACGAAATACAATGCATTCGATGCTATGCGCGACCACCAACAGGGCGGTAATACCGTTAATCCAGAGTGCGGCTGCGCCAAGGGGGTTAATCAGGTTGATGACAGCTACGATCCAGAAGGCGAGCGCCAGAATTTTCCCTAGGGTGTTGCCCATGATTTACTTCCTTTGTTATTGGGTTGTTATGCCGTGCTGCATAGTAAACAATATTGGCCGATCTGCCCAATGGGCTGCACAGGAATTGTATTATGCTGCCGGTTTTAGTGTGTCTGGTTTCAGTATACTTACTGTTAGTGTCTGAAAAGCGCGGGCTGGCGCAGGCGGAATGGCTTTTTAAACCGCTGGCAGCGGCAGCGTTTATTTGGGCTGGAATAGCGTGGGGTGGATTGGACAGCGATTTTGGCCAGTGGGTTGTGATTGGCTTGGTGCTCTGTATGGCCGGTGACGTGCTACTGATTCCCAAGGGCCAGGGGCCGACCTTTCTCGCAGGGATGCTGGCCTTTCTACTGGGCCACCTCGCCTATGCCCTTGCCTTTTTACGGCTGGATTTCTCCGCTGCGGCATTGCTGGCCTCCATTGCGGGGATGACGCTGTTTGCTTATGGTGCGCTGCGGTGGCTGTGGACACACTTGGACGCCCAGTTCAAGGCGGCGGTGGTGGCTTATACAGTGGTAATTTCTGTGATGGTCTGCCTGTCGATCGCGGTGTATGCCGCCGGTGCCAGCTGGCTTATACCGATCGGAGCCATAGCGTTTGCGGTGTCGGATCTGTCAGTCGCCCGCAATCGCTTTGTGGCTCCGGGATTTAACAATCGTGTGTGGGGTTTGCCCCTGTATTTTGGTTCGCAATTATTGATTGCTGCATCCGTAGCTACGCTATAGCTAATTGATAAGTACCTCAGGAGAATCTATGTATACCGGTATCGTCTATGGCGCCTACCCCCTTTGTGGACTTGAACAGAAGCCGGGTCTAAGTCGATTGACCATGGACTTGGACGAGTTCTTACTGGCCGGACTAGAGATCGGTGCCAGTGTTGGCTTGAACGGCGTCTGCATGACGGTTACTGCCAGTGATGGCTACAAGGTGCATTTTGATGCCATGCAGGAAACGTTAGCGCTCACCACTTTGGGGCGATTACGTGTTGGCGATAGTGTGAATGTCGAACGCTCCGCTCATCAGGACGCGGAAATTGGCGGGCATTTAATTTCTGGCCATGTGGACGGTGTCGCTGAGTTGGTTGTGCTGGAGCAGCCGGAAAATAACTGCACCATGACATTTCAATTGCCTGTTGCGCTCACAAAGTATGTCTTTAAAAAAGGCTTTGTCGGCCTGCATGGCTGCAGCCTGACGGTTGCTGATATGGACAAAAATAGTTCACGTTTTTCCGTGTGTTTAATTCCTGAAACGCTACGGGTGACCAATTTGTCGGATTTAAAAATAGGCGACAGGGTCAATATAGAAGTGGATCGGCAGACTCAGGTGATTGTAGATACGGTCGAACGCGTTATGGCTGAGCGGCAGGCAGCCACTGAATTAAGCGAACAGAACGCTCACTCAGTCTAGTTTAATGTTTTCGATTAAGTGCTCGCCGAATTGCGGACTGCCATGGCCGGGGTACACGGCTAGAATTTTTAAACGCCCCAGCCGTTTTAGGCTGACGCGAGTCTGCCGTTTATTTGAATAGATTGAAGGCACTACCAAGCGTTTGAGTTTGGCGCTGCCCAGCAGGGTGTCGCCGCTAATTAAGCTGCCACTGTCGGCGTGGTAATAGCAGCAACTATCCCACGAGTGGCCGGGCGTGTGAATGACCTGCCAGTCGGGAAAACCGGGGACTTGTTGCTGGTGCTTTAACAAAACTCGGGCGCTGCTAGCGCTACTACTCTCATTCGGATTGATATCGGGTTCACCCTTATAATGGGCGAGTTGCTTTGCGCGCTCGTCTCGCTCTTTACTCAAATACATCTGCCAGGAGCGGGCGCGGAAAGCCTCGCGCACGCCGGTGCCCAAGCGCACTAGTGCACCGGCGGGATCGTTGGCCATTTTGCGCCAAGTTGAAGCGGATGCGTAGGGAATGCCCTGACATGCACTGGCAAGATTGGCCAGCTCCGCCAGCCCGCCGATATGATCGGGGTCATCGTGGGTGCAGATCGCCAGGCTGATATCGATGACTGGGCGCCTTAACTCTTGCTCGAGAAAACCCAGCACCTGGCGATGACATTTGACGGCCACATCGACCACCAATAGCTGATCCGGGTACTCGACGATGTAACTGTTAACCAGCCGGGTTTTCACACGATGAATTTTCATGCAGATTCACTCGATGCGCGCGCATGCTCGGTTTCAAGTTTGTCGTCATCTTTGCGAAAGAGGAGTGAAATATCTCTGGCGACAAAGAACAGAATGGGCACCAAAAACAAGGTGACGCCGGTTGCAAACAAAATGCCGTAGCCTACCGAAATGGCCATGGGCTTGATGAACTGGGCTTGAATGGATGTTTCCAGTTGAATGGGCAGCAAGCCGAGGAAGGTGGTCAGTGAGGTCAGTACAACGGCGCGAAATCGCGCCTGACCGGCTTCAACGACGGCCTCCAGTTTTTCCATGCCACTGTCGACTTTCTGGTTAATAAAGTCGACTAGAACCAACGAATCGTTAACCACAACGCCGGCAAGTGCGATAACCCCAACCAGTGACAGAAAGCTGAATGAATGGCCGCTAATCCAGTGGCCGAGAATCGCGCCGACCACAGCAAAGGGGATGGCCGACATGATGAACAGCGGTTGGATATAGGACTTAAGCGGTATCGCCAGCGCGGCATAAATTATCAGTAATACCAGTGCGCCTTTGGTTTTGAGTTCGCGGGTATCCTGTTGCTGTTCTTCAACCTGACCGGCAAAGCGGTAGCTGATGCTTGGGTGCCTTTCCTTTAGAGCCGGCAGCAGTTCTCGCCGCAGTTTGTCGACCACCTCATCGGGCTCTATTCGGGCTTTGTCGATACCGGTTTGAATATTGACCACGCGCTTGCGATCAACCCGTTTGATGTTGGAAATGCCGCTCGAGTAACGCGCCTCGGCAACGTCGGCAAAGGGAACGCGCTCGCCGCTGGGCAGGTTGATCCAAAGGTTTTGCAAGGTCTTGAGGGTGTCGCGTTCTTTAATGGGTAGTCGGGCGTAAACCCGCACCTCGTGGCGGCCGCGCTGGAAGCGTTGAATCTCCGCGCCGAAAAAAGCCTGCCGCACTTGTCGCGCTATTTCTGTTTGCCCTAGTCCCAGCAGTTCGCCTGCGGGTTTAATGCGAACATCCACCTCGGGAGCACCGGCGCCAAAGGTATCGCGGATATCGAATACGCCGCTGACCTGTTGTAATTCCTGTTTCAAATCTTCGGCCGCTAGCCGCAGTTCATCAAGGTTTTCGGATTCCAGTGCGACATCCAGATCAACACCGCCGCCGGGACCGGCTTTGGCGTCGAAACTTAATTCTTTGATGCCGGGTAAGGGGCCGATGGCTTCGCGCCACCACTGCGCCATGGTCACCGAATCAATATTGCGATCTTCAGACGGCAACAGGGCGGCCCACAATTCCGCGCGGTCGTCGCTAACGCTCAGCGTTTCCAAATCGACAATGACGTCGCGGCTCTCCCCGCTCTCTTGCCGGTAGCGCTGGTTGACCACGTCGGCTGCAGCCTCAATGCGTAGCGCATAGTCGTGGGTGAGCTGGTAGGGCGCACTGGGTGGCAGCCGCAGGTTGATTTTAATCTCGTCAGAGGCGATGTCGGGAAAAAACACGAAGCGGACGATGCCGGCGGGTACTAGGCTAATCACCAGCAGAAAGCTGGCTACGAAGATCGCAAGACACACATAGCGATAGCGCAAGACCAAGCCGAGCACTGGTCGGTACACATGCAGAATAAAGCCTTTGAGCCCGCGGTCGAAGAAGCCTTGTATGCTGGCAATGACGCCGCGACGGTCTTCGCTCATATCGATGTGGCGTAGATGGGCGGGCAAAATCAGTTTGGTTTCAATCAGCGAAAAAATCAGGCAGCTGATTACGACGAAAGCAATATTGGAGCCGAAGCGCCCCATGTCCGAGGTCATGGTCATCATTGGAAGAAACGCGATGATGGTGGTTAGCACGCCGAAAATGGTGGCGGTGGAAACGCGCTTCACGCCGTGGATTATGCTGTCCACGCCCTGTTTTTCACGCTCCTGATGGGTGTAGGCACTTTCTCCGGTGACGATCGCGTCGTCGACCACGATCCCCAGGACCAGCAGGAAGCCGAACAGGGAGAGTACGTTTATGGAGTAGTCAAAGATCGGCAAGCCCATAACGTACATGGTGCCCAGAAAACAGAAGGGCACGCCGAGTATCACCCAAAAAGCCATGCTCAAGCGAAGAAATAAACTGAGCGCGATGATCACCAGCAGGCCACCTTGGGCGGCGTTCTTTAGCAACAGGTCGATGCGGCCCTGCAGAATACGCGAGTTATCAAACCAGGCATCGATCGTGACGCCTTCGGGCAGGCTGGCCTGTTTGTTGGCGACGTATTCTTTGACGATGCGGCTAACTTTCAACGCGTCCTGATCACCGATGGTGTAAATGGTCAGGCGCGCGCCGTTTTTACCGTTTAGGCGACTGAGAATGGGCTGCTCGCTAAAGCCGTCGCGGACATTGGCAATATCCCCGAGCTGCAACAAGGTTCCATCCGGGCGGGTGATCAGCTGGATATTACGAAAGTCATCGCCGCTATAAGCCTGGCCCTGCGAGCGCAGTGTAATCGTGCCGCTGTCGGTGCGGAGGTTGCCGCCAGGCAGATTGTTGGATTTACTGCGAATCAATGCGACCACTTGATCGAAGCTGAGGCCGTACTGTTGGAGTGTGCTGTCTGACAGCTCGATGGCAACTTCGTAGTCGCGTACACCGACCAGATCAATCTGGGAGATGGCACCGGTGCCGAGTAAATCATCGCGAACGCTATCGGCGAGTTTTTTTAGTTCGTGCTCGCTCAGGTTTCCCGCAACGGTCAGATTTACCGTCTGCACCTTGGCGAGAATTTCTTCGACAATGGGTTTTTCAGCCTCCAGCGGGAAGGCGGCAATGGCGTTTACGCGGGAAGTGACATCATTCAAGGCCGGCGCCATATTGGAATTCGGCTTCATCTGTACCAGTACGGTGCCAATATTCTCGCGCGCCTCAGAGGTGATTTTCTCAATACCCTCCATATCTTGCAGCGCTTCTTCGAGTTTGATCAGTATCCCTTCTTCTACCTCGGTCGGTGCACTGCCGGGGTAGGGTACAGAGATACGAATCATCTCCGTTGGAAAGGTGGGGAAGACTTCCTTGCGCAGCTCAAATACGGCTATCAGTCCGGCGATCATCACTACCGCCATCAGCAGGTTGGCGGCAACGGGGTTGCGAGCCATCCAGGCTATGGGCCCTTGTTGCAGTTCGGTGGGGTTCATGGCTGATCGTCCAGTCGAACCTGCATGCCGTCGGTCATGATGTCTAGTCGGCTGAGGACTAGCGTGTCACCGGCGCTGAGCGCGGCGCGGGCGACAACGCTACTTTTGTCTTGCCGCAGAATGTCGATTTTGACGCGTTGCAGGTGTTGCTCGTTCGTTAGTCGGTAGACATAGCGGTTTTCGAAAATGGCCTTGGTCGGAATGCGAAAGACATTGTCCAGATGAATGCCGCTAATTTCGGCGTTCACGAACTGGCCGATACGCAGAGGGTTAAGTGCGTGTGCGTAAGGCTCGCTAACTTCAGCAATGGCGTAGGCGACGCGAGTATTACTATCGAGTTGTTGGTTGATGCGCGCTAGTGTCGCCGTCCAGTGCGTCTCGCTATCGCCGTTGACGGGCGTCAGGCGGATGCTTGCCCCGGTGGTATTGGCCAGCAAATTGACTTCGTCCAGCGATAGTGGCAATGGCACTTCTACGGCATCGACTGAATCTAGGCTGGCCAGTACGCTGCCCGGGCTGACGTACTGGCCCAGGGCGATATTTTTGCTGCTCACCAGCGCACGCGTCGGCAGAATAATTTCGGTGCGTTGAAGGTCAATACGCGCTTTTTTAATTTGCGCATTGGCGGCGAAAACCTGGGCCTCGGCTCGACGGATTTGCGGATGCCGTGGGTTGCGGGTTTTAAAGCGGCTGTAGGCATCGGCCAAGCTCAGTTCGGCATCGCGCAGCGCTAATGTTGCTTGCGCTGCTGCAAGTTCATATTGGCTTTTATCGACGCGGGCAATGGCCAGCCCAGCGTCCAGTATTTTTCCAACTAACAGCTCCCCTGAAACCCAAGTAATGCGCCCGGCGACGTCACTAGTCAGTTGCAGCGAGGTTTTTGCCTGCACGGTTCCGTGAGTGTTCAGGCGGATATCGGCGCCGGCTTCGCGCAGACGGTAGACCGTGACCAGCGGACCCTTTTCTTCGCGTGGATTGCTGTGCAGGGGTTCTCGGTTTGCAATCAGCTCTTGGGCAGCCAGTAGGGCTGCCGCCAATATCAGAACGGAAAATATGAGGTTGATCAGTTTACGTAGCACGAGCCAAATACACCTTTTGTTATACACGGCAATTACCCACATTTTGGGCTGCTGTATCTTACCGTAGCCGCGCGGGAGGATAAACGATTGAAGGAAAGTAGGGTTTATCTGCTATTGGGCCAAATCTGCCCATTTTCGACCCAAAGTCTTTTACCGTCGGTACGAATAGCGTGAACAGTGAGAATTTGAGTAGAGACAACAATCTGTTGCAGTTCGCGATGTGCTGCCCGACCCCGCCGAAGGCACAGGGTCCTAGTTCAGCTAGTGTTCATCTGCACAGGGCTATGGTCTTAGTCGGACAACAGGAGTAAATACGATGGCTAAAGTCAGTGCAATAAACCCAGTAAATGAAGTGCAGAGCAAAGCTATGGCACGCAAGTTAGGCCCGGTATTGGCTATATCCTTGGCGGCGGCGCTAGGCATGCAGCCTGCACATGCAGGCACCGAAGAGGCGGTAGCGGGCTTACTCGTTGGCGCGATACTGCTATCGGCCGCGCACAACAGTCGAGCAGATGGGAATTACCGCGAAGCGCACTACCGCGAGGTAAGTCATCAGCGCGAGGTGCGCCATCGCGACAGCTACGCTGACCACCGAGATGCCCGTCGGCACGCTGAACCTGCTCACAGGTCAGCACAACGCGGTCATGGCCGTCATCAAGGGCAGGCCTACGGGCATCAGCGCAGTGATAAACATTACCGCAACCACAAGCAGTGGAGGCAGAATAAACATGCGAAAAAGCACGCTCGCAGCAATGAAAGTGAGCGCTATGCTCAGGGGGGTAGCCACGGTGCTTACCGGCATTTCTAAAAACGTCAACCACGCTGGATAATTTAGACGGGGGGTTCAAATCCCCCGTCTTTTGTTTGCGTCAAGTAAATAATGCCCCTGTAAATCCTTCGCAGACATTACGGCTCGCAACTTTTTAAGTCTGGCGGTCAGAAATTAGAGACCACATAAGGTACGTATATTGAATATCGAAGGTTTGTTGGTCTTTCTCGCCATTGGCGCGATTGCCGGCTGGTTGGCTAGTTTGCTTATTAAGGGTGGCGGCTATGGATTGCTGGGTAATGTTGTCATTGGTGTTGTTGGTGCCACCATAGGTGGCAGTATTTTTAGTGCGCTGGGTATCGCGAGCGGGGGTTTGCTTGGCGCAATAGCGACAGCTACCGTCGGCGCGGCGGTGTTGCTATTTATTGTTAGGCTCATCAAGCGGGCTTGATGAGCCTAGGCGAAAAGCTAACGCGTTACCCAGCCACCGCACAAGGGAAACACCTGACCGACAAAATGGCTGGCCGCATCGCTGCATAAAAAGGCTGCGAATTCGGCATCTTCGCGCGCTGTGACTAGTCGGCCCAGAGGGACTTCCCGTTTCAGGCGTTCCTGAAAACGAGGGTTGGCTTGAACCTCGGGGGGAAAGTAGGTGGGGTTTTCCACAAAATTTTGTGCGATGGCATTCACCTGAATGTTCTGCCCCGCCAGCTCGATACCCAAGGCTTGTATATAGGCGATTTGCGCTCCTCTTGCGGCGCTGTAACTGGATGCTCTTTTCATACCTTTCAAGGCCGAGGCGCTGCCCATCAGTAGAATTTTGCCGCCGCCGCGAGCGATCATTGCCGGCAATACGGCCCGGCAAAGGCGTGGCAGTGGATCGACCAGTGCGGCAAAGGTGTTGCGCCACTCTTGTTCCGTTACATCAATGGCGAGAGTAGAGGGCGCCGGTAGCGCAAGATTTACCACTAGGACATCAACCTGGCCAGCAGCTTCCACGACTTTTGCGGCGGCGGATAGGTCCACTAGCGCGCTGCTGTCAGCGATAAGCTGTGCACCGTATTCGCTTAGTACCTCGCATAGCACCGGGCCCATAAAGGCATCTGCTTGGGTTACTAGCACGCGCTTATTACTCAGATTTGTCATGGTGCGACTCTGTTTGTGATTGCCTTGCATGGTAGGGTAGCTTGGTAGCTGATTCAACGGCCTGCCAGCGACGGCTTTTCTCACGCTGTCAGTGTATGTGCGAGCAGCATGTTGCGGACACTACGGATAGCTAGATCGCAACGCTGCGGCTAGCATTACCTAGAATTCAATAATCAGGTGCCAATGTGTCTCCCAGCAGTCTTTCCAAATTAATGGCGACGGATGCCCGGCTGCCCACTATGCCTGCCGTAGCGGCGCGGCTAATTGAA
>JBLHMO010000108.1:0-11471 GCA_047622145.1 Paracoccaceae bacterium | reverse complement strand
TCGTGATGTTGGTGAAGTCATCGCACTGAATAGTGAAACGAATGCCAGCTTTGAGGACGTCGAAGACATTGTGGTGGAAAGCTTTGTATTCATCCTGCGGGAACTACCCAAGCGTCCAGTGTTGAACCTGCTATTCAAGCAGGACCCCGAACTGATACACCACCTGTCGCTGAAAGACGAAGCCTTTAACCGCCTTGGCGCCGAGTTCACCGTGCAAAGTTATGAACTGGCAAAGCGCGATGGTCGGCTCCGTCCGGGCCTTACACTGGAAGAATTTGTAGAGTGGACCACGCGCATTTTAATTTCGCTAGCGAGCATGCCCTACGAGCACCAGCAGGATAATGTTCGCATACGGCAGTATTTGAAGCGATTCTTAGTGCCCTCGCTACTGGTAGCGCCAGCATTAGGTTAACTGCCTACTCGCTTAGCCTCGCGCCAAGCTCTTTGCTGCAAAAAAACGGTTTTGTGATCACCCAAATGCGACCAGCCCGGCGGCATAAATAGATAAGAGATCTTGTTACGCAGGCCCGGGGCCGCTGCAATATCTCCCCACAGGGCCGCGAATTCGCCAAATTGAACATCGCGGAAACTTTCCACATTTACCTTGCGCGTTATCCCATAGTTCACCGGATCACTGACGTCTAGCCGCTGCCTAGTGCCCATAACCCAGTCCCAGAACACCGTTATCGAATTGAAATTTTTATCCATATAGCGGATATTTTTTGCGTGATGAACGCGGTGGTGAGACGGCGTTTGCATACAAAATTCGAGCATTCCATAACGCCCGCCTTTCACCATTTTAGGGCTGAGGTGAAGAAAGCTGCCCCACAAACCGTCCAGCAAGTTGATGACAACAATCATCTCAACCGGCACACCGCATAGCGCCGGCATTAGGCCTAAAAACAGGGGGAAATACAGTAAACCTTCAAGCACATGGTGATTGGTGCCTACCAACATGTTAATACTGTCAGGCGCATGATGCGGCGAATGAATACACCAAAAAACGCGAACTTTGTGCGCGAGATAGTGTTGCAGCCAATACCAAAACTCATAAATAAGCAGCGCTGCTATCCAGCTATACCAAACATCAGGTAACTGAAAAACGGACCAGTGCTGTCCAACGATGGCTATTGCGGCGACTGCGATCACGGGAAAGAATTTGGCCAACAGCGCACCGGAGAGCAGCACAAACAATAGATTTTTGAGTGGCTGATAAAACTCTTGTCGAAATGATGCCTGCCGACGTGCGAATAACAGCCACACCAGCTCAGCGAAGCTGTAAGTCAGTATCGCCGCAAAGGCTATGAGGCCAATACTCGTTATTGAAAGCGCGCTATCTTGCATTTACATCCTCACTCAATGTGTCCGGCCGATACCAGACTGGCGATGTCCAAGCACGCTCTTGGAGCATTCGGGGAATTGACGAATCTTCACACGCTGAAGGACGCGAGCTGGCCTCTAGACTCAGGCACTGACGCCAGCTCCAGCGACAACTTGGATTTTCAATGACACGCAGATAATACGCAGCTGACTGGTCAGCTTGAAACTGCGGATCTCGCCACGTTCCACACAGTGACCGCGCTCCTTCGCCGTACGTTTTACAGCTATCCAAATCAACACCCGCTCCGTTTGCCGAATCACCGGCAACCGTGTGAACTGACTGATGAAAATTTCCGTCCTTATCGTGCCAAATTTTTATTATCTGCAGCTGTTGCAATGGTTCACTATTAGCATCGGATGTGGCTGCGGCAATAAAAACCGGCGACTCTTTAAGCGAGGCAATTTCACTGCCCATCGACACGCCCGACTGGTAACCCGCCTCAACAATATCACCCTCGCAGGCATCTAGTGCCAAATCACGGCCCGCAAACAGGCGTGGCCGGATACGAACACCACTCGTCGCAAAGGTTTCACGCCGTTGTATGGCATCAAAAATCGATTCTCGCGTATTCTGTTCGGCCCAAACCCCCATCAGACCACCGGGGTTGCGCAGCACGCGTGGAGCGAGCTCGCGCCGCTTACCCAGCCGGGCCTGAGCAGTGGTATCGGTATTGGCACAGCAACCCTGATAATCTAGCTCATCAGTATCACCAGGGATCGCATTGTGCGTATCGGTACCGCCGACAAAGCCAAACTGATAGGGGTTAACACCCAAACGTGTTTGCTGCACCATGCCTTCAATGAGCGCGTAGCGTACAAAATCTAGGCGCGACTGACAGCCGCGCCCCATCAAGGCACCGGCGCCCACACCGTCACCGCAGTCCTTAAGTTCCGGCCCAAGAGGGCCGCGCATTTTTTCAAAGTTACAGTATTCGTCCGCCCCTATTACGCCAGAAAATCCTATTTTGCATTCAGATTCGCCTTTGATTTGCATCATCTCGACCACCGGCTCCATTCGGCGACGCAAGGCTGATCGACGGCGCTGCTCAACAATATCCTCACCTAACCAGTCAGTTGCAAACATCCGACCATTCGACGCGTTGGGGTTGTGGGGTATTGAAAGGGCATCGCAACCACTGCCGTTGTTAATACAATCACGATCAAGCCTCTCCCAGAGTCTCAATGGGTCTACTAGCTCCGAAGCACTGTAGGGGAGTTCAGGCACTATGGAATTTCGGAAGATGATATTTCGGTGCACTTTCGACATTGAGGGCGCCCAACTGTACTCCCAGCCGTGAAAACTGGTGAACCGGCACTCGGCACTGCGGTCGTAGTAATGCTCTGTCGCGACTTGATTGTCTTGCCAAACATTGCGCAAAGCGTCTCGACAAAGTGACGCGTCCTCTCCACATATATCAGTGGAGCGATCTCCTATGGGCAAGACACTAAGAAACCGCATTAGCGGTAGGCCAAGAAATCGCATGGCCAGCGTCGGTTCGTCAACGTCACCACGAAAAGTACGACAGCTTTTTGAGTGATACCTTTCGGATTTTGAGTCGGTGCACATTCTGACTTCGCCGAGGCTTTCGGCGTGATCTGTGACGGCGGCAAAATCCAGCGGCACCTGTAGTTGTGCCGTGCGTAGCCCTCGGCCCTCATCGTCAAATGGACCTAGCGCTATGCTCTGCCCGGTCGAAAACCGGTAGGCATCGGCAGGTGTTGACAACATTTCCCAGCTGCGCGCGTCATTGGAATAAGCCGTGTGCACGTGCAGATCGCCAAACAATGCCTGACGCTGCAATGAAAAATTATTACAAGGTATATGCGTGCTAACGCTCTTCTTCATCGCCGGCGCCGCTGTTGGTATCCAATCAGGTGTCGCTTTTCCCATCTGCAACCAAAAAAAGGCTACAACGGCGACTAGCGCGAGAGTAACAACTGCCAAACCGATCGTATATTTTCGCATCATTCAACAATCTTAGGGGTAGCGGACGCGCAGCGTATTTCCGCACGATGTTCCAGTATAAAGTGCTTCAGGTCTGCGTAATGTTCACACGACGCCGGCGAGTATAGCCTGCGATCTCTCTCCACACATCAACGTCCCTTGCCAACTGACGCGTAAAACTCAAATACTGAAGGCATCGCGGATGGTCTAGGCACCAAATTGCACTTGACCCTGCCAGCGGTCAGCGCAATTGAGTGTTAGGCCGTTCTTCATGGGTGGCAAGTTCAATCATTGGACCGGTAGCTGGATTATTAGTCCTGCCTCAAGTCGAGCTATACTCAAGCCAAACTCTGCCCTCGAGATAACGATGAAAATACAAATCGAGCTCCTGATCGCATTACTTCTTAGTACCGCGCTGTACCCTAACACTTTGCGTGCAGAGCCTTGCAACGACTACCGCAGCACACGGCAACCACTATTTGGCGATCTGCACGTACACTCTAGCTACTCCTTCGATTCATACATATCCAGTCAGCGTAATGACCCGTCGGCGGCTTACCGCTTTGGTCGCGGCGAGGAAATCACTCTACCGGACGCTGATGGCGCGCAAGCAGTAAAAGCTCAGCTCAGACGGCCACTAAACTTTATGGCAGTAACGGATCACGCCGAGTTTTTGGGGCCGATTAATATCTGCACACAAGATTCAGGTAAGTTAGGTTATTGGTTTCCGGCCTGCATGATGACGAGAAGCAGCAATTTTATTCTGCAAATGCTATCGGCTAACTACTGGGTACAACTGGGTGTTGCCGGGACAGACAAAGACAAGGAAACCAGCTTTGCCTGCACGCTGTCAGATTGCGACGCGGCGGAAAAGTCGGCGTGGCAGAATATTCAAAAAGCCACCCAAGAGCACAACGACGAATGTAAGTTCACAACCTTTGTCGGTTACGAATACACCGACGCGCCGGATTTCAACAATCTACACCGCAATGTCATCTTCCGAAATGACGTTGTTACCGACTTACCCATTTCCGCTTACGACACAGGCTCCTACAATTTCCCCAAATTGTGGAAACTACTGAGAGAGCAATGCCTGGAAGGCAAGCCGGGTTGCGACGTGATGTCTATCCCCCATAATCCAAACCTTTCAGGTGGACTGATGTTTCCCGACCCCAAAAGCCCTCAAGAAGTGATTGATCGGCTGGCCTTCGAGCCCGTGGTAGAACTCATTCAACACAAAGGAGCCTCGGAATGCCGATTCGATAGACTGGCTGGCAGAGGTGTTGGCACCAGCGACGAACTTTGCGACTTTGAGCAGATCAAAACTGACAGCCTCGCAATGCTCGGCAGCGTTGCCGGTGAAGTGCGTACGCTTGACGCAGACCCTGTGGGTATCGACCAATTTGGTCCGCGTAATATGCTACGCAATGTGCTTAAGGCCGGCACCCAGCTCAAACAACAGTCAGGCGTAAATCCTTTCAAAATGGGCTTTATCGGCTCAACAGATACTCACAGCGCCACACCCGGTGCGTCAGAGGAAGACAACTACCCCGGCCATCTGGGGCGCCGCGATGCCGGCTATCGCAACATTCAAGATCACTTTTTTTCCAACGCCGGTGGTCTGGCCGTGGTCTGGGCTGAACAGAATACTCGGGATTCGGTATTCGACGGTATTCGGCGTAAAGAAACCTACGCCACTAGCGGCACCCGACCCACGCTGCGCTTCTTTGGTGGCTGGAACTTCGACCAAGCCCTGTGCGACAGCAGCGATATGATCGAACAGGCCTATGCCAACGGTGTCCCCATGGGAGGTGATTTGCCCTCCGGAGCTAAAGATAGTCCTAGTTTTCTCGTCGCGGCAGCGAAGGATACTGGCTCACCGGGCTTCCCCGGCTCGGATATTCAAGGCCTTCAGATTATTAAGGGCTGGACCGACAACGCCGGGCACAGTCACGAACGGGTTTACCTCGTCGCTGGCGATACTGAGAATGGCGCGTCGGTCAACCCGAACACCTGCGCCCCTAAGGGCGAGGGTCATGCGAGCATGTGTACGGTGTGGAAAGACCCCGACTTTAATACCAGCGACAACGCATTCTACTATGCCCGCCTACTGGAGAACCCAACTTGCCGCTGGTCTACCCTGCAATGCAAATCCTTTGGCGTCGACCCCTTTAGCAACGATTGTAAAACACAGGCGGCAAAAGCAACTGCACTGGCAAAAGACAATGGTGCCTGGGGCGAAGACGTATTTGATAAGTGCTGCCTTAGCAAAAAAGAGGAACCCTTTTATTCTCCTGTCATACAGGAGCGGGCATGGAGTTCACCCATTTGGTACACACCTGATGCGGCTAGTCGCGGCAAAGCGACTCAGGCATCGGAGCAGTTCGTGGCTCAATAATTATGCGTGAGAAAGACTTACTTACCACGGCAGAATAAAAAAGGGCGCCATCGGCGCCCTGAAAGATGGATCTAACTGAGACCTGTCGAGGATATTGTACCTATCAGGCTCCGGTTTCCTGCTCTTCCGAATCAACCGCTGCGGCAGTATCACCATTCTCTGCGGGCTTAAATTTTGGCAGGAGCTGGTCGCGAATAGCGGCTTCAATTTCATCGGCGAGATGCGGATTTTCTTTCAGGTAGTTGGCCGCATTGGCCTTACCCTGCCCAATTTTGTCGCCCTTATAGGCATACCATGCACCGGATTTATCAACTAGGCCTTGCAGAACACCCAGGTCGATAATTTCGCCCATACGGTAAATGCCCTGGCCATACATAATCTGAAATTCGGCTTGCTTAAAGGGCGGTGCTACTTTGTTTTTAACCACTTTGACGCGGGTCTCGTTGCCGATTATTTCGTCGCCCAATTTAACGGCGCCGATGCGACGAATGTCCAAGCGAACCGAAGCGTAAAACTTAAGTGCATTACCACCGGTCGTGGTCTCGGGACTACCAAACATCACGCCTATTTTCATTCGAATCTGGTTAATAAAGATAACCGTACTGCTGGACTTGCTGATAATACCGGTCAATTTGCGCAGCGCCTGGCTCATCAGGCGAGCCTGCAAACCCACGTGGCTGTCGCCCATATCGCCTTCAATTTCAGCACGGGGCGTCAATGCCGCCACCGAGTCAATAACCACTAGATCAACTGCGCCGGATCGTACCAGTGTTTCGGTGATTTCCAGCGCTTGCTCGCCGGTATCTGGCTGAGACATAAGCAGGCTGTCTAGGTCTACACCCAATTTCTCGGCGTAGCTGGGGTCAAAAGCGTGTTCCGCATCGATAAAAGCACAGATGCCACCTGTTTTCTGGCACTCAGCAATAGCATGCAGAGTCATGGTAGTTTTACCACTGGATTCTGGGCCGTAGATTTCAATAACCTTGCGGCGCGGCAAGCCGCCCACACCCAAGGCGATATCCAGTGCCAGCGAACCGGTACTGATAACAGGCACTGCAACACGCTCCTGCTCGCCCATGCGCATGATCGAGCCCTTGCCGAATTGTCGCTCAATTTGCGACAGAGCTGCGCCGAGTGCCTTTTGTTTGTTATCGTCCATAGCTGACCCCATTTGTTTTCCGCTCCGTAAAAGACTGTATGTATAATCAGTATATCTGGGCGCCCTGTCAACCGTTTGTAGAAAATTTTTCTGGTCGCCGTATCCGTGCCCAGCCGTGGTCAGCTTGCCCCGCTTTGCGTACAATCGCTCCCTTTAGCAATCCAAAGATACGAGAGATATGAGCGCAGTCGCCAGCCCAGAACTGAAGAAAGCGGAACAGAACACCCCGATGATGCAGCAGTACTTGAAAATCAAAGCTGAGCACCCTCGCGAGCTGCTGTTCTACCGCATGGGTGACTTTTACGAGCTGTTTTTCGACGATGCCAAAACGGCGGCGGAGCTGCTGGATATTACCTTGACCGCAAGGGGTAAATCAGCCGGCGAACCCATCCCGATGTGCGGCGTGCCCTACCATGCGGCGGAATCCTATCTCGGCCGCCTGGTACGCAAGGGCCAGTCCATTGCCATCGCCGAGCAGTTTGGCGACCCGGCAACCAGCAAGGGCCCGGTTGATCGCAAGGTAGTGCGTATCGTCACCCCCGGCACCGTCAGCGACGAAGCCTTCCTAGATGATCGGCGCGACAATTTACTGCTAGCTATCAACCGCCACGATGACCTGTTTGGGATGGCCTGCTTGGATATCAGCAGCGGCCGCTTTTTGATATTGGAAGCTCAAGGCGAGACCGCGATGCTGGCCGAAGTGCAGCGTTTGAACCCCGTAGAAGTGCTGCTGAGTGAAGCCCAACCATTGCCCACGCTGGAAAACCGAGCGGGCGTGCGCCGCTGCCCACCCTGGGAATTCGCGCTCGAGACTGCCACTCGCCTGCTGAACCAGCAGTTTGGAACCAAAGATTTACAGGGCTTCGGCTGCGCGGAGCTGCACACCGCACTAGGCGCCGCAGGCTGCCTGCTGCAATACGCAAAAGAAACCCAACGTACAGAGTTGCCGCATATTCGAGGCATACAGCATGAAAACCGTAGTGACGGCGTCTCCATTGACGCCGCTACTCGACGAAATCTGGAGCTGGATCTCAATCTGGCGGGGAGCGAAGAAAATACCTTAATGTCAGTGCTGGACTCAAGTAAAACGGCAATGGGCAGCCGCTTGCTGAGGCGCTGGCTGCATCGTCCGCTACGCGACCTGCACGAACTGAATGACCGCCAGCAGAGCATTGCTGATTTTCAGCGTGATTTCCGTTTTGACAATCTACGCGAAGATTTACGTAATATCGGAGATATGGAGCGAATTCTGGCGCGGGTGGCCCTGCGCTCTGCACGCCCCCGCGATTTAACCCGCCTGTATCGTTCGCTGTCGGCCGTTCCGGCGCTCGTTACTCAATGCCGTCCGATCGACAACCCCTTTATTCAAGCGCTAACCGACAGGTTGGGAGAGTTCCCTGAATTAAGCTCTATGCTCGACAAAGCACTGGTTGAAAACCCGCCCATGGTGATTCGCGATGGCGGTGTTATTGCCGACGGCTACGACTCCGAGCTGGACGAGCTGCGCAACCTCAGTAGCAATGCGGGTGACTTTCTGGTGCAGCTGGAAACTCGCGAACGCGAGCGCACCGGGCTCAGTACACTCAAGGTCGGCTACAACCGAGTTCATGGCTACTACATTGAAATCAGCCGTGGTCAGGCTGGTAACGCGCCGCTGGAATACACTCGCCGCCAGACTTTGAAAAATGCAGAACGCTACATCACGCCTGAGTTGAAGGAGTTTGAGGACAAAGCCCTGAGCAGCAAAAGTCGGGCGCTGACACGAGAAAAATGGCTATACGAGCAACTTATTGAAATTCTCAATGAGTCACTGATAACCTTGCAGAGCTGCGCCCAAGCAGTCGCTGAGTTAGACGTATTGTGCACGCTGGCTGAACGCGCAAGCGCACTGGATTTTTGCCGCCCAGCACTTGCCCACGACGCCCCCCTGACAATAGAAGATGGTCGCCACCCAGTTGTCGAAGCCGTGCTGGAATCGCCCTTCATCGCCAACGATACCCGCTTTGACAGCGAACGCCGTATGCTGATTATCACCGGCCCAAACATGGGTGGTAAGTCGACCTATATGCGCCAAACCGCACTGATTGTTTTGCTGGCGCACATAGGCAGCTTTGTTCCCGCCCGCAGCGCCAGCATTCCGATAGTCGACCAGATATTTACTCGCATCGGCTCCTCAGACGATCTTGCCGGCGGCCGCTCAACCTTTATGGTAGAAATGACCGAGACCGCCAATATCCTCAATAATGCAACTGAAAAAAGTCTGGTTTTGATGGATGAGGTGGGCCGCGGCACCAGCACCTTCGACGGACTGTCACTGGCCTGGGCCTGCGCCGTGCGACTGGTCGAAGAGATCAAGGCCTGCACCTTGTTTGCCACCCACTACTTCGAATTGACCGCCCTACCTGAACTGTATTCTCTGGCGGTTAACGTCCACCTTGACGCTACCGAACACGACGATCACATCATCTTTTTACACGCGGTGCAGAAAGGCCCGGCCAACCAAAGTTACGGCTTACAGGTGGCCAAACTTGCGGGAATACCCGCAGCGGTTATTCAAAATGCGCGTCGAAAGCTCTCCAGCCTAGAGCAGCTGGCGATCCCCGCAGCCACCAATGCCGCTGCGCCCTCCCAAGCGGAACTTTTTAGCGCTGCCGCGCCAGACCCCGCGCGCGAGGCGCTGGACGAGCTTAACCCTGATGAAATGACACCGCGCCAGGCACTTGATGCCTTGTACCGCCTGAAATCTCTGACCTGAACACTTACCTGACTCTGACCCGATCTCAGCTCGGCAGCAAAGCCGGCAACGGCAGTGTTAGCGCCGCTAATTGTTACGGTTTGTTAGGCTTAAAGTGGTACCCATTTCTTTTTGAGGTGGTAGAATAGCCGCCTTTGAGCACCAGCACGTCAATCTTAGACTGTATTTAAAGAGGCACCATATGACATTTGTGGTTGGGGAAAGTTGCATCAAGTGCAAGCACACAGATTGCGTAGAAGTCTGTCCCGTCGATTGTTTTTACGAAGGCCCGAACTTTCTGGTCATCCATCCCGACGAGTGTATCGATTGCGCCCTGTGCGAACCCGAATGTCCGGTAGATGCTATTTTCTCGGAAGATGAGCTGCCAGAAGACCAGCAGGTGTTTATGGAGCTGAATGCCGAGCTATCGGAAGTCTGGCCAAACATCACCGAAATGAAAGAGCCTATAGCCGATGCCAAAGAATGGGCCGGTGTCGAGGGTAAACTCAAGTACCTCGAGCGATAAGCCTAAGCTAAAATTGAAAAAAGCGGCCTTGGCCGCTTTTTTATTACCTTCAATTTACCGCGACATCAATCGAACACAGCCTCTTGATTGACGCCACGACTTTCGAAAATTGTTCTCAACGTGCTCAGCGCCTCGACCTGTATCTGGCGAACCCGCTCGCGCGTTAGGCCAATTTCTGCTCCCACTTCCTCCAGCGTAGCGGGCTCGTGGCCGCGCAAACCGAATCGACGGGTAATTACCTCACGTTGCTTCTCGTTCAACTCTTCAAGCCAGTGACCTATCGCCACTTTGAGGTCATCATTTTGCAGCAAGTCTGCTGGGTCGTGCGCCTGATCATCCGCTAGCGATTCCAGTAACGGTTTAGCCGACTCTCGGCTCATGGGTATATCGAAGGAGCTAACCCGTTCATTAAGGCCGAACATTTTCTCGACTGCAGCGACGGGCTTATCGACCCAGTGCGCTATTTCGTCGGTCGTCGGTTCGTGATCGAGCTGCTGAGTTAATTCCCGCGCCGCCCGTAAATAGACGTTCAATTCTTTTACAACGTGTATGGGAAGCCGAATAGTCCGCGTTTGATTCATTATCCCCCGCTCTATCGCCTGCCTTATCCACCAGGTGGCGTAGGTAGAAAAGCGAAAACCGCGCTCCGGATCAAATTTTTCGACCGCGTGAATCAGCCCTAGATTGCCCTCCTCTATTAAGTCGAGCAGACTAAGCCCGCGATTCAGGTAGCGCCGGGAGATTTTTACCACGAGCCGCAGATTACTGACAATCATGCGCTTGCGTCCCGCCTCATCGCCGCGCTGCGCCAAACGTGCAAAGTGCACTTCTTCTTCCGCAGACAGTAGCGGGGAAAAACCGATTTCACTGAGATATAACTGGGTGGCATCAAGCTCGGTTCTGCGAGCACGCCTCTTTGGGGATTTTAATTGAGTTTCGCCTTCGTCAGGCGACGATTTAATTGAATCTTCGCCTCTAAGATGATGCTGGTTTGCATCGCGAACAGAAAGTTCTTCAGTGTTTACGTTCATGACAACGTCCTTAGGCAAGATGCCGTGTCTACACTATGTACTGCCTCATATGCACTTCGTCCTAATTCCTTTTCGGTAACAAACTAACGGGGTTGATGGGCTTCCCGTCTTTCCGTATTTCAAAATGCAACTTAGTTCGATCTGTACCTGTATCGCCCATGCGAGCGATCACTTGCCCCTGCCTTATGGTTTCGCCTTCTTTCACCAACAAACGGTTGTTGTGGGCATAAGCACTTAAATAACGCTCGCTGTGCTTTACGATCAACAGCTTGCCGTAACCCACCAATCCGCTGCCAGC
>JBLHMO010000107.1:0-11524 GCA_047622145.1 Paracoccaceae bacterium | reverse complement strand
CCGGTACATCAAAGGGGGCAAGTCCGGCAAGATCGCTGACAATATATTAGATCGCCAATTCAACCCTAAAGCCTCTAATCACGCGTGGGTGAGTGACATAACTTACATCAGAACCCACGAAGGATTTTTGTATGTGACGACAGTAATGGATTTGTTTTCTCGAAGAGTTGTTGGCTGGTCAATGGACAAAACGATGGATCGCCACTTTGTTATCAATGCGTTATTAATGGCCGTATGGCAGCGGAGCCCCAAAAACGAAGTCCTAGTACACAGCGATCAGGGCAGCCAGTATGCCAGCTAAGATTATTTAGCATTCATGAGCGAGCACAAGCTAATACCGTCGATGAGCCGGCGTGGTAATTGTCATGATAATGCCGTCGCTGAAAGCTTTTTCACGACATTTAAAAAGCGGCTCACGAGACGAAAGATATACTCAACTAGGGTGGAAGCCAAAGGGGAGATATTCAATTTTATAGCGATGTTCTACAATCCGGTAAAGCGACATTCGCATACAGGTGGCGTATCGCCTGCTAAGTTCGAAGAGGCGTACTTTTTAGAGGCAGTAACTGTCTAGCGAACCCTGGGAAGTCCAGTCTAGTGGTAGGCGACTATGAATCGACTGAAAGGCCAACGATCTCGGCCGCTGTTAACCCTAAGGATATGGCGACCATATTGAAGAAATCGATTTCTGGTTCAGTCACTTTACCATCCGCTGAAAACACATCTATTAGTGCTTTTAATATGGCCTGATTTTGCTCAAGGTCTAACTGTGCTGCCGTCGCGGCCAAATACCTATTCAGAGACGCCGTTTCAAATAGCTCAGATGACGCGGCCACACGAATATCGGCCGAACTTATCTCTTCGTCAAAAAGTTTAACTAATAGAGCTTGAACCACTTCTACTTCTCGGCCTGTTGTCACAAGGTCCACTCTAGTCGCTCTAGCTAAGGTCAATAAGGTCACTTCCTTAAAAAGCTCCTGCTTGGCCTCTGGGCTACTCGTACTACTAAAGAGGTTCATTACGTGCCTTAAACTTGTATATGACATTTATATTCCTAGCTAGATTTAATGAATTAAATATTGGCGGCTTACGCCGCTATACCGCAGTATAATCTTTGTTATAGCAGATCTGTCAATATAGAAAATCGACAAAGCCAAGTAAAGTGTGTTTTGTCACTCATTAATACAATGCGCCTAGCTTAATTGTGTTCTAATTTACCCATAACTGCTCATATTCGATAAGATTTCGTTGCCTTTTAGTTACTAGATACGCGCAAGCTAAAAGAGAGCTGAATTGATTTTCCTTGGCGCTGATAGCTGAAGGGTAGCAATCCCACCGCCGCAAAATCCGCGCGATTGCCGTCGTCGACCTTGAAGTAGAGCACCTCGTCGGCAATCAAACCAAACATCAAGCCGTCCAGAAAGAGACCATAGCCGCCGAATAGGCGCCTGTGCCGATCATCGCCGACAGACTGCAGTACTTCTTTAATCAGCGCGAGTGATTCGGACACGGCGGCAGACTCCGGATAGCGATTCGTATATCGTTTCTAGCCTCTGAGTCCTAAAAACTACCACTTAAACGACAGCGCCAGAAATATTTTTCTGCCCGCCTTTTGTCGACTATTGTAGGTTTTCGGGAAAAATACCGTATCCAGCACCTGATTGAGAATTTTCTCGTCACTCAGATTGCTGCCACCTAAAGTCAGCGCCCAACGCTGATCTTGGGCACCGAGACTAACGCGCGCCGAGTAGCTGGTGTAGCCAGCCAAAAAAGTGGCCTCGTCGAGATCCGTGTCCGTGTATTGATCACCTTGATAGAGCACATCGACGCTCGCACTCAGACCGAGTCCGAACACCGGCACCGTCAGCGTGGGCGTGAGGGTGGCCGTTTGTTCAGGCGCTAGCGCTATGGTCCGGCCAGATAAGTCTTGAGTTGCATTCACCCCTTGATCAATCGGCGCGGGGGCGTTGCTGTAGTTGTCATAACGCGCGTCAAGCAGCCCAAATGAACCACGCAGACTCAAGGGCTCGAAGGGCGTCAACCAGACAAAATCAAGCTCAACACCTTCTGAAATGGCCGTCGCTGCATTCGTTACGTCGAAAAAAGCACCATTGAAGGCGAGCACCTGCAGATCGTCAAATTCAGTTCGGTAAACCGCCGCATTGACGCGTAAAGTATTGTCAAAAAATCGCCCCTTTATACCGAGCTCAAGCGTGACGGCTTTTTCTGGTTTAAAAACCAAATCGTCGCCGCCAAAGGAGGAGGCATTAAAACCGCCGCTTTTAAAGCCTTTACTCACAGTTAGAAAACTGTTTAGACTTTCTCGAAAATAATACTGAAGCGAAAGCTTAGGCGACATATCACTTTCGCTGCGTTTTAAATTTCTCGCCTGATAATCCTCGGCACTCAAGGCCGTCTTCATAACACAGGGCTGGCTAATCGACGCAACGGGGCAAACGCCCTGCCCGAGCGCGTCCACAACTTTCTGTTCGCGGTTGTAGCGGATGCCCGGTGTTACCACCCAATGCTCGTTCAATGCCCAGGTCATCTGTGCAAACAGCGCTTGCGATTCTAGTTCCAGCAAATAGTCCAACCGGTAGTAGTCTTCTCCAATCGCGGCGCTTCCTGAGGCGCCAACGAGGCCGAGAGCGGCGGGGTTTAGCCCACCCAACAAGCCGCCGCTGGTCTGGGCCGAATTGCCTGAGGCCAGCTGTAGCGCATCGTCGGAAAGCAGGTAATCAGCAAAATGCTCACCAACCAAGATTTTCGTCAGCTGCTCAAAGCTCGATTCAAACAGAAACAGTCCGGCGACAAAATCCAGACTGTCGCCCATCCCGAACAAGCCGCCTGCGCTCCCGGTGAATCGGAATTCGGCTGATTGCTGTTCGTAGTCCGACACGACCGTCAGTTGGGCGATATCCGCAGGGGACGCATCGAGATCAACCAGACTGTCTATGGTCAGGCTGCTGTCAGCCAATACTAGTACCGCCGCAGATTCGTCGAGCGCGCCCCAGCCACCGATATCCCAGCGTGTTACCAGACCTAAGGTATCGGAGGTTTTATCAAGAAATCCAGGGGTGTTGTATGAGCTTGTGAAATTTGCCGGATCGTCTTCAATCGCAGGATCATAATTTTGCAAGAAGGTCCGAGTGCCCTCATCCAACTCCATTAATTGCAGGCCCCAGTAGTTGACGCTAGTCTCCGAGGTGACGGCGGTGAGGTCACTGCTAAGATTTTCAGCGAAATCAAACCGCAGTTTTAGGCGCAGCGCATCTTGTTCGTACTGATCATCGCGGCGATCCAGAAATTGGTTGTAAAGTTCACCGTCACGCTGGGTTGTCAGGCCCGACAATCGCAAGCCCAACCCGTCGGTGAGCTTACCGCCCACGCCGCCCTCAATGCGGGTTTCATCAGGGTCGCTCTGGCTTAAGCGTACATTGCCGGAAAACTCCTCGCTGGGCCCTATGGACGTGACATTAAAAACGCCGGCAATGGTGTTTTTACCAAACAAGGTACCCTGCGGACCGCGCAGCACTTCCACCCGGTCAACGTCGAACATGGCTTCGGCAAAATATGAGGGGCGACCAAAGAAAATTTCATCCTGCACAAAACCCACCGAGCTCTCAAAAGCCGCATTCAGGGGGTTTGAGCCAAAACCGCGAATATTGATTTGCGCCAGCGCGGGGTCTGATTCCGACGAAAACCGGACGTTGGGCATATAGGGCGCCATATCGGCGAGACCAGTAGCGCCGATATCACGCATGATCGCGCCGTCGAGCGCGGTCAGTGAAATAGGGACGTCCTGTGCGGACTGCGTGGTTTTTTGAGCCGTGACCAGAACCTCTTCCAAGACTCTGGGCGTGCCCGCCAAGGCCGAATTCGCAAGGAAAAGCAGTAGACTGCAGGGTAGGTATCGTTTACGTGAATCCATGTACTGACCACCGGATTTATTGTTTTATCTATGCAGCGGGGCCTTTCCAGTATCTTGCCGCGCCAGCCTTATTGTCAAGTTTGTTTACATATTCAAACAGCGTGGTAGGTCCGTCGTTTATTTCGTCAAATTGTGTCCGCGCACGACAACTTATGATTTTTCATATTGACAAAGTTTTCCTTCTCGGTTTATTTTTAACACCTGTTTAATTAAATGGATTGACCATGATCACCGCCGCTGACACAAGCCCTACTCGCCGGCGCGGCCGCCCCCGCAAAGCCGACGCACCGGCGCTGTCGATAGAGCAGCTATTGCAAGCCTCGGCCACGATATTTGCCCGCGACGGCTACGACGGCGTCTCCCTGCGCAAATTACAAACCGAGCTGGGCGTTAGCTACACCTTTTTCCATCACTATTTTGACTCAAAAGACGCGCTATGGAAGGCCGTCGTCGATCAACTCGCTGGCGCCACCACAGCACAAGTACTGGCGGCCCTGACACGTATTGACGACAGCCACGATGAATTTGACGCACTGCAGGAGGCCATCCGCATCTATCTCAGTAGCGCCATCGAGCACCCGGCAATGCAACTAATCTGCCTGCAGGAAGCCATCAGCGGCGGCCCCCGTCTAGACTACATCTACAAGCTATATTTTGAGGGCGCCTGGGCGGTCATTGCTGACCTCGTGACCAAAGTAGAGCGCAGTGGGCGCATTAAGCCGGTGCCCATCGAATCCTTATTTTTCGCTGTGCAGTCCGCTTTGGCGCCGTTACTGCAACGGCCCTTCTATGAAAAACTTACTGGCAACCGCTTTAGCCCTGCACAGCACCCTGCCGCGCAGAATCCTGAACACTACATTCAACAGAGCATCGACCTGCTATTTCACGGCTGGTGCAAATAATGAGGAATTATCAATGAGCCGCCCTACCGACTACCTCGAACTACCGCGTGATTCCTGCAGGGATATCGACCACATCCCGGGCGACAACGGCAAATGGCCGCTACTGGGCGATACCTTTGAATTTCTGCGCGACTACCACAGCCTTGGCCAGCGAAAGCTCGATCAGTTCGGCCCAATATTTCGAAACAGCGCATTGCTGCAGAAAAATGTTTCGATAATCGGCCCAGAAGGCAACGAGATCGTACTTAAGGATGAGCACAAGATTTTTTCCTCGAAAAAGGCTTGGGACCCACTACTAGACAAACTATTTCCCGATGGTTTGATGTTGCGCGATTTCGACGAACACCGCTTCCATCGCAAAATATTACAAGCTGCCTTCAAAAAAGACGCCATTCAGGGCTACCTAAATGTGATGACGCCCAAGCTTAAACAAGGAGTCTCAGATTTCCCTAAGGGCGAGACTTTTCACTTTAAAGACAGTATCAAAGCGCTACTTCTGGACACCGCCGCTCAGGTGTTTATGGGCGTAGAAATGGGGAAAGAAGCCGACGCGATAAACAAGGGCTTCATGCATGCCATGGAAGCGTCAATGGCCTGGTTTAAGATTCCCCTACCCGGCACTAAATGGCGTCGCGGGCTTCAAGGCCGTAAAGTGCTAGAAGAGTTTATCCACAAAACCATCGATGCCAAGCGCGCGACCGCAAGTCAGGATTTCTTCTCCCAGTTTTGTCACGCGCGAGACGAAGATGGCAACCTACTTAGCGACGAAGCGGTACGCAACCATATTATATTTCTGCTGTTTGCAGCGCACGACACCACGACCAGCACCCTGTGCTCAATGATCTATCTGCTTGCCAAAAATCAGGATTGGCAAGACAAATTGCGCGCAGAGTTTAATGCTCCGGGAAAGGAAGCCCTATCCTATGACGACCTTCAATCGCTAGAGCTTACCGCGCTGGCAATGAAAGAATCGCTGCGCATGTACCCGCCCGTGCCCGCGATAGTGCGCCGGTGTATCGCTGATACCGAAATCATGGGCTACCGTATACCCAAAAATACCGGTGTGAGTATTTCACCGCTAATGACTCACTATCTCGACGAATGGTGGACGGAGCCTTACCAATTTGACCCACTGCGCTTCTCTAAAGAGCGCTCAGAACACAAGCGCCATTTCTACCAATACATTCCCTTCGGCGGCGGCCCACACAAATGCCTCGGCTTAAACTTTGCCGAAGTGCAGGTCAAACTGTTCCTGTTTCAATTGCTCAAGGATTACCGCATCACGGTTGCGGATGGATATACCATGCAGTACAACTCTGTTCCTATACAGTTTCCGACCGATGGCCTGCCGATTCGCATTGATCCTGTTAGTTAAAGCTAAGACTCTATGGCCTGCCTACACATTGGCCTTCCCATCATTCGACAAGCTGCATCAGACAGGGCGATAGCACCCCAAGCATGGCAACACGGAACGCACATACGAGGCACAACAATGAGCACTATCAAACCTGAAGATTTCGATATTCCCGCAGAATTTCAGCACTGGCCTGGCGACCCCGCTGAAGACAATGTTGGACCCTTTTTTTGCAAATCACTGGCACCCGCCGCCGAAACCGCTTTCCGTCTCGACAAGCATCATTGCAATATGTTTGGCATCGCCCACGGTGGCGTGCTGATGTGTTTTGCGGATTACACGCTGTGCTTGAGTGCTCTGGAAAGTTTCAATGAAGGCTGCCTCACCCTGACCTGCGACAACCAATTTATTTCTTCCGCCGAAGCTGGCGAGTTACTCATTGGCCGCGGTGAGCTGATACGTCGCACCCGGCGCATGGCCTTTGTGCGCGCCACGCTCAGCGTAGGTGATCGCGTCGTGCTCAGCTCCACCGCCACCCTAAAAATGACACAAGTCGAGCAACCACCAGCCTCCTGAAGCCTCACCGCTCTATTTCGTACTACGCGCGCGGACCTAAGCATTTGCTTTATTAATACGAACGTATTATAAAAACCGGAAAGCCAAGGAGCCCTTATGACTACTGTTGACGAACTTATTACCCAACGTCCCAGCTTTGCCGCCATGGAACCCGCCTGCCAAACTGCCGCAACGCGCATTAATGACTTTATTTATATGTCGTGTGGCACCTCAAACAGCTACATGGTGAAAACAGCTGCCGGACGGGTCATTATCAACACCGGCATGGGGTTCGAAGCGCTAATCCATAAAAAACTGTTCGACAAAATTTACCCAGGACCAACGCGCTATATTCTGCTCACCCAAGGGCATGTCGATCATGTTGGCGGGGTCAATCATTTTCGCGACGACAGCACCCAGCTCGTTGCCCAACAAAATAATCTCGCTTGCCAGAAAGATGACGAGCGCATCGCTACCGTACGCATTTCTCAGGCCTATATTTGGTTCAAAAAGACCATAGACAAAAGCGTGGCCGCCATTACCCAGAACCCCGACCTGCTGATACAGGATCGGCCCAAGCCTGACCTGCTGTTCGAAGACAGCCACGCCTTCACGTTCGGTGGTATCGACTTTGAATTAATCAGCACGCCGGGGGGCGAAACAATCGACAGCACGGTTATCTGGCTGCCACAGTACCGAATCCTATTTAGTGGAAACGTTTTTGGGCCGCTGTTCCCGCACTTTCCCAACCTGAACACCATTCGCGGCGATAAATACCGTTTCGCCGAACCCTACCTCGAAGCCATAAGCGCCGTGCGAGCCCTTAAACCGGCGATGCTAATCACCGGACATTTCGACCCCATCATTGGCGAAGAGCTGATTGACGCCAGCCTGCAGCGCATGCACGACGCCGTGGATTACGTGCACCGCGAAACACTCAAGGGCATGAACGACGGCAAGTCCATTGACGACCTCATGCGCAGCACCTCGCTGCCGCCCGAGCTCAACATCGGCCAGGGCTATGGCAAAGTTAGCTGGGCGGTGCGCACCATATGGGAAAGCTATATGGGTTGGTTTAAGGCCCACTCCACCACCGAGCTATACCCTACCCGGCATACTGAGATTTACGCAGACTTGGTCGCATTGGCTGGCACCGAGGCTGTGATCGAGAAAGGGCGGCAAGCGCTTAACGCGGCGGATCCTGAGCGCGCTCTGCACTTTGCCGAGGCTGCGCTTGCCAGCGATGCCGGGCAGCGCGCGGCACTTCAGCTGGCCATCGATGCGCACCAGGCCTTGCTCGAGCGCTCCCAGCGCAGCAATTTTTGGGAAACAGGCTGGCTCGAATACCAGCTGGGCCTTTTAAACGCACGCCTGCAGGATAAACCCGCATGAGCAACTCCATCGATATCGCCGACCTTGCCAACCCCCAGCTTACCGAGTTGCAACAAGCGGCTGTCGATTATGGCGAAACGCTTGATGTCGACTTCAATCGTGACCCATTGCTTGATGAAGCAATGCTGGCGACCGGGCTCAGCGACTTCGGCCCGAACGATTACCTACAGCGGCTGGATTTGCTGCTGGACGAGTGGAACAGCGATACCGGCCTGACCGGCATCGCTCGCCTGAGCCTGCGCAATAAACTGCTGTCGTTCGCCAAAAGTCGATTACTGATTCAGGATTTGCTCAAGCGCCACCCTGAGATTCACGAACAGAGGATTGAGCGCCCCATTATCGTTGCCGGCCTGCCACGATCAGGCACTACCCATCTGCTGAATTTGATGGCTGCCGATCCGCGCCTGCGCTCGCTGCCGCTTTGGGAATCGTATGAACCGGTGCCCATGCCCGGCGAAAAAGCCAGTGGCGATAACGATGACCCACGCTTCCAACGCTGTCAGCAGCAGTGGGACATGATGCAACAAATGACACCCCTGCTGGCGGCCATGCACCCCATGAACCCCGAGCACATTCACGAAGAGCTGGAATTGATGGGGCCGGACTTTGCCTCCTACAATTTTGAGTGGCTCAGTCATTCACCGCGCTGGCGTGATCACTATCTAAGCACCGACCAGACACCCCGCTACGACTACCTCAAAACTGTCCTCAAAATCCTCCAGTGGCAAGATCAGCAGCGCCTGGGCGACCACTACGCCGTCCGGCGCTGGGTACTAAAATGCCCGCAGCACCTTGAACAACTACCCGTTTTACAGAAAACCTTTCCCGATGCGACCATCGCCATCACCCACCGCGACCCCGTCGCCGTCATTCAGTCAGCAATCACCATGCTCGCCTATGGGCAGCGCATTAACCGACGCAAGGTTTTAACGACCGAACTCATCCAGTACTGGAGCCAGCGTATTCGGGTATTGCTCGAACAGTATATTGTCGACCGCCCGCGCTTGGCGGCAAGCCAAAGTATCGACGTGCCATTTCATACATTTATGGCCGACGACATCGCAATGATCAGAAAGATCTACGACAAAGCGCAACTTCCCTACTCTGACGAAGTACACCGCGCGCTGCTAAATTACCTGCGCGAACACCCGCGTGGCAAAGAAGGCAGGATCCAGTATCACCTTGAAAGAGATTTCGGTACTGCCCCAGACAATCTGCGGAAGGCATTCACATTTTACTTCGAGAAGAGTCCAGCAAAGCCTGAACTATAAGTATAAAATATCGCTAATCAGCATTAATAAAATGAAATATCTGCATGATATTAATATATTTTTCATAATATAAACTATTAAAGTACTTTCTCAAGAATTCTGCGTTGCGCATTGCACTTTGAGTTAACTAGCGTAATATAAACATCGTTAGATTTGCTCACTTTTTAAACATAATAAACATACAGAGCTGGCCTGCCTAATAATGAGTTGCCACTTTGGTCTTCGTTACATCGCCCCCTTCGATGTAGCGGCGCCGTGAGCGAAAACAGATAAAAATATAGTTTTCGAGGTTCCATCATGAAACTTCTGATTTCCCGTCTGAGTGTATCGATTTTGGTACTGACCATGGCCGCTTGCGGTGGTAGTGGCAATGGTAGCGACCCCTCCAATGGCGGGAACACCGGCAGTAACTCCGGCGGCGGCAGCGCCCCATCAACTCAGGGGCAGTTTGTTGACAGCCCGGTGAAGGGCTTGCGCTACAACCGCAATGACGGCGCAGAGAAAATTCCTACCCTGGCAAACGGCAGATTTACTTTCCTGCCGGGTGAAAGACTCGAATTCACTGTCGGCAATATTCGCCTTGGCGATTTTATCGCCAACAACAGCACGACTATTGTTACTCCGGAAAATTTCTCTGGTAGCAACAATAATATTGCCGTCAACATCACCCGCTTTTTGCTCACCCTCGACAAAGACGGCAAGCCGGACAACGGTCTTGAAATATCACTAGACGTTCACGACGCGGCCATGCAGTTCAACGGCCTAGTAGATTTCGCCAATTTTGATGGTTCGGCGCTCGAAGATTTCGCCAAAACGGCAAACGGAGGCGCAGCCCGCACCGTTCCAGATATCGCCACTGCAAGCCAGCATCTTAATGAAAGCAAACGTGATATCGCCGACGGACAATTCGACTACGACAAAGGCGTAGACAGCGACGACGACGGCACAAGTGACACCAAAGATCGCTGCCCAAACAGCAATGCGGCGGTAGAGCCTGACGGTTGCGAGAACGAAGACGACCGCAGAAAAGACGCCGACACTGATGGTATCGAAAATGCGGTAGACAACTGCCCTGCAGTCGCGAACAACGGTCAACGTGATACCGATGGTGATGACCGTGGTGACGCCTGTGACCGCGACGACGATAACGACGGCGTCCTAGATGATGATGAAATTGCCCAAGGCTCAGACCCTCTCCTGAAAGACACTGACAGCGACGGCGATAACGATGGTGATGACAATTGCCCGATCGTAGCCAACGCCAACCAAACTGATACCGACCGTGACGGCGACGGCGATGCCTGCGACAGCGACGATGACAATGATGGCGTAGCTGACGAAGACGACGCCTTTCCACTTGATAAAAACGAATCAAAAGACACCGATGGCGACGGTGTGGGCGACAACGCTGATGCCTTCCCGCAGGACCCCACTGAATCAAAAGATACTGACGGCGACGGTGTTGGCGACAACGCTGATGCCTTCCCTGAAGATGAAAATGAATCCAGCGACGACGATGGCGATGGCGTTGGCGACAACGGCGACGAGTGTGCCAATACGCCACCAGGCGAGCCCAGTAATGCCGCGGGCTGTAGCGCATCACAAATCGAACACGCCTCTTGTGAGTTCGACGAAGGACTCAGCGGCGGTAGAAGCTATCAGGTCGTACTCAATACCTATGACGGCCACGTTGTCAGCTTTCAGGTTATGGAGCCAGACGACTTTAAGTGCGCCGCCCGCGACGCCGGTGCCCACCCTTTAATGCTGCACGGGCCGGGATACAGCTTTGGACGCTCGACAACCGGCTTTGAAGACTACAGGGCTGTCGGCTATACCGTTATCTCCTGGGACCCTCGCGGGTTTGGCGATTCAAGCGGCACAGTTCGAGGAATGGATCCCGACTTTGACGGCCAGTACCTTAACCAAATTTTGGATTGGGCCGAAAAAAATCTCGACTACCTCGCCTGGCGTGATGAATCTACCGGCGCATTTGTTGCACGTCCGCTCGACAGCGAAAGCGTGGCCAACGGCCCCAACCTGCTGATTGGCGCGCAAGGCTCCAGCTATGGCGGCGGCTACCAGCTTTCGCTGCTAGCAACCGACCATAAAAAACGACTCG
>JBLHMO010000106.1:0-11586 GCA_047622145.1 Paracoccaceae bacterium | reverse complement strand
AAAATTCATTGACCTTGTCTCCAGTGCCTACAGTTGGCGTGAAGCATACTTGGCGGTGGCGGCTAGTATTGTGTTGATTTCTGGTGTAATTATCTTTGTTTTTATGAGGGATTCCGCCAAAGAAATAGGGCTGCCCAGAGATGGCCTAAGAGATGATTCTGGCGAGGGTGAAAATGACGACTATCAACTGATTGGGCTCACTACCGCAGAAGCTTTTTCTTCAAAAGTATTCTGGATGATGCTTGCCGCATTTTTGCTTCTTGGCATTACCTTGAGCGGGGTGCTGGTGCACTTAAAGCAGCTTCTCATTATTAGTGGTGTAGAGGCCAGCAAAGCGGGTGGCATACTTTCCTTTTTGGGAGTTGCGGTAATATTTGGACGGATTCTGGCCGGGTATATGATGGATAAATTCTTCGCACCCTATGTCGCAGTCTTGTTTTTCCTAGGCCCTATCGCCGGTATATACATGCTTGCCAACGGCGTCACGGGAGTAGATGCAATTATAGCGACAGTTTTAATCGGTTTGGCGATAGGCGCTGAGTTTGACATTCTGGGTTTTTTTACCAGTAAATACTGCGGTATGAAAAAATTTGGCACCTTGTTTGGTTGGGTTTTCGCAGCCTTTCAAATGGGCCATAGTATTGGTGCGTTCTTGACAGGATATGCCATTGACCAAAATATATTGAAGGTCGTGCTAACCGGATATATGGTTGGGCTGATAGTCGTTTGTATACTGTTCTTACTGCTAGGACCTTATACCAAGTTTGCTGTAGCGAATAATACCGAATAGATTCAGGTACCATTTTCAGGAGCACCTTATGAGGGAATGGTTACTAGCGGTTCACCGCAAAGTTGTAGCGGTTACCAAGTGCTATTTCCCTTTCACCTGCCCTGCCAGTTTGGTTGGCGTTTTTCGGCAAATGCCAAAGGTCCTTCCAATGCATCTGAGCTGGCCTTGCGTTCCTCTTCCCAACTGTACTGTCGCGACACGGCCTCTGTGAGCGAAGAGTCCATGCCTTGCATCACACATTGCTTGGTAGATCGTATCGCCAGGGGAGCGCACTTCAATATGTCATCTACCCATGTTTGAACAGTGGCATCCAGGCTCTCGGCAGGAACAACCTCGTTGACCAGTCCCACCTCATAGGCTCTTGCAGCCGTCATAGGCCGCCCTGTAAGGAGGTGCCCCATGGCGACCTTCAATCCAATTTGTCTCGGTAGCCGATGAACGCCGCCTGCCGTCGCGATCAATCCGCGTGTAGGCTCAGGTAGTCCCAGCTGAGCATGGTCCGCTGCGACGATAATGTCGCAAGCCAGAGCCAGTTCGAGCCCGCCCCCGTAGGCAGAGCCGTTTAGTTTGGCGATGAGTGGTTTCGAGAAGTTGAAGCGGTCGGTCAGCCTTATTGTCTTCTCCCAGAGTTCCTTCTCTGCTTGTTGTTCCGAATCTGATGCAATAGAGATATGGGCGAGTTGTTTCAGGTCGCGACCGGCGGAGAAGGCCTGTTCGCCCGCGCCAGTGAGCACGCCCAGCCAGATATCATCGTCAGCTTCAATTGCGTTCAATATTTCACTGAGCTCAAAATAGGTCTGTGGACTCAGTGCATTGCGGACCTCGGGGCGGTCGATAGTTATGTAGCAAACATGCCCGGCCTTTTGCTGGGTGACGAGGGCCATGGCTAGAGTCCCAAAACCCGTTCAGCATTACCGGAATAGAAACCCTCCAGAACCTCATCAGAAAACCCCATTTCACTCCACTCGCGGTGCAATCTCTCATAGGGAATACTCGGGTAGTCGCTGCCGAACATCATCTTGTCCCGCAGGCGAGTGCGCATGTCTCGCTTGATGGAATCCGGGAGGTACTTGGGACCCCAGCCGGACATTTCCCAGTAAACGTTGCCTTTGTGCAGCGCAACAGTCGTCGTTTCGTCGATCCAGGGGTAGCCAGGGTGTGCCATGATGATCGTAAGGTTCGGGAAGTCGGCCGCAAGATTGTCAATGGAAGAGGGGTGTGCATTGCGGGTTTTGGCGCCCATACCCCCTGGTGTGCCCGCGCCCATCCCGGTCATACCAACATCGATCATTACGGGAACCCCCATGGCGCTAATCTCCTCCATCAGTGGGTAGTAACGGGTGTCGTCAACTGAAAAATGCTGCATGATAGGATGAAAATGGAATCCAAGCATACCCAAATCATTGATGGCGTGCTTCGCCTCATCGATGGCAACCTGCCCCATTGCAGGCTCTACAGCACCCCATGCCTGGATGATACAGTCATGACGGTCACGCATCGCCGCGACATAGTCATTATCGCAGGGCGGCGTATTCACGGTCGTAGAGAGGTCGAGGGCAACCAGGACAGCTTCGACTCCGCCGTCCTTGAAATCCTGAATTACGTCTTCTTCTTTTTTGGCGGACCAGTCGCGCTTCCAGTAATCGGCAAGCGGTTGGACATAGGGTCCCTGGCAATCAATCCATTTCTGGGTATTGGGATAACAGTGTAAATCGATACGGCGCATTGAAAATCCTCCAGCGGGATACTAAAAATATACAATAATGAACACGCCCATATTATATGAACATGTTCATTATTGTCAATCTCAGGTCGAGAGGGAGGTTGGGTTAGTACTACGTAGAGGGGTTCAGCCCGGTAATAAGCGTGTTCAGCATGGATCGAAGCTCCTGCACGCCCGTCTCGGGTGTGGCGTCTTTGACACTCAACCAGCGACGTAATTCAGCGGCAAGGAGATAGAAAATCATTTGGGCAATTATTTTCTCATCCGATAGGCTGTTTATTAATCTGGCCTGCTTGGCGTTAGTGATTAGTTGTCGGATATGATCAATATTTTCTTGCCGGATTTCTTGGAATCGCTCACTATTGATTCCCGTGTTATAAAAAGTTAGTTCGCGCAGTAAATCTTGCGATAGTCGCCTATTTTTAGCGAAATAGATAAAGAAGTGACGAAAGGCGATAGTGAGTTGATCAATCAGTTCGGCGTCAGACGGAATGCCGTTGAATGAATCATGGGCGAGCTTATTAAGATCGTCATTGAACACCAGGAATAATAAATCCCGCTTGTCTGTGGCGTAGAGAAATAGAGTTGCAAGCCCCACGCCGGCTCGCTCAGCAATTTTTCTCGTAGTTGCAGCTTCAAAGCCCTGTTCGTTAAATAGTTGCCCCGTAGCTATTTTGATGCGCAGAAGCTTGTCTTGCTTGTTTTGCTCTCTCCGAGATAATTTACCCACGGGGATTGTTCTTCCTTTTCTTTGCAGAGCCTCTGAGTTTCACACATTTAGGCTTGACAAACTATAATTTTTTAGCAAAAATGAACACGTTCGGTTATATAAAGTTTTGTTGTAATCCCAAATGCCTTAGTTTGCGGAGGCAGGGTAACGGAGGAGTAAGTGTTGTGACAAACAAACGAGTGGCTCTCGTAACAGGGTCTTCAACGGGCATTGGTGCAGCCGTGGCGCGTAAGCTGGCTGGTGCGGGATTCAATGTGGTGGTTAATTACAGTCGTAATCCTGAATCAGGTAAGGAGACATTTGACGCATGTAATGTGGCGGGCTCCGATACTTTACTGGTTCAGTGCGACGTCTCTGACGAGGCTAGCGTCCAAGGCATGGTGGCCGCGGTTAAAGATAAATACGGGCGTCTCGATGTGGTGTGCAATAACGCGGGAATATCGGTTGAGACGCCTCCACGGAAGTTTGAACAGATCGAAGTCGAAGATTGGGATAGGGTCTTCGCAGTAAATGTTCGCGGCCCCTTCCTCATCGCAAAACATACGCGGGCACTACTGGATGATGGCGAAGAGCCGTGTATCGTTAATACAGCATCAATTGTAGGTCTTCGTCCAGGTGCTGCGCCGCTTCCCTACTCGGCATCGAAAGCCGCGGTTATTAATATGACCCAGACCTTGGCCGCAGCTCTCGGTCCGAAAATCCGAGTGAATGCGATTGCTCCAGGTTGGTTGGAAGGTGAATGGATGGAACAGATGTTGGGCGACAACTACGACAAACTGATGGATCGTCGGGCCAAAATGACACCACTCAAACGTTGCGTGACGATGGAAGATGTTGCGGACACGGTTCTCACTTTAATAGAGCATATGAATTTTTGTACTGGTGAAGTTGTTGTTATTGACGGCGGGTTTTCCAAGACGACTTGAGGCTATTTTTGCGAGGGTTTTACAATGAATAAAAGTAACTTGGATGGTTTCGTACCTTTTCCGAAAAATTACGCAGATAGATATCGAGACAGGGGCTATTGGGCAGATGCAACGATTGCCGATACATTTACCGGTATCTGCAAGCAGTATGCCCAGCGGATCGCGGTGTGTAATCCTGACGAGGAAGTCACTTATGCGCAGCTAGATCTGCGGGCGGAAAGGTTGGCGCTGAATCTATTGGATACGGGCTTACAGCCTAGCGATATCGTTGTCGTTCAGCTGGAGAATGTACTTGAGTTTGTCTACTTGTATTTTGCCTTACAGAAGATTGGAGTAAGGCCAATCCTGGCGTTGCATACACACCGCTATAGAGAACTGCGCCAGTTTGTTGAATTGTCAGGTGCGATTGCCACCTTTACATCGGACAAGAGTAAAGATTGTGATTTCACTGATATTGTAAATCGAGTGGCTGAGGATACAGGGACCATCAAACAAAAATTTGTATTGGGCGAGACACCGGCGGGGTTTATTTCCCTATCGGAGTTAATGTCCCTGACCCCAAAGCGAAGTGCATCGGCCCTCGAAGACATTCAGCGGGAGATTGACCCTTCACAACCTGCGCTTTTTTTGTTGTCTGGTGGCACAACGGGTGTCCCCAAACTGATTCCAAGAACCCATAACGACTACATCTGCAATTCAAGATTGGCGGGGAAGTTCACTGGAATTAATCAGGATTCCGTTCTACTTGATATATTGCCGATCGCGCATAATTTACCACTGGCATGTCCGGGACTTCAGGGATTTTTGATGTACGGCGCCAAAGTTGTTTTACATACCAGTGCACGAACGGCAGATGTGTTTTCTCTCAGTGAACGCTTCGGCGTTACACACATTCATGTTGTACCGGCGCTTCTTATCACCTGGATGAATGATGCATCGATCGCAGACTATGATTTGTCTTCGATCAAGGTCATCCAGTCGGGTGGGCAGAGATTGCAACCGGAGACTCGACTGTTGACTGAAGATAACCTGCCCAACTGCACTGTGCAGGAAAACTTTGGTATGGCCGAGGGTATGTTGATGTTCGTGCGCTTGGATGATCCTCTAGAGGTGAGGTTGCAGACTGTTGGCCGGCCTATGTGTGAAGACGATGAAGTGTTGTTACTAGGAGAGGATGATCAGCCGGTGTCGTCGGGAGAGGTAGGGGAGTTCTGTTGCCGTGGGCCCTATACCTTGCGGGGTTACTTCAATGCCCCGGAGCATAATGAGCGCGCTTTTACCCCAGATGGATTTTATCGCTCTGGCGATATGATGCGACAACACGAATCTGGGAGCTACATGATTGAAGGACGTAAAAAGGATTTGATCAACAGAGGTGGCGAAAAGATCTCAGCGGAAGAAGTCGAGAACCTGATACTTGGCCATTCATCAGTAAAAAATGTCGCTTGCGTGGCTATGCCAGATCCTGTGATGGGTGAAAAGATGTGCGCTTATGTGGTACTTCTCGACGGTATGGATCTGAGTTTTGATGATCTTTCGGATTATCTCCTGGCCCAAGAAATCGCCAAGTTCAAATTGCCTGAGCGATTGGAGATTCTGGCGGAGTTTCCACTGTCGACTTTCGGTAAAGTCTCCAAGAAAGACTTGGTGCTCATGGTGACCGAAAAAATGGCGGGGGAGTAAGTTAGAGAATATGAGTTTACTGCTTATAGATAAAAAAGATTCAGTAGCCGTTTTAACGATTAACGATGATAAGCGGCGTAATATCATTAGTGGGCAACTGGTCGATGAGATCATCGAAGCGATCGTTGACATCGAGGCGGAGGAATCTACCAAGGCGCTGATTATCACAGGCGCTGGTCGGGCCTTTTGTGCGGGCGCCGACCTGGGCGATTTGTCGGCGGCTCGCGATGGTGACGGAAGCCGAATTGAAAAGGTCTACGAGGGCTTTATGACCATCGCGCGCTGTAAAGTGCCGACTATTGCGGCCGTCAACGGGCCTGCCGTAGGCGCAGGCATGAATTTGGCCGCCGCCTGTGATCTTCGCGTCGCAGCGAAGTCCGCTGTATTCGATACCCGGTTTATGCAGCTTGGCTTGCACCCGGGGGGTGGCCATACCTGGATGTTGCAAAGAGCCATGGGCTGGCAGAATTCTGTGGCAATGCTGTTGCTGGGCGAAAAATTGAGTGGCCAGCAGGCGGTCGATAGAGGGCTGGCGTGGATGTGTGTTGACGATGAAGACCTGTTGGATGCTGCAAAAAATTTAGCAGCACGGGTGGACCGGTTTCCACAGGAGCTCTTGATACAAACCAAACAAAGTCTGGTGGATACCTCTGCCATGACGGACCATGAAGAGGCGGTCAGCTACGAATATGGCAAACAAATGCACTCAGTTCAACAACCTGCGTTTGCGCAATTGATTGCGACGATGCAGCAAAAAGTTACTAAGAAACCAGGAGATTCCCAGCGTGACTGAGGCGGTGATCGTATCGACAGCGCGAACCGCTATCGGCAAGGCTTTCCGGGGGGCTTTTAACAACACCTCGATGCCAACATTGGCATCCCATGCCGTTGAAGCTGCTCTGGGCCGAGCTGGTGTTAGCGGGCAGGATGTAGAAGAATTGATAATGGGTTGTGGCCGACCCGAGGGCACTCAGAGTAAGAATGTTGCGCGTCATATCGCCTTAAGGGCGGGTTTGCCCTCTTCGGTCGCAGCGCTGACAGTTAGCCGGCATTGCAGTTCGGGCTTACAGGCCATTGCGAGCGCTGCTCATCACATTATTGTTGACGGCGCGGACATCGTGGTCGCCGCCGGGGGCGAGTCGATATCGCTGGTTCAAAACGAGCACACCAACGAATATTTTGGCAGGGACCCCTGGCTAGAGAAGCGCAGCCCCGAACTGTTTATGCCAATGCTCGAGACCGCCGAGATTGTGGCCAGGCGGTATGGAATTTCCCGCAGTGAACAGGATCGGTATGGTTTGCAAAGTCAGTTGCGAACGGCCGCTGCGCAAGACCTGGGTGTGTTCGATGCGGAGATCGTCCCTGTTTCCGCCGTTAAGCGGGTTATGGATAAAAATTCTGGAAACAGTTACGAGCAGGAAGTTACCCTCAGTAAGGATGAATGTAACCGTCCTGGCACTACCGCGCAAAGCCTGGCTGGCTTAAAGACAATACTGGACGTAGACGAACCGTCTGTTACCGCAGGCAATGCATCCCAATTATCCGATGGCGCCTCGGCCTGTGTAATGATGTCCAAAAAAGAGGCTGCTGCGCGAGGCCTGAAACCTTTGGGGATTTTCCGTGGATTTGCTACCGCTGGTTGTAATGCGGATGAAATGGGTGTCGGTCCGGTGATTGCAGTGCCAAGGTTGTTGCGCCGCGCTGGCTTGACCGTAGAAGACATCGGCTTATGGGAACTCAACGAGGCATTTGCCGTGCAGGTGCTCTACTGCGCACGAGAACTGGGCATCCCCGAGGATCGCTTGAATGTTAATGGTGGTGCCATTGCCCTTGGTCACCCTTATGGTATGTCCGGGGCGAGAATGGTGGGTCACGTTCTACTGGAAGGGCGCCGTCGAGGGGTTCGTTATGCAGTCGTTACAATGTGCATAGGTGGTGGGCAGGGTGCTGCCGGCCTGTTTGAAATAATAGATTGATTCTCTGATGAGGGAGGGTGACATGTTCAAGATAAGTTCTTTGCGAAGTATTACGCTGCGTACGACCAAGAAGAAGGAGTGCGAGCGGTATTACAGTGGTCCTTGGGGGCTCATTCCAATCCATTTAAGCGCTGAACGCACTCTGTTTCGGGGCACTGACAGCGGGCATCATGTCCTGGAACTGCTGAGTGCCGACGATACTGGCCTAGACAAGTTGTGTCTGTCGGTTTCTACTCGGGACGAAGTAACTAGTGCGGCGGAAGCCGTTGCGGCTGCAGGCTATGAGATAGTTTCCGCGCCGGCTGATCTATCCAGCCTGGGAGGTGGCTTTGGCTTCACCTGTCGAGATCCTGACGGTACCGCCGTAGAAATCAGTAGCGATGTCTCTACCCACCCTGTAATTGACGACCAACCATTCCTGTTGGAGCGTATCAGCCATATGTTGCTCAATACCCCTGACGTTAGTCGGATGATAGATTTTTATGTGGGGACCCTTGGGTTTACAATCTCGGATCGGTACGAAAATGATGCGATTGTATTTCTACGGTGTAACGAAATGCACCACAGTCTAGTACTCGGAGAGTCTGAAAATACCGGGATACAGCATATCGCCTTCGATGTTAGGGATTATGACGCCCTGATGCGGGGTGTTGGCCGTTTGCGAAAGGCTGGGCTCGATCCTCTATGGGGTGTCGGCCGGCACGGGCCTGGCGGGAATATTTTCGCCTATTTCGCCGACCCCAATGGCTATGTGGTCGAAATCACCTGTGAGCTACTTCAGCCGGATTATGATTACGAGCCACAAACTTGGGTGCGGTCGGTTGAAGCTGGTGATGTGTGGGGGTCTGCGGGTGCTCCGAGCGATGAGATTAAGCGCTTGTGGTCTGGAGCTCGCGAGGGGTTTGAACTGCAATCTACTGGAGATGGCGACGATTGGAGTATTGGGTAGCTGATTCGGCCAGAGCGTGGGATATAGGCTATGGCGTCACCAAACGTCTGCACAGTAATGCAAACCGACTAACGCTCAGTAAGGTGTGGTGCCAGTCTCAAGCATCTTACTGGAACCTACTATCACGTTGATTTATCGGAACAAAAGCGAGCGGCCATGCTCAGTTATGAAGGCCAGTCGCAAGACTTGGTTGAGGTAGATTAAAGTATCTCAACAGTGTTGCAGTGATTACGGCGATATTTATCGTGTGCATGACCTACTGTTTACGGCGTTTGGTATCTTTAAGAACTGCGGCCTTAACGCGTCTGTACTCTCCGACCCGTTCAGGGCGACTGTCCTTAGCAGGTATGTCTTTTTCGTTTCTGCGTTCGTGACTTATGCTCGCGCCGACCATCCTTTTTTTGACTAACGATTTGAGTGCGTCGCCTGCCACGCTTGTTTCTGTTTTGATACCGCGCTCCCTGATCGCAGCCTTTAGATAATGCAGCTGTTTTTAGGAGTGTGCTTGCCTTGATGGTTTTCCGGCGCATAACAGAATACTCAATCACATCCTCGCCGGAGAGGTCATGCAGTGACATCCCGGGGAAGTAGATTTTAAGTTGTAGCAAGGTAGCTAGTTTAGGGGGGTCGACTTTTTGTCCGAGCCTAGTATATGAGTCTATATACCGGACCCGCTTGACCAACATGCCGTTGATTTTCACTCAGTGTGTTTGAGTTTCAAGTTTGATAGTTAACTAGCGGTTCTCCTCTTTACTGGCAGCTCTGTTAGCTACCTTCTTTTTGAATCTCAGTTTCAGAGTTGCTATGGCTGGCCCGAAGATAACTGACGATAGCTCCGCCGCTGGTGATAGCCAGCAGGCAGACTAGGCCTGTCATTCCAAAGCTGAGTGCTTTGGGAACCAGCATGGTCATCAAGCCGCTCCCTGTCAGCTGAATGGCACCCAATAATCCGGCAGCTGTCCCCGCAAGTTTTGGCTTAACATTGATGCAAATGGCGATGATATTGGGTTCAGACATGCCCCTGCCTAGTGCGTATACCAGCATTGGGGCAAACAGTGTGATTAGCTGTGGGCCTATCGTCAATATTAATAGCAGCCAGAGCACTACAGCTACAGCAATAAAACTAAAGGCATTTTTAATGATTTTTTGTGGTGCAAGGCGCTCAGTAAAACGGGATGAAATATAACCGCCGACAAAATAGGCCAAGGCAATCGCCATTAAATACATTCCGTAATCACTGGCAGAGTACCCTAGGTTGTTGATCACTACATAAGCAGCACCACTGATAAAAATAAAAAATCCCGCTGAAAGAAACATGCTGACCAGGGTATAGGACATAAAAATACGGTCAGTGATTAGGCTGCGATAGCTGTCTAATAGGTTTTTGGGGTCAATGGAAGAGATTGGTTTTTGATTGGTTTCAAAAAATGAGAAAAAAGCTAGATAACAAAATATTAGTGAGCTAGCGAGGAGACAGTAAAAAACGGCGACCCAGCTTAAATGGCTGGCGACGACGCCACTAAGTATTGGGGCAATGATGGGGCCAACAGCTATGCCCATTGATAAATAACTAAGAATTTTTCCTGAGCCCTGGCGTCCGTAAAGATCCCGAACCATTGCTCTGGCGAGCACCATTCCTGCCGTCGCCCCGAGGGCCTGGCCAATGCGGCCGGCAATTAAGCCGGCAAGATTATCAGTCGCTAGAATACTCAGGGTGCCCAGCAGGTAAATCACCATACCGATACGCAGAAGGGGCAGGCGACCAAATCGGTCTGATAAAGGTCCGTAAATCAATTGGCCTACCGCTAAAAACATAAAGTAGAGTGTAAACGAGAGTTGGATTATGCTGATATCGGCGCTGTAGTAGCTAGCCATGTCTGGCATCAGAGGTGGATAAATATTGAGAGTAATGGGGCTGATAATTGTAATTGCCAGCAACAATGCGGTTGAGATTGCTGGTCTGTTGGCCGTGGGCTGGTTAGTCATTAGATGGGCTCAAAGGGTCGCTGTGCGATGGTTACAGAAGGGGGTGCGCTAAATAATGTATAGAGGTGGTGCAAATCGTTATCCTTGGCGCAGGTTTCTTATGGGGGAACGTTAGAGTTCGCCTGCATCTGCCAAGCCACGAATAATACCGGCGAGACGGTGAATATTTTGCTCAGTAGTCGGCGGTGGTTTGGCCGCTCCATTTCTCTTGGCGAGCTCAGCAGGTGGCAGGTAGTCTTGGTGCTGGGTGTGGCGAATTGTGGTGAGCTGAAAGCAGAGTTCGCCATCTTCGCGCTCATCAATACCGGCTATGACCATGAACCAAGGGCCTACCATGTATTCGCTCATCATCAGGTTGTCATCGCGAAACCAAGTGCGTTGCAGGTTGGGTGAGCCGTCGGCCATGATGCTTTTACCGTAGTGGCGCACTTCTTTAACGATCTCATTTTCGCTTTCTTCAACGATGATGGATTCAACAAAAGAGGGTACAAAACGTGCGTCGCCTCTTCCCCATAGACGAAGTGCCTTGGCGAGTTGGACGCGGCTGATAGGGATCTCTGTGCCGGGTAGGTTAATGGGGGTTGCTACGGATTGGATCTCAAGGGCGGGGGTATTAAACCCTTCCACTAGAGTGTTCATTGTATTTTTTTTAGGTACCACTGTGTATTCTCCTGAATGGATCTTTACGATTTAAAGGGTTTTGGTTTGTTCAATGGATGATGGGCTTCTTTTGTGATTTTCTTTGTTTATCAGGGTGAAGCATTTGCTGGCAAGAGCTGCAACGCAGGCCCAGGCGGAAATAAACATCCCGGTCACAGCCATC
>JBLHMO010000105.1:0-11647 GCA_047622145.1 Paracoccaceae bacterium | reverse complement strand
TATTAGGTGGCGTGAATAGCATCAGTTCGCACCTGCCGGGCGTTGTTGTCGGTGACAGCGGTTTGTTTGCGCGACTGGGCCTGAATCATCAATTGGCCAGCGGCGACGGATTCCAGATTTTGGCGGGTGTTTTTGCCGAATATGGCGAAGCAAACTTCGAAGATGCTAGCGGTAATGCTGGTAATACCACTAGCATTTCCGATATTGGTATTCGCCTGAGTGCCAAGTTCCAGGATACGTTAGAAATTAATCTGGTGGTGGCGGATTCGATTTCTGAAAAGAACCTGTCAGATGCCTTCCTTGAGCAGACAGAGGCAGATTTCTTTGCAAGCGCCAAAGTGGTGTTTTAGAACTCTGTTCCTGAAAAGTAAACCGCGCTCACATGAGCGCGGTTTTTTTTCGACTGCTATTTATCAAGCTTACAAAAAAGCCGCGCCCCTTTAGGGTCGCGGCTTTCTGAGTATTTCTGGCAAGACTACATATTGGGGTAGTTCGGTCCGCCGAAGCCTTCAGGAGTTACCCAGACGATATTTTGAGCCGGGTCCTTTATGTCGCAGGTCTTACAGTGAACGCAGTTCTGGCCGTTAATCTGAAAGCGCTTGCTACCGTCTTCATTGTCTACCACCTCATATACTCCGGCCGGGCAGTAGCGCTGAGCAGGCTCATCGTACATAGGCAGGTTGTCACGAATTGGCAGAGCCGGATCTTTTAGTGTCAGATGACAGGGCTGATCTTCTTCGTGGTTGGTATTGGATAGGAATACCGAGCTGAGTCGATCAAAAGTGATCTTGCCATCGGGCTTGGCATACTCAATTTTAGGACATTCTGACGCCAGTTTAAGGGTGGCGTAGTCAGGCGTACTATCGCGCAAAGTAAAGGGCAGGCGGCCGCCAAAAATATTTTGGTCGACCCAAACCATCCCGGAGCCCATCAAGGTACCAAGTTTGTGCATAAATCCTGAAAAGTTTCGGGTGGTGTAAAGCTCTTCATATAGCCAAGAATTCCGGAACTTCTCCTCGTAGCTGACTAGATCGGAAGGTGCGTCGCCAGCTAGTGCTTCAACCACAGCTTCTGCAGCGAGCATCCCGCTCTTCATTGCTGTGTGATTGCCTTTGATTTTAACGCTGTTCATTGTGCCGGCGTCACAGCCAATTAGAAGGCCACCAGGGAAATGCATTTTAACCAATGAGTTGATGCCCCCTTTAGCCAGCGCTCGGGCTCCGTAAGTCAGCCGGGTGCCACCTTCGATATATTTCAATGTTTCGGGGTGTTTTTTCCAGCGTTGGAATTCTTCGAAGGGGCTGAGGTGGGGATTGCTGTAATTTAGATCAGTGATTAGGCCTAAGTACACTTGGTTGTTGTCTGCGTGATACAGAAAAGCGCCGCCACTAGAGCCGCTTTGGCTCAAAGGCCAGCCCAGGCCATGCACGACTAATCCGGGCTGATGCTTCTCGGCAGGGATCTCCCAGATTTCCTTAATCCCCAGGCCATAGTGCTGGGGGTCCTTGCCTTCAGCGAGCTGAAATTTATCAATTATCTGCTTGCCTAAGTGTCCACGGCACCCTTCTGCAAACAAGGTGTATTTGGCGTGTAGCTCCATGCCTTGCGTATAAGTGCCTTTCTGGCTGCCGTCGGCAGCAATACCCATATCGCCGGTAGCAATCCCTTTAACGCTGCCGTCGTCGTTATAGAGCACCTCGGATGCTGAGAATCCTGCGTAGATTTCGGCCCCCATATCCTCCGCCTGTTCGCCGAGCCAACGACAAACATTACCCATGGACGCTATGTAGTTACCGTCGTTGTGGGTAGGTTTCGGAATAAAGAAGTTGGGAAGCCGAATGGCACTTTTTTCGCTAGTGTAGAAAAAGAACCTATCTTCGCTGACCTCTGTGTGTAGCGGAGCGCCTTTTTCTTTCCAGTCAGGGAATAGTTCATTGAGCGCCGTGGGTTCAAAAACCGCACCCGACAGGATATGCGCGCCGACTTCCGAGCCTTTCTCTACAACGCAAACGCTAATGTCTTTGCCCGTACTTTCAGTGAGTTGTCTGATTTTGCAGGCTGCCGCCAGTCCGGCAGGGCCGGCACCTACGATCAGCACATCAAATTCCATTGATTCGCGTTCCACGTTTGAGCTCCTCTACAAAGTCACTTAATACTGCCAAATCAAAGGGAAAGGCGTATTCCGAAGGTCGCAAAGTATACTGTTTGGACCGCGAAAACGCCAACACTCGGCGTGTGTGGATAATAGCTAATGGCTCTCTTAGTACGCCTTGTCATACAAAGAATAGTCTATGCAGCTCAAGCACTTAGCCGTATGGCAAATAGGGTCACAGCAATTTCAAAAAGGCCACTGCGACTATCGCATATAAAGCCTATAAATCTGCTAAATGCCATGGATTTCTTGACCTTACAAGCCAGAAACGTCAAGATACTCCCCGATTTTTGCTGGGGTGGGACACGGTATTTTAGCTGTTGTCGCACTAATTAACTTCACTCTTGATGAACAAAAATGGGGAATCCATGAAGGTTCTTGTTGCTGTCAAACGCGTCGTAGATTACAACGTCAAGGTTCGGCCCAAATCCGACGGCTCTGGTCCAGACCTCAACAACGTTAAAATGTCCATTAACCCCTTCTGCGAAATTGCCGTAGAAGAAGCGGTACGCCTCAAAGAGAAGGGCGTTGCGACTGAGATCGTTGCCATTTCTATAGGTACGAAGACCTGCCAAGAGCAGATCCGTACTGCCCTTGCACTGGGAGCAGATCGCGGCATTCTGATTGAAACTGATGTTGAGTTGCAGCCATTGGCCATTGCTAAATTACTCAAGGCTGTTGTCGACAAGGAGCAGCCGCAACTGGTTATACTCGGTAAGCAGGCGATCGACGGTGATAATAACCAGACCGGCCAAATGTTGGCTGCCTTGGCCGGCATGGGTCAGGGTACTTTTGCTTCTGAAGTGGCTATAGACGGCGACTTCGTGAGCGTAACCCGTGAAATTGACGGTGGTTTGCAAACCGTGAAACTGAGCCTGCCAGCCGTTGTTACAACTGACCTGCGCTTGAACGAGCCTCGTTACGCTTCGCTGCCTAACATCATGAAGGCCAAGAAAAAGCCGATGGATATACTGACTCCCGAGGAACTGGGAGTGGACGTGGCGCCGCGATTGAAAACACTGAAAGTTGAGCCGCCAGCAGAGCGCAAGGCAGGTATAAAGGTTGAAAGCGTTACTGAGCTGGTAGAGAAACTGAAAAACGAAGCGAAGGTGATCTCATGAGTATTCTGGTAATTGCTGACCACGACAATACAGAAATCAAGGGTGCCACGCTGAGTACAGTTGCTGCCGCGCAGGCTATCGGCGGTGATGTCGTCGTACTGGTTGCCGGTGAAGCTTGCGGCTCTGCGGCGGAAGCTGCGAGTAAAATTGCGGGTGTTAACAAAGTGCTGAGCGCAGACAACGCTGCATACGGCCATCAGTTGGCTGAGAATCTGGCTGAACTGGTTGCTGAAATTGGAAAGGATTACAGTCACATTTTGGCTTCAGCCACGACAACAGGCAAAAACGTCTTGCCTCGTGTGGCTGCGCTGCTGGATGTTGCCCAAATATCTGAAATCATCAGTGTTGAAAGTCCCGATACCTTCACTCGCCCAATATACGCCGGTAACGTTATCGCTACGGTTCAGTCTTCCGATGCGATCAAGGTGCTCACCGTGCGCGCAACGGCCTTTGACGGCGTTGCTGCTGAGGGCGGTTCTGCAGCGGTTGAAGCTGTCGATCTGGTGAAAGATGCGGGCCAATCCGAGTTTGTAAAGGAAGAGATCGCGAAGAGTGATCGTCCTGAGCTGACAGCTGCTAGCATTGTCGTGTCTGGTGGCCGCGGTATGCAAAATGGCGACAACTTTGAAATGCTATACAAGGTTGCTGACAAACTGGGTGCTGCAGTTGGCGCTTCGCGCGCTGCGGTAGATGCGGGCTTCGTACCCAACGATATGCAGGTTGGCCAGACCGGTAAGATTGTCGCACCTGACCTGTACATTGCGGTTGGTATTTCCGGTGCAATCCAGCATTTAGCCGGCATGAAAGACAGCAAGGTGATTGTTGCAATCAACAAGGATGAAGATGCTCCTATCTTCCAGGTTGCGGATTACGGACTTGTTGCTGACTTATTCGACGCTGTACCTGAGCTGGACGCTGCATTGTAGTATCGCGTTCTGCCTCATCAAAAACCCAGCTATAGGCTGGGTTTTTTTGTGCTACCATTTTCACATTACTGTGCAGGCAACGTTTGCCTTGGAGGCCGCTATTAAAAAATTATTATTCGCATTGGCTCTTGTGTGTCATCAGCTCGGTTACGCAGAACTGCAGATGGACCCTACAATATCACGGTTGAATTTTACGAGCATTAAAAATGGCTTATTTGCGGAGCTTCACCACTTTACGACGCTGAGCGGCTCAGTCAGTGACGATGGGGAATTGCTTGTCGAAGTGGTGTTGGGCAGCGTCGATACCCGCGTAGATGTCAGAGATACCCGGATGCGTGAAACACTGTTCGAGACCGAAAAATTTCCGCTAGCGAAATATCGGGCAAAAATCGACACCTCGGTCTTCGATGATATGTCTGACGGAGAAGTCCAGCTACAACAGATCAAAGGCAAGCTTGAGTTGCACGGCAAGGAAGGCAATTTGGATTTCTTGGTGAGAATTATAAAAAGTAACAGTGGTGCGCTCTTGGTAAGTACTGTCGAGCCTGCTTTTATCAATGCGGAGCAGTATGACCTTGGCGTTGGGATATTGAAGTTGCGCCAAATGGCCGGACTGAGTTCGATTGCGCGCACGATTCCAGTAACGTTTTCAACGGTGTTTCGACAAGCCGATGAAAATGAAAAGCCGGCGGAAGAGTCACCGGTGCGAAAGTTACTGCCCTTTTAATCAGGCAATGACTAATCCCGGCGCAGCTTGTCTGAAATGGCAATCGGCGTCGGGTAGTTCAATATCACAATATAGGACGATACCACGAACGTAATTATCGTTGTTGCCTGAATCAGATGTGATGCCTCCCGCCCGATAATCGAAGCCCCTGCCGCCATATACGCAATCAGCAGCGAGAACTCGCTGACCTGTCCCAGTCGAAAGCCAACGTCCCAGGCCAGAGAATTTCGCTCGCTAAGTCCGTGCAGCAGGTAGCGAAAGACGACCGGTTTGAGGCACAACATAATACTCGCGAGTATCCACGCCGCCAGCAAGACCTCCGAGAGCAGCGATAAATCGAAACGCGCGCCCAGTGAGAAGAAAAACAAGATCAGGAAAAAGTCACGCAGGGGTTTCAGGTTTACCGCGATGTACTGCGAAATCGGGCTGGTAGCTAGGCTGATGCCCGCGAGAAAAGCGCCGATCTCGGCCGATAGCCCCAAGGCATGACCAGCTTCGGCCATGCCCAGGCACCAGCCCAGTGCCACCAAGAAAATGTACTCGTGAAATCGATCGAAACGTCTCAGCAGAGGCAGCACTACCCAGCGCACAGCGGCAAAGGCGAGAGCTACCAGCGCCGGTAGCGAAAGCAAGGTTAAGCCGAAGTCGAGTGGTTTGAATTCCCCGACGCTCAGAGCCATCAGCAACAGCAGCACAAAAATTGCGATCAAGTCCTGCAGTAGTAGCAGGCCGATCATCAATTCACCGCTATGCTTGTGATGTAACACGGTGGTCGGAAGCAATTTGATGCCGATAATCGTGCTGGAGAACATCATCGCCGCACCGATAACGAGACATTCCTGAAAGTTGAAGCCAAAGGCGTAGGCTACGCTAAATCCCGTTGCCGCAAACAGCAGTGAGCTTAGCAGGGCAACGACCGTGGATTTTTTAATCGTATCGATGAGCGCCTTGGGCTGCATATCCAGCCCAAGTAAAAAGAGCAGGAAAAGTATGCCAACATCGGCGATTTCCACGAGCAGATTGAGATCGGTGACCCACTCTAAACCGTAAGGTCCGATCAGGGCCCCGAGCACGATATAGGCGATGATGAGCGGTTGCCGTGTATAAAGCGCCAATGACGCTAGCACGGCAGCACCTGTAAAAATCAGAAAAAACGAAGTGGTAATGCTGCTCACCGGCATTGACTCAATTTAAAAAGGTAATTCTGATAATACGTGAAAGCGGGCGCTTTAGCAGTAGATGGTCGGGGAAAGGAGGATGTTGACCTGGATTACGTGCAACGCTGTGCTTAAGCTGGACTGCATTGTGGGTTGAGGCCGGCATAAGCCGCAGGCCTTAGCCCGCGCGCACTCGAAATATTGGCAGTGGATTGTCGGTCGACACTTGGTAGTGCATAGAAAAGTCTTTCAAGCTGGTGAGCGCTGCATTGAGGTCGCAGTCTTGCAGTGCAAAGCTGTTAAAGCCGCAGCGGCTCAGGTAGGCGAGTTGATCACGCATAAACAAACCAATTGCGCGTAATTCGCCGGTAAATTGGTGTTGCTCGCGCAATTCGCGGCCATAGCTAAAGCCGCGTCCGTCAGCAAAGCCCGGGAAGTCGACCGCAATGAGCGGCAGTTTGGCAATGTCTTCACCTAGTAATTTAGGCGATTGATCGCTGCTCAGCCAAACAGCAACGTCGGCGCGCGCCACTAGACTTTCGCGCTCTGCCTGCCAGCGTGAAAGCGGCACTATACAGGGGCCAGCTGGTAATTCTTCAGCGTCGTCACGAATCACTTGCCATTGATCGCTAACGACCGAGCCGTCCTTGATGATTTGACTTTGATCAGGCATAGACGCGCTCCTTGAAAGGCTCGATTCCGACACGGCGATAGGTATCAAGGAAGCGCTCTTCCTCGCTGCGGTGTTCAACGTATGTTTCCAAAATTTTGCTTACGACATCAGGGACGTCATCCTGCGCGAAAGAGGGGCCAAGTATTTTGCCAATGGTGGCATCGTTGCTTTGGCTGCCGCCCAGCGAAATCTGGTAGAACTCCTGGCCTTTTTTGTCGACACCCAAAATACCGATATGGCCGATATGGTGATGGCCGCAGGCGTTCATGCAACCGGATATATTGAGTTCAATTTCGCCCAGATCGTAGAGATAGTCGACATCCTCAAAGCGCCGCTGGATGGCTTCGGCAATGGGAATGGACTTGGCATTGGCCAGCGCACAAAAATCACCACCGGGACAGCAGATAATGTCATTTAAGGTGCCGATGACGGCTGAAGCCATTCGATGCGTGTCTAGCTGCTGCCACAAAGTATAAAGATCAGTTTTGCGTACATCGGGCAATACCAGATTTTGCTGGTGGGTACTGCGCAATTCGCCAAAGCCGTATTGTTCGCAAAGATCCGCGACGGCTTCCATTTGTTCGGCGGTGATGTCGCCTGGGGCTACACCGGTTTCTTTCAGTGACAGGTTTACAATTGAGTAGCCCGGTTGTTTGTGGGCAACGACATTGTGTTTAAGCCAAGCGGCAAAGCGTGAGTCTGACAGGCATTTGTCGTCTACTGAAGACTGGGCCGCAGCGGCATCCAGGGCCTCATAGGCAGGAGGCTGAAAGAAGCTGAAAGCTTGGTCTATGGCTTCCTGCGTCAGCGTCATTGGTCCGTCCTTGATGGCCTGCCATTCGACTTCGACTTTTTGCTTAAAGGCGTCGGGTCCCAGTGCTTTGACGAGGATTTTTATCCGCGCCTTGTATTTGTTGTCGCGGCGACCGAGCTGGTTATACACGCGCAGAATGGCGTCCAGATACGACATGACATGTTCTTTCGGCAGGCTGTCGTGGATGACCGAGCCGATTACGGGTGTACGGCCGAGGCCGCCGCCTACGAATACTTTGAAAGCCGTGTCGCCGGCGGCCGTTTTGATGATTTCCAAGCCGATATCATGGAAGGCAATCGCTGCGCGATCGCGCTTTGAGCCGCATATCGCGATTTTGAATTTACGTGGTAAAAAAGCAAACTCGGGATGGAAAGTCGCCCACTGACGAAGAATTTCGCACCAAGGCCGGGCGTCTTCTACTTCATCTTGGGCCACACCCGAAAACTGGTCAGCGGTGAAATTGCGGATGCAGTTGCCGCTGGTTTGATTGGCGTGCATTTCGACGCTAGCGAGATCGGCAAGAATATCGGGCACTTCTTCCAGTTTTGGCCAGTTCAGCTGTACGTTTTGGCGAGTACTGATATGCGCATAGCCTTTGTCGTACTTACGACTGACGTCAGCGAGTTTACGCATTTGGCTGGCATTCAAGGTGCCGTAGGGAACGCAGATGCGTAGCATTGGCGCCAGCCGCTGGATGTAGAGGCCATTTTGCAGGCGCAGCGGCAGAAACTGTGCGTCGGTGATTTCGCCGGCAAGGTAACGCTGGGTCTGATCCCTGAATTGGGCAACCCGTTCGTTGATAATTTGTTGGTCGTACTGGTCGTATCTGTACATCGTGGCCCTAAATTCGTTCTGGGGATATCGCCGAAAGGAGCGCAATTCTACACTAAAACTGAGGTGCTGCGCGACCTCCAGACGAAGCTAACTACTTGAAAAAACGCAGTAGTAATTATTTTACAGGGCTTTGGGAAAGTTCGCTTCGTCATAAGCTAATAGCCCGGAGCTCGGTATGGGCCCGGTGCCGTGCTTGGTGTCGCCCCGACGATTCAGCTACAATGCGGCCCTCAATTTATTGCCCATTCACAGGATTTTCACGTAACGAGGTATTACCCATGTCTAAAGAAGCCCATCAAGACGGCGCTGCCGATGCTTGCGCCACCATCGCGATCATAGCTCTGGTGGTTGGCACAATTACTTTCTGGTTGCACAGCATGCCCAGTTGATTATGGCGGCCGTTCATTAGCGGCAAGTGGTAAAAAAAGCCTCAATAGAGGCTTTTTTTGTGCGCGCGATAGGCGGGCAAAGCCTGTGATCCAAACTCAGGGATCATAGTCCAGTGCGGGTGACAGCCAACGCTCCATTTCTTTCAGCGATTTGCCCTTGCGCTCGGCAATACTTTCAACCTGATCTTTGGCTATTTTACCAACGGCAAAATAGCGCGATTCGGGGTGTGAGTAGTAAAAGCCGCTCACCGCCGCCGCCGGTGTCATAGCAAAACTTTCTGTAAGTGCAACTCCCGTTTCGGCTTCTGCGTTCAGAATTTCGAACAGCGTCGGCTTCTCCGTGTGATCTGGGCAGGCCGGGTAGCCCGGAGCCGGGCGAATGCCCCGATATTTTTCCTTGATCAGCTCGACACTGCTAAGCTGCTCATCGCTGGCATAGGCCCAATATTCGGTTCGAACTTTGAGGTGAAGATGCTCGGCAAAGGATTCGGCCAGTCGGTCCGCCAGCGCCTTTACCATGATCGAATTGTAGTCGTCGTTTTCGGCCTGATATTTGGCTGAGACTTCGTCGGCACCTAGACCAGTCGTCACTACAAAGCCGCCGACATAGTCCTGGACACCGCTACTTTTGGGGGCGACATAGTCGGCCAAGCTCATATGGGGCTTGTCGTCGGGCTTTTCGCTTTGCTGGCGCAAATGATGCAAAGTTGAAAATTGCTGGCCTTGGTCATCATACAAGGCAATGTCGTCGCCTTCGCTGGCCGCTGGCCAGAATCCGATAATGGCTTCTGCGCGCAGCAGCTTTTCAGTGATGATTTTGTCGAGCATTTGCTGGGCATCGTCGAAGAGATCGCGTGCAGCCTCGCCAACTTTGTCGTCAGAGAGAATTTTTGGGTACTTGCCGGCCAATCCCCAAGTGATAAAGAAGGGTGTCCAGTCTATGGTTTCCCGCAAGGTTTCCAGCGGATAGTCGTGGAAGGTTTTAGTGCCGGTGAAGGTCGGCTGTGGCGGTGTATAAGTGCTCCAGTCGGTTTTGAAACCGTTTGCTAATGCTTTCTCATAGGGCAGGCGGCGGCCGCGGTTTTCTTGGCCTGCCCGGCGTTCGCGGATACGGGCATACTCCTCGCGCTTACCCTCGACAAAGGCGGTTTTTTGGGTCGCGCTAATCAACTGCGTGGCAACGCCGACGCTACGCGATGCATCGGGTACGTAGACGGTGACATCATTTTTGTATTTCGGCTCGATTTTGACGGCCGTGTGCGCCTTGGAGGTAGTTGCGCCACCGATCATGAGTGGGACCTGAAAATCCAGTCGCTGCATTTCAGCCGCGACATGCACCATTTCATCCAGCGAAGGGGTGATCAGGCCGCTGAGGCCAATGATGTCCACCTGCTCTCGTTTAGCGGCCTCAAGAATTTTCTCACAGGACACCATAACTCCAAGGTCGATAACTTCAAAATTGTTGCACTGGAGGACAACGCCAACGATGTTTTTACCGATATCGTGGACATCGCCTTTTACCGTTGCCATCAAGATTTTGCCGTTGGGGCGGGCGCCTTTTTCTTTGAGCGCTTCGATGTAAGGATTAAGATAGGCAACCGCCTGTTTCATGACCCGTGCGGATTTCACCACTTGAGGCAGAAACATCTTACCCTCACCAAATAAGTCGCCGACCACGTTCATACCGTCCATCAGCGGGCCTTCGATGACTTCGATCGGCTTGTCCGCCTCTTGGCGAGCAGCTTCTGCGTCTTCCTCGATATAGGTTGAGATGCCTTTAACCAAGGCATGTTCTATCCGCTTGGAGACGGGTAGCTCACGCCAGCTCAAGTCTTCCTTCCGCGTGGCCGTGGTGCCGTCGCCGCGATACTTCTCGGCGATGTCGAGCATGCGCTCGGTGCCGTCGTCGCGGCGGTTGAGGATAATGTCTTCAACGCGCTCGCGCAGCTCTTCAGACAGGTCGTTGTAGAGAGCCAATTGAGCGGCATTGACGATGCCCATATCCATGCCGGCTTTAATGGCGTGGTACAAAAACACCGAGTGAATAGCTTCGCGCACCGGATTGTTGCCGCGGAAAGAAAAGGAAACGTTGGAAACCCCACCGGATATCAGCGCGTGCGGCAACTCAGCCTTTATGTATTTTACCGCTTCGATAAAATCAACGGCGTAGTTGTTGTGCTCGTCGATGCCGGTCGCGACCGCAAAGATATTGGGGTCGAAAATAATATCTTGCGGCGGAATCCCCACCTTGTTAACCAGAATGTCGTAGGACTTTCTGCAGATGTCCTTGCGGCGCTGAATATTGTCGGCCTGGCCATCCTCGTCGAAGGCCATAACAACGACGGCTGCTCCAAAGTACAGGCAGGTTTTGGCCTTGTCGATAAACTCGGCTTCGCCTTCTTTCAGGGAGATGGAGTTGACGATCGGCTTGCCCTGAATGCATTTCAGGCCCGCGACAATGATGTCCCATTTGGACGAATCGACCATGATGGGCACTTTCGAAATATCAGGTTCCGATGCCACCAGATTCAGGAATTTCACCATGGCCGCTTTCGCGTCCAGCATGCCCTCATCCATATTAATATCGATGATTTGCGCGCCGTTTTCCACCTGCTCACGAGCAACGGCGAGAGCGGCATCGTAGTCGCCTTCGAGGATCAGGCGTTTGAATTTGGCCGAACCAGTTATGTTGCAGCGTTCGCCAACGTTCACAAACAGCGAATCGGGGTTGATCGTAAAGGGCTCGAGGCCGCTGAGGCGCGTGGCTACCGGTATTTCCGGAATTACGCGCGGACTCACATCGGCCACAGACTCAGCGATTTTTTCGATATGTGCGGGCGTGGTACCACAGCAG
>JBLHMO010000104.1:0-11762 GCA_047622145.1 Paracoccaceae bacterium | reverse complement strand
TTCCTCACTTCGGTTACCCGCCGAAGCTCGGCTTTCAGAAGACGCATTTCTTCTTGCTGCTCATTGATCGTCTGATGTTGGGAACCGGACTCCCCGTATTTCTTTGTCCAGTCATGCAGGCTTTTGTACGTAATGCCTAACCGCTCAGAGATATCTTTAATCTTGTAACCACGATCAGTAACCTGCTTGACCGCCTCGATTTTGAACTCTTCTGTATAGCGTTTTCCGCTCATGTGGATCACCTGATTTTTGCGTTATTGTAACGCTATCAGATCTCTACAATACCGGGTGCTTGCCAATATCGGTGGGGAACATGAAGCCGCTGAATTATTATATTTGGACGCTATGGCACTAGAACCGGGAAACGCGACCGTGATGAATAACTACGGTTTCTCGCTATTGATGAGAAAGAAATATCAAGAGGCGTAAGATTAGTTGCTCAGAGCTAGAGTTATCACAGGAATAAATGCTCGCATTGTAAATAATTTGTCCATACTTTATGCACGGCAATGTCGCTACGATGACGCATTGGAGGTGGGGCTCGAAACAATGGAGGAGGCGGTAGTACTTAATAATGTAGGATATATTTCACTTCTCAATAGAGATTACAGTGCGGCGATCTCATTTCTCGAGCGTGCGATGGAATCTAGTCCCAGCTACAATCTGACCGCGGCTAACAATCTAATGCGTGCGAAAAAGGCAGTGGGAAAAAAGTCAAAGATGGTTCCCTCGGCCTGTTAATTACTGGTTATATATTCTGATTGAATGTTGGGCTTTTTCAGGCGGGAAGGTATTTACACTAGCGTGTAGTTTTGCTGTATAGGCGTGTGTGATTGCAGATACAGCAGAGAACTCAGAGTTGTTGGGGGCCATAGTAGCCCGCACTACAGGCTTTTCGAGCCCCACTTCTGCTTTAGAAGGGCACCGAGGGCGCAATTGGCTGGGGTTCTGGTCCTAAACTCAGCGTACCTGCCGGTAGTTTTCTCAAATCAAAAACGGGTAACTCGACACCCGATACCGTAACCGTGTGCGGGTTTGGTAGGTTTAGTGCGCTATCTTCTTCGTTGAACGCCGAGGCGATTGGATCGGGGAATTGGGTTCCGCCGGCAGTTTGCAACAAGGTGGTGACGCCACTGGCAGATGCGCCGTTGATTACGGCGCTGAATTGAACATGTCGCTGGTAGAAAAATAGGCCGACTTTGTCACCGGGTTTCAAACGCTCGCCTACACCAGGGAGAAGAAATTTATCGTTCCCGACATTCGGGTTGCTGGTATAGGGCACGTTAGGATCTGGATTTTGTACGAGGCCGGTTACTTCAGCATCGACCAGAATATTCGAGCCATCGCGCTGTATACCGACACCGATAAAGGCCACGGCTTTTATCGGATTTTGGTCGTCAGTATTCTTGATGGTAAGGGCATCAATGGTGGGTATGCCAGCGAGTACGTAATTGTCGCCTGCGTCCTGCGGAACGGTAAACACTTCGAGAAATTCTGCGTTTTGGTAGCTTGCTTGGCTCATACCTACGCTGGTTTCACCGCTTCCCAGCCTGACAACAACACCGCCGTTTGCCTCGGGTTGGGAGCCAACAGGAAAGTAGTTGAACAGCATTCCCTGAGATTGGGCGGTATGTGCACTTTCGGTGTCGGCGACTGAGATACAGACGTTAGGCACGGCGTCTAGCGTGCTCGTGGTTTCGCCTTTCAGGTGATAGTCGAACCAGGCCTTGACAACTTCAGTGCCAACTAGGCCACCGCAATCTGCCGAACCTTCAAAGAGGTGATCGAGCGGATTCATGTGGCCTCCTTCGGAAGTTAGCACCGCGACTTTGGTATTATCGTCTCTGATTGAGTTAAAAAACTGGTAGTTCCAGTAAGCCTCCGTCATGTTGAACATAACGTCGCGGTTACCTTGCAATAGTAAGGTAGGAACGGAGCGAGCCACGAATGTACTTTGATCAGTACACCCGGGGCGATCTGTGTCGCACCATGGGCCCACACCATTCTGGTCTTGGAAATGGCGTACCTGCCGATTGAACATTTGCAATACGGTATCGGCGTCGAAGCCTAGTACTTCTATAGCTCCCATTAAGTCTTCTTTCGTGCGAACTAGGTTGGCCTGAGGGCTTTTGTAGCCAATTAGATTGCACATCTGTGCTACGGCTTCTGTGTTGGTTACTCCGGGGTCGTGTGGGCCATCGGTGCCATCGGCAAATAGGCAAAGTAATCCATTGAATGAGAGTTTGACGGCATCGCCAGGCATTAAGCTGTTGATCAGGCTATGCCAAGTGCCTGAGGGAACGATGGTGTCGATACGCTTATCCAGCAGGGCGATCGGAAACTGCCAACCGCCGCCATAGCTATAGCCTAGTAAGCCCACGCGAAAATCGTTCGCGACGCCATTGTCTTCACGATAGATGTGAAAGCGATCGGCGTTTTCAGCCAGCCAGTCGAGTAGACGAATGGCATCCTGGGTTTCTGCTTGTGGGTCCATAACCCGCGATAAACCGCCGCCGTTGTCGGGCTGTGATTCGCCGTGACCGCGTTGATCAAAAGAAACCGCGACGTAGCCGTGATGAGGGAGAGTTTGGAACAGTTCCAGTATCTGGGGAAAGAATTTGGTTGCTTCGACGGTGCCATTTTCGTCCAGCTTATTTGACACTTCGCCACCGTAGCCATGGCTGTGAATGACCACAGGGAAGCGATCTCCGGGGCAGCGCTCGGGTAGTGCAATGCTCACATCAAAGCTTGTTGTATCAATTTCCTGGCTATCTTGTTGGTAATGGTCGGTGTCATAAATATTCGGCAGTGCGTTTGTAACCTTTTCCAGTGCATCTGCGGTCAGTAAGCTTGCCGGCAATCGCTCAGCTTCAGCGCATTGCAGCACCCGTGGCAGCGGCGCTGGCGGAGTTGCTGCTGTGCTTGTTGTGGATTCTGTCGCAGGACTTGAACTTCCGCTCGAGGAGCTAGAGTCATGGCATGCACTGATTGCGGCAATGGCTGTCAAAATTGCCACTGCTCGGATACTTCGATAATTCTGCATGCCATACCTCGTGTGTTTTCGCTGCCCACTTTACCACAGCCCGTTTTGCGACTCTTATTTGTAGTGTCGGCCGTGGTGTGTTTGAGATACTACGAAGCTAGCGTGCCATATTTTCTTAAGGAAAATCAAATGCTTACCGCGCTATAGGGTTAACGCCGCAATACTGTCGCGTTAGATTAAAGTGTATTTGAACTCTCTAATGTACTAAAACGAAATTTGAGCTTGGTCACAATAGGGGATGACCGCAAGTACGTCAGAAGCGCGGTTGCGACAAGGGGTGCAGGGCGAAACAGTACAGCAGCAATATGGGCATATATCCCCCCGTCGCGCAAAGGGCTGAGACTTTTGGTTCAGATTTTGAACTGCTGTATGCGATAGCGCGAATCTGGTTCTGCGTTCGGAATAAATTCAAGAATGGTGTGGATGTTTCGCAGCGTCTCGTCCTCGCGATGTGATACCAGCAGCAGAGTGCTCTCCCCGGCTTCGATAAGTTTTTCGACAATGCTCAGTACATAGAAGCGATTGAAATCGTCTAGCCCTTCTGTGGGTTCGTCGAGGATGATTAACGGCGGTTGTTTGATTAGCGCACGGGCAATCAGTAGCAGCCGCTGCTGACCCATGGACAGGCTGCGAAAGGGGGTGGAGGCCTGTTCGGAGAGGTCAAGGATGGCGAGCCAATGCATCGCCAGCGATTTCTCTTTTAACCCGATGTCTGAGTAGATGCCTATGGTGTCAGTAAGTCCGGAGATAACCACGGAGAGTGCGCTTGCCGATGCGCGGTAGTCGCGGTGCAGGGCCCCGGAAACATAGCCGATATGTTTTTTAATCTGCCAGATGCTTTCACCTGTGCCGCGCTGATAGCCAAGCACCTTGAGATCGTTTCGGTAACACTGGGGGTGGTCGCCGGTGATGAGCCCAAGTAGGGTCGACTTGCCTGATCCGTTGGGGCCAGTAATTCGCGTGTGTTCACCGGGCCGCAGTTGCCAGTCTAATGCGCGAAACTGGTAAGTATTGTCATACTGGACAAAGCCATTTTTAAGATCGACTAAGGCTTTGTCGCGCGGCCAGGCGGGCAGCTGAAATTCGGGGTCGCGCGCGGGTAGTGGTGGCACACCGTTTTTATGCTGATTCAGTTGTTGCCATGCGTTATCGAGCGTATCGGGGAGCGGGCCCTGATAGGCAATGCTGCCTTTGTCGATGAGAGCGACGTGCTTACATGCGTCGATAATGTCGTGGGTTTGATTCACGACGAGTATTAGCCATTGCCCCTGAGCGACAAGACGATTGAGCGCGCTGTGGAGTAGGTCGTTGTTGTCTTGGTCTAGGCCCTCGAAGGGTTCGTCGAGAATCAGCAGTTCGGGCTTTTCTAACAGTGCACGGGCGATGAGTACTCGACGTGCCTCGCCGCTACTCAGACGCCGGTAACCACGCTCAAGGAGATGATCTAAATGCAGTGTTTGGAGAAGGGTTTCGTGCTCACCCGACCAAGGTGAAATTTCAGCCATTAGCGTTTTTACGCTGCGGCCATCGTCAATTTTGTCGATCAAATCCGTTTCGTCGAGATACAACTCTTGCTCATACAGCGCCTGCTGGGATTCCAGTGACACCCAGCAACTGCTTGCGGGTGGGTCGAGAAACTCTCCAGATGTTACCGTCAGCTCTCCGCAGAGGAGCTTGGCAAGGCTACTTTTGCCTGAGGCATTGGCCCCCAGTACAGCCCAGCAGTCGGACTGGTTTAGCTGCCAGTTGATGTCTGAGAGGATGGGATTTCGCTTGTCTTTGAGATTGGCTTGTATAAAACGCATATGTTTAACGATGTTGTCGCTTGTTGGCTGGCTTAATACTGGCTAGGGGGCAGGGTGAATATCATGCCTTCCATACTATCGCTTACCTCTATCTGACAGGTTAAGCGGCTCGTCTCTGAGGGCTCTACCGTACCTTCGAGCATGGTCTTTTCGTAGTCTGTCGGCGCTGGCAGTTCGGCGAAGCGTTCGGGCTCGACGTGGGCATGACAGGTGGCGCAGCTACAGACGCCGCCGCATTCGGCTAATATACCGTCAATACCCGCCAGGGTGGCGGCTGCCATGACGGAGTCACCGCTGGTCGCCTCGACATCGTATTGGTTTCCCTGCTGGTCTCTGAATATCAGTAGTGGCATGCAATTCTCTCTTAAATGTCACGATGAGCTGAGGGCGAAAATGTAACAATTAGTCTACTTTTTGTCGCGCTTTGCCCTTGCCTGATACCCGTGCCAAGGCAAGAATGCGGTCAAGCTGCGCAATGTTAGCGGTAAGCATGTGCATTAATCCAATTTTCAATAGGAGCAGAACTCGATGAGCGAAGAAGTGCTGGTAGACGTAGCAGACGGTGTAATGCTAATTACGATTAACAGGCCGAAAGCGAAAAACGCGATAAACCTTGCCGTGGCAAAAGGTATCGCCGCAGCGATGGATACACTGGATTCCAGTGATGATATTCAAGTAGCAATATTGACAGGGGCGGACGGGACGTTTTGCTCGGGTATGGATCTCAAGGCATTTGTGACGGGCGAAATGCCTTTTATCGAGGGACGTGGCTTCGCGGGTTTTACGGAAGCGCTGCCCAAGAAACCCTTGATTGCTGCGATAGAAGGTTACGCATTGGCCGGCGGTTTTGAACTGGCTCTGGCTTGCGACCTAGTGGTGGCCGCTGACAATTCCAAATTCGGTATTCCCGAAGTAAAACGTGGTCTGGTGGCTGCGGCCGGTGGTTTGATGCGTTTGCCGCGGCAGATACCCCCACGCGTGGCGATGGAACTGGGTTTGACCGGTGATTTTATCAGCTCCCAGCGTGCCTACGAGTTGGGCCTGATCAACCGTGTAGTGCCTGCGGGTACTGCGGTTGATGCAGCTAGAGAGCTCGCTAAAGCGATTTCCGTTAATGGACCGCTTGCTGTCGTGAAGACGAAAGAAATCGTGATCAAGTCGCAAGACTGGTCGCTGGATTCAATGTTTAGCGAGCAGCAAAAGGTGGCCGATGTGATTTTCAGCAGCGCAGATGCTATTGAAGGCGCAACCGCTTTCGCTGAAAAGCGCGCACCCAACTGGAAAGGCCGTTAAACGGCCATTAGGTCAAAACGATTCGAATTATCTAACAAGGAGCATTGAACAATGGCAGAAGCATGGATTATTGACGTTTGCCGTACCCCGCGTGGTATTGGCAAGGTAGGCAAGGGCGCTCTCGCAGATATGCACCCACAGCATTTGGGCGCAACGGTTTTAAAGGCAATTGCCGAACGTAACAATTTAAATACCGCCGATGTCGACGACATTATCTGGGGTACCAGTTCCCAGCGCGGCCAACAGGGCGGTGACTTGGGTCGTATGGCTGCACTCGACGCTGGTTACGATGTGCGCTCCAGCGGCATGACGCTGGATCGCTTTTGCGGCTCGGGCATTACCACGGTTAATCTTGCTGCGGCATCGATTATGTCGGGTATGGAAGATGTGGTGATTGCTGGCGGCACCGAAATGATGTCTACCTTTGGACAAGGTGGCCAACCGCAGTCGCCCTTTATTGATAGCGATAACCTACGCCTGCGTAACGTGCATCCCCAGCCGCATCAAGGTGTATGCGCCGACGCGATAGCGACGCTGGAAGGCATTACTCGCGAAGACGTAGATAAATTGGCCGCTGAGAGTCAAAAGCGCGCAGCCCATGCGATAGCCAATGGCTACTTTGATAAGAGCTTGGTGCCGGTTTACAAAGAAGACGGCACGCTGGCTTTGGACAAGGAAGAATTTCCACGCCCGGGGACAACGGTTGAAAGCCTGTCGGAATTGAAAGCTTCTTTCGCTGCGATTGCGGATTATCCGCTGGACGAGGCCGGCACGACCTATAAAAGCCTAGTGAAAAAAGTCTACCCCGATATTGAAATCAACCATATCCATCACGCGGGTAATTCATCTGGCGTGGTTGATGGTGCGGCGGCCATTTTGCTTACCTCACCCGAGTACGCGAAAAAGCACGGTCTGAAACCGCGTGCCCGCGTAGTGGCCATGGCAAACATGGGTGATTCACCCACGCTGATGTTGAATGCACCTGTACCGGCAGCCAAGAAAGTACTGGCGAAGGCTGGGCTCACTATAGACGATATTGATTTGTTTGAAATCAATGAAGCTTTCGCCGTGGTGGCCGAAAAGTTTATTCGCGATCTTAACCTGGATCGTAACAAGGTCAATGTAAATGGCGGTGCTATGGCGCTGGGTCATCCTATCGGCGCCACCGGTTCGATTTTGATCGGCACCTTGCTGGATGAGTTAGAGCGTCGCAACTTGAAACGCGGCCTGGTTACCATGTGTGCGGCAGGTGGTATGGCGCCCGCTATTATCATCGAGCGTATGTAAGTCCTTCTGCTTGGCCCCCCCGCAACGGGGGAGCCATTTTCTTCGTAATGTTTCTACCAGTGGCCCAGGCCATCTTCACCCTTTACAATGCTGAACGATAATGTGGCGCTGGAAGATTAGTCTGGCGTTTTAAAATAGGTATCAGATTTCCACATGCCGGCTAGAGGATGCTAAATGACGACAACGCGCGCAGTGATCATTGGTACGGGCTTTTCCGGTATCGCAATGGCGATAGCGCTGCAAAAAGCCGGCATTGACGACTTTGTCATTCTGGAAAAAGCGCAAGGTGTAGGCGGTACCTGGCGTGAAAACACCTACCCAGGCGCAGAATGTGATATCCCTTCCGCACTTTACAGTTACTCCTTTGAACACAATGCGCAATGGCAGTACAAATGGTCTGAGCAGCCACAAATTCTCGAATATCTGAAAAATACCGCGCAGAAATACGCTTTGCTTGAGCATATCCGCTTTGGCGAAGAAGTCGTTAGCGCGCACTTCGATGAGGCCGGAAAGCAGTGGCATGTTGAATCCGAGACCGGCGGGCGCTGGATCAGTCAGTTTCTAATCACGGCGGTTGGGCAGTTGCATCATCCCTTTATACCAGTCATCCCCGGGCAAGATGAGTTCAAGGGTGTTCATTTTCATTCCGCCTGCTGGGATCACTCGGTTGACCTCAACGGTAAATCAGTTGCGGTCATTGGTAATGCCGCCAGTGCCTTGCAGTTTATCCCGCAAATTGCACCTCTGGTAAAGCAGCTAACGGTTATACAACGCAGTGCAAACTGGGTTATTCCAAAATTGGATAGACCCTACAAGCCCTGGGAGCAATGGCTGTCAGACAAGGTACCCTTGGTTACCAGGCTTTATCGCTTGCGGCTGTGGTTGCGCAATGAGTTGCTGGTTTATCCGGTGATGAAGGGTAATCGATTTTTGCAATTTTGCCTGCGTTTGATGCATATGCGCTATTTGAAGCAGAGGGTTGCTGACTCTGCACTGCGTGAAAAACTGATTCCTGATTATCCGTTGGGTGCAAAGCGAATTCTTTTTTCAGATGATTATTTTGATGCGTTGGTGCGGCCTAATGTTGAGCTGCTCACTGGTCAAATTGCGCAGATGACCGAATCATCGCTGATGACAACAGACGGCCGGCAGATCTCCGTCGATGCGGTTATCTACGGCACTGGGTTCAAGACCAATCCCTTTCTGGCGCCAATGGATATTTGCGGCATAGAGGGGCGCTCACTACAGCAAGTGTGGCAGGGCGGCGCGCATGCCTATCTTGGCGTATGTACGAGTGGTTTTCCCAATTTTTTTATGCTGTACGGACCCAATACCAATCTTGGGCATAACTCGATTGTATTGATGGTGGAAAGTCAGGCAAATTATATCGGCACCTGCATTAAGGATATGGCCGCCAAAGGCGGGCAGTCGATGACGGTAATTGATGAATTTGAACAAGGCTATAACGAGGAGCTACAGCGAAGGCTACGCGCTACGGTTTGGAATAGTTTGACGGAAAGCTGGTACAAAGACGGCACCCGTATTACCAATAACTGGGCTGGTAGTGCCTGGGAATACATGCGCCGCCTTAAGCGCGTTGATTGGGCGGCGTTTAAGGTGGCGTAATATCGTGTTTTAGGTGCCGGCTTGCAGGGTGCTTCTGCAATGCTTCGCTAGTGAACGCTATTGCCCCTTTTTCTACCGTGCATGCAGCTGATAATATTGTGAGTCTGCAGCCCCATAAGCTCTAGAAAGGCGCCGTGATTCAGATGTATCAGGTGTTCGTGGTCGCCGCTTTCGAGATAGATATCCTGCACATCATTCAGTTCATCATCCCAAATCACTGGCATACCGTAGACTTGGCCTAAGGCTGGAATGGCCCCGGGCTCGCAGTCGTCGAACAAAACATTCACTCCTACTTCGCTGGCCAAGCGGTAGCGACCATGCATACGTTGATTGATCCAATCCAGAACCAGTCGACGGTTGGCTGGAAGCACACACATACAATATTTGTCGCTGTCGTGGACGATAACCGCTTTGGCCACTTGCGTGGGGGATAGCTGCGCTAGGAGAGCGGACTGAATGCTTGTTGCGCTGTGCGGGTGTTCAATCAGTGTGTAATTGACACCTACTTTTTGCAAATGGGCTTCGATACGGGGAGCGATTGCCATGACTGTATCCTCCACAGATAGATAGACGGCGCTTGTCGCCGGAGCTGGGACATTGCGCGCGCAGGGCAATTACAGTTTTCACAGCAAAGGTACACGCGGGTAATCTACTATAAAATTCTAGTTGAACTCTGTCTAAGACACGATTTGTGTAAAGAACCTGATTGATAGCGCCAGACGGCATATATCTTGGCTGTTACAGCTTGATACAGGTGATATAAATGGATTAATATTCAAAGACTTAACTCGTTCTAACTTGATGCTTGCGATCCACGTATCGAGGTTCAGCCAAATTTTTCTTGGAGTGTTTTTTTGTAGTCTGTAACGGCTCGATTGAAGTCGTTGAAGGTCATTTTCATCTTGTTCACCATAGCGTTGTAGCGATCGACAACGGCTTGCCGTTCACCCAACGGAGTTCCTTCCGGGAGGGCTGCGTCTTCTTTCTTTATACAGCTTAGGGTTTGTCGACCGTCGGCGATAAAGTCTTTAACATCCGCTTGCATAGCGAGCATGCGGTCCTGAGACATGGATTTGCCGTTTAGAATTTCTGGGGCGGTCGGTATCGCGCAGTTCGAGGCAAACGCAAGCGGCATAGCGAAGGCTGTCGCAAGGGCTGCGGCCAACACCGGGATAGACTTCATATCGACTCCTGTAACGGCTTGTGGTTAAAGGACGGTATCACGAAGTTCAGCTGGGGATTCAGGTTCCGAATGGGTAATATGCCGCTTATCCGCTTATCCGCTTATCCGCTTATCCGCTTTTTCTGGTAGGAATGCGAACTCGCATAGGACGATAAGGCATTTGCACGAGGAGGCTGCATTTTAGCTGTGTTGTCGGGATAAATAATTGTCGCCGAATACAGAGGTATTGTCAGGGTGGGGAATATGTTGTGAGTGTGAATGAGGAGCATCATCTATTGCTGGCTGCGGTTAACCAGACAATGCCCTTTGGCAAATACCGAGGTCGGCGATTGCTTGAACTGCCTGAGCCCTACTTAGTGTGGTTTAAGCAGCAGGGCTTTCCATCCGGGAAATTGGGTCAGCAGTTGGCGCTCATGTATGAAGTGAAATTGAATGGCCTTGAAGACACGCTAAGGCCTTTATTACGGAAATAGAGATTGCTAGGCTTGTCTATTGGGTAGCTGCGTAGCGTTCTGCTATGGAGTCAATACACTAAACAAGGTGCATCCACCCGCGAGCGCAGTGCCGATAAACGGACAATCTGTGCTGCCGGTCTGGTCAATCAATGGGCCGAGCAGTGCGTCAATAGGTGTGCCGGTGGGGTCGCTCGCTGAGCCGCCGCCCGTTAAGGCGTCGGTCAGTGGCCCCAGAATAAGCGTAAACGAATCGCTGCTGCTGCCTGCAAGCGCCGTGGTAACCGGCCCTAACAGCGCCGGAAGCAGAATATTTTCAATCGGACTGAGTAAGGCCGCCAATTCGCCACCCAGCGCCGCCGTCACTTGGGGCAAGGCAGCGGCAAGCAAATTGTCACCCAAGGCCGAAGTGACCAGATTAACGCCTGAGATAATCGGGCCGCTTAAGGTGCCGTTTTGGCCGGCCTGTGCCTCAACGTGATTGAGAGGTACAACACCGGTAAGTACATTGACCAGTAGATTGTTGAGCGTTGTTTCCAGTGCAGCCGCGCTCGCATCTGGGTTGTAGGCAGCAAAATGCGTTAGCGTTGCCGCGAGATCGGACAGCCCGGTATTTAGTGTGGTCAACATGCCGCCGAATATGGGTGCCTGCCGGAGTTCTAGCGGAATTTGCGTTAACCCGGAGCTAAATGCCAGTGATAACTGGTTCGCCAGCTGGGACAGTGAGTTGAGGTTCATAGCGGGGCTATCGTCCCGTGCACCACCCGCATTGGGGAATTGCAGGAGAACCGGTGCGAGCGCAGCACCGAGCGGATCAAGCGGTGTACCCGCAAGGGCGTTGCTGCCGTCGTTGCCACTGGCACCGGAGCAGTCGGCGCCAGTGACTGCGCCCAGGGCACCCATCAAGTCGTAGGTGAGCTCTTCGAGAGAGAACTGTATATTGGCTGACGCACCTTCAAATACGCTGGCGGGGTCTTGGGTTTCTGTTGTTTGCACAAGGGCAAGTGCAACTGAATCCAGCACGTCAACAAGATCAATCGCTATCGCTTGGCCGCCGCATTCGAATGTCGTTG
>JBLHMO010000103.1:0-11767 GCA_047622145.1 Paracoccaceae bacterium | reverse complement strand
TATCGCCTTTATTTGGCAGTTTGGCAGACCTGCCCCCGGTATTGATTATTGCCAGCAGGTCTGAGGTACTACTGGATGATGCCACACGCCTGCATACCAACATCAGGACACAAGGCGGCGACAGCAGCTATCTGGAATGGGAGAAAACGCCTCACGCCTTTCCGGCCATGAGTCGTTTTTTACCTGAGGCACGCGAGGCTTTAGATCGGTCGGCCTCATTTATAGCCCAACACCTCGCGTAAACACCTTGTCAGCGCAGGCTCTCCCACCCTCGAGAAACAACAAACGAGAGCCTGCCAAGCCTAAGCTACGATTTCGGCGGCAAGCCGCGAACCATTGTAATAAACTCTAGCGACGTGCCCGCACGGCGAAATTCCGACAAAGTCTGGTACTCAGGATCGTTGTACCACTCAATTGCCTCCTGCTCCGAAGGAAAACCAAAAATCACCATGCGTCCGCTGCGCGGTGCGGCACCCTCAAAGGTCAGGGTGTTGTCATCGTAGGTGTGAAAAGAACCGCCGTGCTTTTTCAATATCGGAAAAAAACCTTTCTCATACTTGCGGTATTCGTCCTTATCATTGACTTGGAAATTGGCGATTACAAAAACGGGGCTATCTGACATAGTTCTGATTCCTAATTAATGTTGATGGATACTTGGCATGCTATAGAGCCGTCAGCCAGTTGGCGATAGCCTGCCCGATCTCGACGGGCGAATCTTCCTGGATAAAGTGCTTACCTTTTACCGTGACTTCAGTTTGATTAGGCCAGCTGCGACAAAACTCACGTTGACGCCCAATCAGAATAGAGCCTGGATCGGCGTTGATAAATAACTTTGGGAACGCTGCTGTTGACATAAATTCGCCATAGGCCGTTACCAGCTCAACCATATGCGCCGGCTCACCCTCAATAGGGATCTGTCGCGGCCAGTTCAGCGTCGGCTGCCTATCGTCCGGCGAGGAGAATGCTGCGCGGTAATGAGCCATCTCGTCTTCACTGAGGGCCCGCATTACCGAACTTGGCAGCACAGCCTCGATAAACATATTGCGATTAAGAATAAGATCTTCGCCTTTGTCGGAACGAAAACCCTTAAAAATACCCACCGCAGATTCCGGCCAGTCATCCCAGCTTACCGGCATGACCACAGCCTCCATGTAGGCGAGAGCACGGACGGTGTCCGGATGGTTTTTCGCCCAATGGAATCCTAGACCACTGCCCCAATCGTGAATAACCAAGGTGACGTTGTCAGTGATGCCTAGTGTTAGCAGCAAGTGCTCCAGATAGTGGTAGGCCACTTCAAAACTGTAACGGTCTGCTCCCAAGCTGGCGGGAAGCTTTTCCGAATCACCCTGTCCGATCAAGTCTGGCACAATAACCCGGCCGCTGCCGGTTAACTCCGGCACCACGTTGCGCCATAAGTATGAGGAGGTTGGATTGCCGTGTAACAACACAATTGGCGCACCTTCGCCCTCATCGAGATAGGCTATTTTTTTACCCTGCACATTCGTAAATTTCTTTGTGTAGGGCATATCGGCCGAGATCATTATTATTCCCCTCTAATTGAACAACCTTTCCATCTACGACAGCTGTCTTAGAATGCACTCGCCTTCAGTCGCGTCAGACTGACGTTTGAAGCCTCAATCATTACCGCGGAAATGCAGTTCTCGGCAGCATTGTCACCTCACCATCCGGCCTGAGACAGCCTTCTTCGTCACCGATTACATTCTCGGTAACCTTGGGCTATTGCAATCTTAACTTACATTTAGTTGTTCGATTTTTATCAAGCGCGAAACAATAGCCTGATATAGATCTGGCGACAACCGCTTTAGCCACCAGAGCTGACGACCGACTTTATGCGGTAGCAACATAAACTAATTACGCTCAACCGCCCGTACAACGGCTAAAGCGATGTCATCCGCCGACAGCTCGGAGGCATCCATCATAGCGTCAATACTAGACCTCCCCTTTTCATTGTCCACCCGCGAAGACGCTACGATGCCGGTTTTAAGCATCGACGGGCAAACAACCGTCACGCCGATATTTGCCGCTGTCAATTCCCAGCGGGCGTCTCCATATACACCGCCACTGCATCACCGCGCTCAACACCTCCGGCTTGTAGCGCTCGCGCAAGCTGGTTTACTTCCCCATTAAACTGAGAGTAGCTCCACTCGCGAGCTTCAGTGACTAATAGGACATTGTCTGGACTGAGCCACCGCTGACTCAAACAAGAGCCCTAGAGAGGCTGTGTCATCGCCATTTGGCATCTTGTACTTCAACGCAGGGAGGATATGGCGTGCCTCACCAAGTACACGAAATACCTCGCGAATTGCCGATTTTCTATTCATTTTTATACCGCTGACCTTTAAGTTCTAGCCCGACAGAAGCATAGCGCCATTCTGAATAGACCCGCGCTGCCGAGCTTCCCAATCACGGTGACTTGCTATATATTGGCATAATAGGTGTCATAAAGTAAGCAGAGAAGCCCAGCAAGTAATGACGTTAGCCAACATGTCACTCACAGTCTGGATCACCGCGGCGGTGATCTATTCCATTTTCTGGCTTGGTATGTTGGCCTACGGAAAATGATTCGGCCCAAAGAGGTCGACAAGATAATAACTTTGCTAGCGGGGTCAGAACACAGTTTTCGCCAAGACCAATTCCAGTCGATACGGGATTTCTTTGCGGATGATGACGGCAAAGATTTCGTGATGGTGAACCTAATTCACCTCAAGAAGCCAGTAAAAGAGTCGAGTAGGAAGCTCGCTCAATACCAAAAAGTCTTCCTTGGTTCGCTACTACGCAAAGCAGGCCACACCGTATTAATCGCAAAACGCAGCGGCGGTAATGTTGAACTTATAAATTGTGAGCACAACAATGACTGGCCCGCCGTCGGCATGATTCGCTACAGAAACTGCCGAGATTTAATGGAAATTCTGCCCAGCACCGTAGGCAACGCGCACCACAACCTGAAGCTCGAATCGCTAGAGAAAACGATCGCCTATCCTGCCTCCGATTGGTTCATGCTCGGTGGTCCACGCGTCGCAGTTGCACTATTGATTGCGCCATACGGCCTGTATTGCTCAGCTCAGTATTCAGTAACAAACAACTTAGAATAACAATCCATTAGGAGAACACTATGAAAATAGAATCACTTGATCCCAGCCCGGAAAAGTTGGAGACCTTGCTGGAAATCGATCACCAAGGCCCCTTTCATTTCGTCAACTTACTAGCCTTTAAAAAAGATGCCTAATATCCCACCGGACATCCACTCGCGAATGCTAAACTCAGCGGGGTCGAAGCCTATGACAAATACGGCGCCGTCGCATTCCAGCACGTTACTAAGCGAGGCGGACGACTCATCAACCTGAATACGATTGAATTAGAATTGATCGGGACCTCCGGGACGTGGGATCGCATCGCAACGATGGAATACCAAAGTATAGAAGCACTCCTAGACATGACCGCAAGCGCTGACTACAAAAACGCCTTAGTCCATCGCGAAGCGGGCCTGAAAGACACAGTCCTGTTAGTATCTCGCCCGCAAATCAGCGAGCCCATTGGATAATTAGAGTAGAGCGACAATGACTATTATCAACGCGGCAAAAAAATGCATGCCTGCTGTGGCATTCACCCTACTGGCCGCCTGCGATAGAACGACGGAGCTTGCCCCTGATGCTGACGCCGACGTCTTTGGCAGTACGCCTGCGTCCGCGGTGACTGAGGAGCTAAACCGGCAAGTTTCAAAAACACTGCCCTTTGCCAATAGGGAGGATTTTGAAGAGGCTAGGCGCGGACTCATTGCCAAACCGGACAGCCTAAAGATCCCAGGCCCAAACGGTGTCGTCGCCTGGGAACCGGCCACCTATAATTTTATAGAGGGTGACGCACCAGCATCGGTAAACCCCAGCCTTTGGCGCCAGGCACAACTCAACAATATTCACGGCTTGTTCAAGGTTACCGAAGGCGTCTACCAAGTTAGAGGATTTGATCTGGCCAACCTCACGCTTATTGAAGGGGAGCTCGGCTGGATAGTGGTGGACCCACTAACCAACAACCAGACCGCCGCGGCCGCCATCAACTTTGCCTTTGAGCACCTACCAACAAAGCCCATTAGCGCAGTGTTGTTTACCCACAGCCACATAGACCACTTTGGCGGCGTACTGGGCGCGCTGAATGCAGCGCAGACCGATATAAAAAACGTCCGGGTAATTGCCCCGCAAGGATTTCTGGAAGAGGCAACCAGCGAGAATATGCTGGCCGGGCCAACCATGATGCGCCGCTCGGACTTTATGTACGGCAGCACTCTGCCGCGAACAGTGAGAGGACACGTGGGTTCGGGGCTAGGAAAAGGCCCGTCCTATGGCAATATCAGCATTTTACCCGCGACTGACCTAATCGATCATACCGGTCAGACATTAAGCATCGACGGCGTAGAGTTTGTTTTTCAGAACGTCTCAGGCTCCGAGGCACCTGCGGAATTCACCTTCTACTTACCCGCGCACAAAGCGTTTTGCGGAGCAGAGCTGGTTTCACGTAATCTACACAACCTCTATACCTTGCGTGGCGCGAAAGTGCGCGATGCCCTAGCCTGGAGTGGCTTTATCGACGAAGCCAAGAACATGTTCGCCGATGCAGACGTCTATTTCGCAAGCCATCACTGGCCAATTTGGGGTCGCGGGCGCATAGCAGGCTTTTTGGAGATACAACGTGATACCTACAAATATATCCACGACCAAACTCTGCGGCTGGCCTACAAGGGCTATACACCAGGCGAAATAGCCGAACAGATTGAACTGCCGAAATCCCTGCAACTCAGCTTCTCCAACCGCGGCTATTACGGCAGCCTGCGCCACAATGCCCGCGCGGTTTACCAGCGCTATTTTGGCTGGTATGACGGCAACCCCGCCAACCTCAACCCCCTGCCACCCGAACAGGCCGCGCAACGCTATGTGGAGGCTATGGGCGGTGCTGAGCAAGTAATAGAACTCGCCAATAGTGCCTTTAAGAGCGGTGAATATCGCTGGACAGCGACACTGCTTAATCATCTGGTTTTTGCCCAACCTGCCAATAGCGAAGCGAAAGCGCTATTGGCCCGCAACTATGATCAATTGGGTTATCAGGCCGAATCAGCGCCTTGGCGCGACATCTATTTAACGGGCGCGAAAGAACTTCGTCTGGGAAAGCCCAAGAGTGCAGCAGAGCTGACGCTGGGCCGAGATATGATCAAATACGCAGCCAGATCAAATTTTTTCGATGTGATGGCAGCGCAATTGAATGCGCAAGCAGCAGAAGGAATGGAGATGACTATCAACTTCACCTTTACTGACTTAAATGAAAATCACGTATTGACCTTGAAGAATTCCGTTCTGCATCACAAGCAATCCGCAGCTTCTGCGAATGCCAATGCCACGCTCAAGATTAACCATGAGCTATTCCTGGATATGGCGCTGGGCAGTGCATCAATCAAGGATCTAATCTTCTCCGATCAACTGTCTATCGATGGCAGTAAAATTGACTTGGCGCGTTTTTTTGCCCTGCAAGATAAACCAGAGGGCGCGTTCGAAATTGTGAGGCCCTGAATAATCACCAAACTACCATTGCTAGGGCCGTCGATAAAGAAGGTGGAAACCGGAAACTTACCATGTCGCAGACTAGACCTTAATCGGCACTTCCTGTGGAACTAGACCTTTGTAAAACAAAGGTCTCCGGCCAAACTCGAAATCACGCTATAGCGTGATCAATCGACTTTAGAATTGAACCAAAGCCTTGATGACCTTTACGCTCAAATATTTTGTCAAACACATGCTTTCCCAGTATAGGAATATTAATTGATCCTTTAGATACCCAAATCACCTTGGTTGCGCCGTTTTCTTCGTGCAGGGAAATACTACCCAGCTCATGTTGAAAGGGTAGCGGTCTGGATTTTTCAATTTTATAATCCAGCCTGTAGGGCCTATCAAAACAGGTGATACGTTCGTCAAATTTTACTGCACCAAGATCTATATGCCGCAAAGCGCCTAATCCATTTTTTTCGGAAGCACCGTGCTCTATGAGAACTGCTTTTTTCACCCCTTTAAATCTTGAATATCCCTCATGATCCGCCAACACATCGAACACAGTATTTATATCTTTATTAATAAGTCGCTCTACTCGGATATCAAACATATTTAAATCGCTTTGGATTAAGTGAATTTTATGCGAGAACACATAACGCTACCCGAAGTCCGGAGACCTACGCTCACATATCTTAGCGGGCGAGGAATGCACTCGCCAGCCAGAATATGGGTATAACGAAATAGTTTGTATCATCTAAACAAAATATTTTTGTGTCACGACAAGACATCGTCGAAACGCCAACTGCCCGTTGATTCACGCAGGCAGAATTTTTCGAACGATTGCCTCGCACTCTTCCCTGCGCATATATTTAGGCACAGGATAGCCGTAGAGACCGTGAGATTCCTTTAAGGCTCTAGTAACAATATCACTCACCATTTCTGGCTTTAGCGCTTCGGCGTATTTGGGTATGTCAATTCGCTCCGACAGATCAATCACGGACTGCACCAATTTACCCGCCCGCTCAGCGTCCGAGTCAGCATCACTGCCGATATCCGCGGCCGCAGCAATACGCGCCATTTGCGGCGCTGCTGTATCGCGATAGAACTCAAGGACATGTGGCAAAAATAGGGCATTCGCTAAGCCGTGTGGGATATGACACAGTGCGCCTAACTGATGTGCCAGACCGTGAACATAACCCACATTGGTAACCGTAAAGGCCGAACCGGCATAGAAGCTCGCCACCGCCATTGCTTCTCTGGCTTCAATATTTTCACCGTCTTTTACAGCGGTTTCCAAATAGCGAAATATCATCGCCGTTGCAGCAAGAGACTTTTTGAGTGTTTCTTCACTCGCCACAGTCGCCAGTGACGATTCAATTGCATGGGTAAGGGCATCGATACCGGTCGCGGCAGTAATATCCGGCGGCAGACCTGTCATAAGGCTTGCGTCCAATGCAACCGCGTCGGGTACCAATTTCGGATCAACGATAAAACATTTTGTGCTGCGCGCTGCGTCGGTAATTACCGATACCATCGTCGCCTCGGAGCCTGTGCCTGCTGTCGTCGGGATACAGTAGAGAGGTAGCCCCCGGCTAGAGACTTTGAAGAAGCCTTCCATTGTGCTAAGAGTTTGCTCAGAGCCGGCGCTTGTCGCGATCACTTTCGCCGCATCTAAAGAAGAGCCGCCGCCAATCGCTAGGACCGCATCGCAGCCTGCTTGCTTGCAGCGCGCTATGCCACTCTCAACCTGTGAAAAATCGGGGTCGGGCAGAACTCCATCGTAAATTTCAACCGCAAGACCACATTTTTCAAGCTCCACAGTAACCCGCTGCACCAGCCCGAGCTCCACCAGTATACTGTCGGTAACCACTAAAACGCGTTTATAGCCAAAGCGCCCAATGGCAGCACATAAAGCAGCCGAACTTCCCGCACCGCTGTAGATCATGGGCGATGGAATACTGATCGATCTCATTGTCATGCGACTGAGAATCGCCATTGCTCGACTGTATAAGACTGTTAGTAAGTGCACGTGCTTCCCCCCAAATTGACAGCGACAACATAGTACCGCACGCTAGTGTTTCTTAAAAGCCGCCGCATCACCGAGATAAAAAGTGGGTGGCGAAGCTGCACTCGGTCTAATTTGACAGCATTGATCAGGACGCTACTGCCATCGCCGTAATGCTAGACGGACGAGCATAGCCGGGTCGGACTCTAAAACTAGAGCCCAATAAGCTTGTTGTTATTGAGCTCAGTACCGGGCCAAGTACTCGAGTACTTCAGCCGAAGCCTGTTCAAACGCTTTGAACATAAGACCTTCATCTACAACCCTCGGATCAGTTTGCAGGAAGAGCTGCACTTGGCCATCGTAATTAGACCAAGCAAATTTGGTGCGCTCGTAAGGCACTATCGGAACGCGCAGAAAATACCCTGTCACCTTAGCATTTCCAATTTTCAGTGCAGAACTAGACAGTGGAAAGCAGTTTGAAATATAGTCTGGCATACCTAAACGCCTGGCCAGCGGCTCTATGCGTCGCCAGGTTCTCGCTGTCTTTAAAAATTGACCTGCGTCATCGTAAGAGCTCGATGCGGGCGCTAAGCCCAGCAGCCTGTAATGCATGTCTTCAATGCTTTCGAGCGGAAACACCACAGGGAAATTTTTGATCGCTCTGTTGTTTCCCTCATCGATATCCAGCGAGATTTTTCGCAGACTTAGAAGTGAAAGCACCGGCCGGATAGTCGGCAGCGCTTCTTCTATCGACTCGTGATACCGGGTGACCGAGCGAACGGTTATGAATGAAAAGATATCACTCATGCCTAGGCCTGCGTTTTCACTCAATTGGCCCAAGCCCCGATCGCCTATCGGCAACACGATTTTTTCAACGTTAAACTCTGTGTCTACAAAACCTAATGGCCTATTCGTATCCAGCATGTTAGCAAGCAGCGCAACCATTTTTTTAAAGCAGATGGGCCGCTATTGGTGCCCGATGGCTCGCTCGCCATCTAATAACCAAATTTTGTCCGCTCTTGATCTAAGCCAAAAATATGCAGCGCATGCTTATTGAACATCCCTTCGTAATCAGAAATAACATGATGCCACATAAATAGAAATTAGCGTCTATCGTGGCTCAGGTAAGCTCGAAATAGCCGTAGGTCTTGACCAATAGCAACGGCCAGAGATATTGCTCGATCGCTGTGCTCGCGCGATACTTTAAGGCTTTCGCTCAGTTCCAGAATACGAAATTTCGTATTTCAATCCGGGTTGGACTGCTGCCAATAGGGTAGCGTATACACATCAACTACATTGCGATTAAACAGTGTGTAAGTGCTCGCCAACGTTTTTATTTTTTCAAGCAGCAGACTGGCGTCTACAGGTTTGTCAAAACAGTAGTAAACGCTACACGGCATATATCGATTGTTAGGATAGCCTTGATACAGCTAAAACTGATCGTCGCCATTTGTGACTTCAGTGAGTTCGGCTTTCAAGTTTGCGTTCGAGATAGCGGCCCAGCCAAAATTAGCAGCACACACTAAACACCAAATCGCCACCATGATCCAAAGCGGAAAACCGGTCGAAAATTTAGCGCTTCTGTATTCAGAATACATCAAGCAGCATCCTGGAAAATAGTTCATTATCATTACATCGGGCAACTAGGCACTGTGACCATTAATGCCGTAGATCAAACACTCTTACTGACCAATACTTGGTTTCAGCGATTGAGCCTACACTCGGTATTGCTAAAAGAATTTGTAACGAAAGCCACGCTTTTTACGCGTTTTATTAGCTTCGGGCAAGATACAAATTCTATCCATACGCGTCACACTACCGTTGGCATATTCCCAAACCAGCTGATCACCGTCGAGATAGCGTTTCACGACTATCGGCCCGCCGTCGTGAATGATGCCTGCGGTGGTGATCGCAACACGACTACCGCACTGCTCCACTCGCTCGACATGCCCCACCTTGCCGCCTTCAACTGCAAACCACAGTCCTCTGATGCCGCCGGCGCCTTCAGCTATAGGCTCTTTACATTGGATGAGAATGGGAAGCGGGAAATGCAAATAACCACAACCGGGCGTATTACCTTTGGGAATGTCCGCCGCGCTCAAGCCACTGCTATCCAATACCGGTAGCTCACAGTAATTAATCAGACTGCCATCACCGGCGAGCGCGGCTGGATTCGTGGCCAATGGTGGTCGGGCTGAGGAAAATAACACCCAAAAACCCAAATCGAACAACGCCAAAAGGCACGCAATACCGCGCACCACTATCTTCAGCATCGAAAATCACTCCCCAGGAAATCAGTTTGGCCAAAAGATCGTTTCGTCACCCGACTGCACTCTTTCCGCAAGGGACTTATCAATAGCAACCGGCAGCTCCGCTACATAAGGATAAAGTGCTGGTGCCATACCGGCCTGATGTTGCTCCAACATGACATTTAATTTGGCCATCAAATCCGGCCGCTGATCAGCCAGATTAACTTGCTCCGTCGGATCTACTGACAAATCAAACAACCACTGCTTGTTCGGTTTCTCCGACACCTGCAGTTTCCAGTCTTTATGACGCACCACCTGGTAGTAACCGCTCTGCCAGAACAAGGTATCTCTCGCCCACTCACCTTCCAGTGCCCCAGTCGCCAAGGGGAGTAAGTTCTCACCATCAATAACACGATCTTCTGGCAAAGCTACATTTGCAGCCGCTGCCAAGGTAGGTAAAAAGTCGATATGCGCCGCCGGAGTATCTACCCTTGTTTCACGAGTAATCTTCGCGGGCCAACGCATAAAGAGCGGCACGCGGATGCCACCTTCAAACATCGTCAGCTTCCAACCACGATAAGGTGCGTTAACATCGGGTAGGCCAATATAGCTCGCTCCGCCGTTGTCGCTCGAAAATACGACGATGGTATTGTCTGACAAGCCTTCTTCTTCCAGCGTTTCCATTATGCGACCAACACTGCGGTCCAGAGCGCGGATCATCGCGGCATAAACGCGCGTTCGATGGGGCTTGATGTCGCCCACGGCTTCATAATCTTCTCGCGTAGCTTGCAAGGGGGTGTGCGCCCCCCAATGAGCTAAATAGAGGAAGAACGGACGATGCTTATTTGCCTTGATGACCTTGACGGATTCATCCGTCCAGTAATCCGTGAGATAGTCCTTGGGTTCGAAGATCGGGCCGCCATCACTAAAGGAAGCCGCGTACCGCATTGTCGCCCACAGGAACTGATCAATAGGATCAAAATCCAACTTTGCGTTTACGGCGTCAGGGTGATCCTCCGGAAAATAGAGCCCGCTGTGCATAAACAGGCTTTCCGCAAAACCTTGGCCTTCAGGCCTGAAGCCCTCGCTTCGACCAAGATGCCACTTGCCAATATGCGCAGTGTGATATCCGCGGTCGCGCAAAATTTTTGCCAGCGTAATTTCCGATGAAGGCAGACCCTGCTCGTCAAAAGAAGGAACGCTGTCCGCGCCGGCTTTGTTGAAGTGCGCAGGCGGCAATCCGTTATCCATCGATGATGCAATCATTGCCGCCATGGGCCCCATACCGCTTGGGGTCGGCGTAAACTCAAAGCCCGTGCGGGTTGGGTAGCGCCCCGAACAGCATGGCCCGTGACGGTGCACAGGTTCCAGCACCGGAATAGGCCTGCGTAAAGTTTGCGCCACTAGCGGCCAGCTCATCTATATTGGGGGTTTTCAATTGACCTTGAGCAACACCACCGCCAAAGCTTGAGATATCGTTGATGCCTAAATCGTCTGCCTATATGACGATCACGTTCGGCGGGCGCTCCAGCGCTGACAGATCAGCCTGTCCGGGCCCCTGCTGCCAGCGCACAGGTCTATTGGGCACAACCTCATAGGCTCTTGAAGCCTGAAATTGAACTAGCGCCAACATCAGATCCATACGATTGATCCAGGCAATGCCCGCTGCCACGGAGAGTACGATTAATACGGCTAGTAGTATTTTTTTCATTTGGCAACCTTTCCAATCAAAGACCGCCAGACTGATAAGCGTCGACTTTTTCGAACACCGAACATCAAGGAACAGGAAATTGAATCCCCACAGCAAGCTTAATCACATTATGGCACTTACAGTGCCATAATGTTTATACATTGTAAATGCGCGCAATAGACACGACGGCTGACAAAAACTGAAAAGCTACTTCAGCTCGCTCGAGCCCTTGCCTAAAAGCTGGCGCGCAATAATCAATTGTTGAATCTGC
>JBLHMO010000102.1:0-11851 GCA_047622145.1 Paracoccaceae bacterium | reverse complement strand
GTGCCACTGGCAGTATTACGCAAATATGCCGCTGATCTTAATTAATGACCTGAATTGATAGCCCAAGTCGGCCCCAAGCGCTGCTGAGCTGCGCAGGCGCCAATGCTATAGTTTTTCACCATGATTTTCTGCAATAACACTTATATAAAATGGAGGACTTCGTATGTCTGAACTGGGATTCTGGGCTTACGCCCAAAAAGATCCGGCACCGCTGGCTCTGGTTGCGCCCGATGGCCAAAGCTACACGCGCGGCGATTTACTCGCCACAGCCAACCAGATCGTGCACGGCCTGCGCGCACGCGGCCTGCAGCGCGGCGATTGCGTCGCCATGATGCTGCCCAACTGTGTTGAATTTTACACAGTCTATTTAGCAGCAACACAAGCGGGTTTCTATTTCGTGCCCGTGAACTGGCATCTTGCAGCACCCGAAGTTGCCTATATTCTTGAAGATTGCGAAGCCAAGGCTTTTATTACCCATGAACGGGTTGCCAAGTCTGCAGCAACCGCGGCCAAATCAGCCGGCTTTAACACTGACAACGCTTTCGCCATTGGCAACATCGACGGCTTTCGCAGCTTCAACGAATTAATCGATGGACTGCCAAGCACCATGCCGGACAATCGCGCCGCAGGGCAGGTAATGAACTACACCTCTGGCACAACGGGCAAACCCAAAGGTGTTAAACGCCCCTTGCCAGATCTGTCACCCGAAGACCTCTACGGCATGATGGCGATGTTCCTAATGCTATTCGGCATTCAGCCCGAAGACGACAACGTGCATTTTTGCGGCTCTCCCCTCTACCACACTGCAGTGCTCAATTTTTCCGGCAATTCTCTGCATATGGGCCACTCAGTCGTTCTGGTCGACAAGTGGGAACCTGAAGAAATGCTGCAACTAATAGAAAAACACAAAGTCACTACCAGCCACATGGTTCCTACTCAGTTTACCCGCACGCTAAAACTGCCTGAAGAGATCCGCAGCAAATACGACATGTCTTCCACCCGCAGAATGATTCACGCTGCGGCGCCCTGCCCACCAGATATCAAGCGCCAAATGCTGGCTTGGTGGGGCAATAGCATTTACGAATATTACGCTGGCACCGAAGGCGGCGGCACCTTGTGCACCCCCGAAGGCTGGTTGGCGCACCCCGGATCAGTCGGCGACGCCTGGATGGGCAGCGAAGTCAAAATCTTTGATGACGACGAAAAAGAGTTGGGACCAAATGAAACCGGTACCATCTACATGAAGTTGATGGATAACAGCGATTTCGAATACAAAGGCGACACGGCTAAAACCAAGAAGAACCGCATCGGTAGATTCTTCACCTTGGGAGATGTCGGCCACCTCGACGACGACGGCTACCTGTTCTTGAGTGACCGCAAAATCGATATGATTATTTCCGGCGGCGCCAATATCTACCCGGCCGAAATTGAAAATGTGCTGATCATGCATGAGAAAATCATCGACTGCGCGGTATTTGGCGTGCCCAACGAAGACTGGGGCGAAGAAATCAAAGCAGTTGTGCAGCCAGCCGAAGGTGTGAGCGCCTCGGAAGAACTGAGCGCCGAACTGATGAGTTTTCTCGAGGAGCGGCTGGCGCGTATGAAGCTGCCACGCACCATAGACTACCTCGCCGAACTACCCCGTGACCCCAACGGCAAACTGTACAAACGCCGTTTACGCGACCCTTACTGGGAAGGGCAAGAAAAAAAAGTATAGGGACTCAACGGCAATTCGAGTGAATTCCCGCAGGCCCGCATAAGCCAAAAGGCCTTGCGGGCTTTTTCTTTTAGCACGTTGCCTTACGGCAGGAACAGGCAGCATCAGACAGGCTTGACCTCCCTGCCCTGCCCATTAGCGTGAAAACGTCAAATGCATACCCCAGCACTTACCCCAGCACAACAACCCTACCCAGCAACACACACATCGCCATAACCATTAGCACTCCGAACACAAAAATCCGGCGTCTTGTCGGCACGTGGTTTGAACCGGTTTGTATATAGGCATGGAGTAGACGGCTTAAGGCAAACAGGCTAGCCAGAATTAGCGCCAGCGCGCCAACGGCCTGGAGTGACCACAAGGACAGTACCAACACATAAAACAGCACCGGCAACTCAAACTGATTGCGAATGCTGTTATTCACCAGCACGACATACTCGGGCCAAGCGTCGTCGTAAATCCCCCGCCGCGCTTCATTCACTTCGTTGCGCTCTGCCGCCTGACGTTTGCGTCGGACAAGCACAATGTAGAGTCCTAGGGTCAAAACCAGCTGTAACATTACGGGGGCGAATATCCAGGCTGCATTTATGGTCGCGAAATTCATGGTCACAGTGTTCTCGTTAGCGTTGGTCAACACCCTCAATAAAGCCATCGTAGGCAGACAGCCCATCAAGGGTTTTCGTTGTTATGCCTTCAGCGGCCAGCAGCTCACCACTATAGCAAACACGGCCCGTCACTTGTTTCGGATTACTGCTTGCCAAAAACAGCGCCGCTTCGGCCATCACTTCAACACCCTCGATCATAGCGCGTTGGGGCGGCAGCATGCTGAGGGCAACAGCGCCCGGCGTGGCAACGGCGCCTACCGGCGCCATGGCATTGACGGCGACATTGCTTTCAAAATACTCTGAAGCCAGCCCGGTACTGAAGCGATCAAGCGCCGCCTTACTCATGCCATAGAGCATGGGATGGTTGTTGAGGTCATGGTGTGGAAAGGGCGGGCCGTCGGGATGCTGCGCCGAGGCGGTAGAAATATTGACGATCCAACCCTCGCCGTGCGCAGCCATTTGCGGTATTAGGCGCTGACAGAGATCAAAAGGCGCACGGATATTCATATCGAACATAATCTCAAAGCGCTTGCTTGATATTTTTTCAAAGGGCAAGAAATAGTTCGCCGCGGCGTTATTTATTAGCACATCGACCCGACCGAAATCGGCCAGCACATCGTCCACCAATTGCGCACGGGCAGTGGCATCGCAGAGATCGCAAACATAGCATTTGGCGCTACCGCCCCGCGCGCTGACCAGGGCTTCAGTTTCTTTCAGGCTGCCGGGCAGGTGATCGTGTGCATCAAGCGTTCGGGCAACCAGAGCCAGCTGTGCGCCCTCGGCTGCAAAGCGCTCGGCGATGGCTGCGCCTATGCCGCGGCTGGCACCGGTAATGAGTACGATGCGCTTGCTCAGTTTAGTCATTTTCAGTTTAGTCTTTTAAGTTTCCGAGTGGCGTTCGCCCGCAGAGCAGGCGCTCAATGGATCTACGCTGCCTTGGTCCGCTGCTGCGCGATCCATTCTTCGAGGACTTCATACAAATAAGCGCAGTCTTCCTCGGTCATAGTGGGGTGGCAGGGCAGCATTAAGCCATATTGCATCACCTGATCGGCAGCGGGCATTCCCTCGGCCGGTGCACGATGCTCCACCCCTTTCATCATCGGTTGGCGAACCGCATTGCCTGAGAAAATAACGCGGGTGAAGATGCCGTTATCCTCGAGATAAATCTGCAGGGAGCGGCGATTCCAATTCAATTCAGGTCGCAGTTGTATTGGATAACAAATCCAGGTTGTGACAACGCCATCGAGAATACGTGGGGTAATAAAAATATCGCTGTGCTTTTCTAAAAATTCGGTATGCCGGTTAAAAATATCGCTTCTCAATTCACTGAAATAATCGAGTTTATTAACTTGCTCGATACCAAAAGCCGCGCCCGCTTCATTGGGAATAAAGCCATAGGCAATATCCTCAAAAATAAACATGCCGTCGTACTCAACACCGTCCACATCTTCGAGAAAGCGGCCATCACTTTCCTTAGCTTTGGTGCCGTACATGTATTTTTCAGAAGAGCGACCCCAGGCACGCAATGAAAGTCCGCGATCGAGGATCTTCTCATCGTTAAAGCAAACCATGCCGCCATTGCCCAAACAGGTAATGATATGAAAAATCGAAAAGCTGGTGACCGAAATATCCGCGCGCGTGCCCGACGGTTTACCCTTAAAACTGCCACCGAGGGTGTCGCAGCTGTCTTCAATCAGAATAAGCTTGTGCTTGTCCGCCAAGGCGCGTAACGCGTCCCAGTCGGGCATTCCCCCAACGAGATTGGGAACGAGCAAGGCCTTGGTTTTAGCGCTGATCATCGCTTCTATTTTACTGATATCGACTTGATAGGTGTCCACTTCGACGTCGACAAACACAGGGATATAACTGGCGCATACTATGCTGGAGATGTCGGTGCCAAAGGTGAGCGTTGGCGTAATTACCTCGCTGCCCTTGGGGAAATTGAGCATACGCATGGTAAGTAGCAAGGCCGAGCTGCCGGAGTTCACCATGATGCCGTGCTTGTGCCCCATTAATTTAGCCACCCTTTTTTCGAAGGTGACAACCTTCTCGCCAATCGCCATGCCATTTTTCATCACATCTACAACGGCATCAATTTCCCTGTGGTCGAGCATGGCGCCGCCGTACCGAATTTCACGTTTAATCGCTGGCATTGAGGATCTCCCTTATTAAATAATTAACTGAAACTGTTATCGCAGAAGGCGATTTTCTGAGGGATTACGCATTGTTTAAGTTTCGGCCGCGGTCAGCGCTTGCTCCGGAGGCTTTCCGTCCAAAAAATTATCAAGTGCATGACCGGCAATGGCCGACACCGCCTGGTCCCTCGGTAAGCTGTGCAGAAGCGCCTGATTGTCACGGTTATGCAAACCACAAATATGACTGGGCGCCACACCCAAAGCCGCCATCGCCTCCTGCACTACTTCGTCGGGGCTCTGATAGGTGCTGCGCTGACCTTCGCCACGTTCTACCGCGGCCGCCACACCCGGCGACAGCGTCATGCCGGCAATGCAGGCCAGAACATCCACGTGATAGGGCTTAAATTCGTACCACAGCGATTCCGCAAGAATAATGCTGTAAGCCTTGGTAGCCGCGTAGTGCGAGTAATACGGAGAACCCTGCAAGCCGGCACCGGAACTCATCAAGACCACACCACCACATTTGCGTGCCAGCATCGGCTGGGCAAAATGATAAATGAGGCTGAGTGGCGACAGCATATTGACCTGCGCCTTATCCAATTCATGGTCCAAGCCGGTTTCGGTCTTGAAAAATGGCCCGACATCGGCCAGCGCTGCGTTGTATACGAGCAGCCCTACTTCGCGCTCGGCCACTACCTCGGTAACTGTTTCCAGAATTGCTCGGTCAGCAAGATCGGCATCGACCGGCACGCAGGTGACACCAAACTCGGATCCAAGCGCGCGACAGGCGCTGTGCAACTTTTCCCGATCGCGATCCACAATCAACAGATCAACACCTTGCGCGGCAATATGTGTGGCGTAGGCTAGGCCAATACCTTCCGCACCACCGGCCACCAACGCCCATGGGCCATATTTTTCTTTGAATGCTGCCGCCATGCACTTTACCCCTGCTGTTGGTGTCGGTTTCGCTTATGCTCATTTACTCTTGAGAACATTGCACCTTTTATGCCATCGTTCAAGCTTGTCGCACAACACAATAAATATAATGCCAAATCTTAGCGAAGCCTATAAAACCCTGCGGACCGCCCTGCAACCCGGACTCGCCAATCCAGCGGACCCGGTCAGGCTGGTACGTGAAAAAATGCACGCCATTCACCCCACCCAATACCCCGACGATGTTTCGGTCGAGCATTTCGAGTGGAATAATGTTGCCGTTGCCAGTGTACAAACACCCGAAGTCGATAGTAGTGACAGCGCTGTAATGATGGTTCATGGCGGGGCTTTTGTTTCAACCGGCATTGCCCACTATATTCCCTATGCGGCCGAACTGGCGCGCGTTTTCCGGCGTTCGGTTTTTATCTTTGAATACCGACTGGCGCCCGAACACCCCTTCCCCGCCGCGCTGGATGACAGCCTGACGGTTTACCGAAAACTAAAGGATGGTTTTGGAGCAAGCAAGCTGGCGGTGATTGGCGACTCTTGCGGGGGCGGTATCGCGCTCTCCATGCTGTGCCAATTGCGCGACACCGGCGGCGCGCTGCCGGCGGCCTATGCCGGCCTGTCACCTTGGTTCGATCTATTGATGAGCGGCGACGCGGCCCAAGACCCGAATGCGACTGACCCTTTTGTAAGCGCCGAGTGGATCCGTCAGCGCGGCCTCAATTACGCAGGCACAGAGCCACCAGAACAGCCCGCGATATCACCGCTGTACGCGGATATGGCCGGGCTGCCGCCGCTCTTTCTCGGTACCGGCAGCGAGGACATTACCCGTGACGATTCCCGGCGCTTAGCCGCAAAGGCACTCGCCGCTGGCACGCAAGTGGAGCTAGATATTGCCCCGCATATGATTCACGGTTATCACGGCCTCAGCGCCATGGCGCCCGAATGCGCCGATGGCTGCCGCCGCGTAGCCGATTTTCTGGATCGGCATTTAAAATAGTGTGAAGTGTCCATAGCCATAGACTGCTGTAATCAACACCGTAACAAACAGGACTTACACCATGACGGTATCGCTTGAACGCCGCGACAACATCGCCATTTTCACCCTGCAAAGACCTGAATTCCGCAACGCCATCGACACCGCAAGCGGAGTGCTGCTGCGTCAAGCGGTGCTCGATTTCGAAGCGGACGACACCCTGAAAGTCGCCATTCTTACGGGAGCCGACGGTCACTTTTGTGCCGGCGCCGATCTCAAAGCCCTCGATCAAGATATGAGCTGGAATCCTGAATTCAAACACAGCCCGCTGGGACCTACGTGGCACACTCCGAAGAAACCCGTGATTGCCGCCATCGAAGGCTATGCGGTAGCCGGTGGCTTGGAATTGGCGCTCTGGTGTGACCTGCGTGTGGCCGCTGACAGCGGCGTATTTGGCGTATTCTGCCGGCGCTGGGGAGTGCCCTTGATCGATGGCAGCACGGTGCGCTTACCGCGTTTAATCGGCGAAAGCCGCGCCATGGATATGATTCTTACCGGGCGGGCCGTCGATGCCGACGCCATTGGCCTGGCCAATCGCCGCTGCGTAGACGGCGCAGCGCTGCAGACAGCGTTAGATTTGGCTGCCAACATCACCTCACACCCCCAGGCCTGCATGCTCTCTGACAGGGCATGTGTGCACTGCGCCGCTGGCCAGAATTTTGAGCACGCAATGAATATTGAGGGTGAGCTTGGCTGGCAATATCTGCAGTCACGCGGCTTTGCCGATGGTGTGGCGCGCTTTGTTGGCGGCGCCGGACGCCAAGGCGAAGGTAGCTGAGGTCGATGTCTATTTTTCGAGCAGGCGCCCGCATCAGAAGCACCAGACTACTGCCGCTTATCGTTCTGCTAATTTCCTGCGGCGATAGCGCCGAGCCGATTAACAACCATGCCCTGACAGTGGTCACGCGAAATTCACCCACGAGCTACTTTATTGATAGGGACAAACGGCCAAGCGGCCCCGAACACGACTTGGTGCAAGCCTTCGCAGCTAGCCAAAACCGCTCCGTAAGCTTCATCATTGAAGATACCTTGAGTGATGTATTACAAACACTCGCCGACGGCAAGGCCGATATTGCCGCGGCGGGGCTGAGCCTGACCGACGCCAGACAATCGCGCTTTCTATTTACCCGCAGCTATCGCAAGGTTAAACAGCAGCTAGTGTGTCGCCGCGGAGGCGACAAGGCGAAATCGCCGGCCCAGCTTAAGAACGTCTCTCTGGAGGTGATCGCAGATAGCGCCTATATAGCAGCACTTGAACAACTCAAGCTAAAGCACCCCGCAATAAAGTGGACGGTTAATCCGATAGCCGACACCGAGCAATTGTTACAGAAAGTGTGGCTCAAAAAAGTAGACTGCACTCTGGCCGATTCCAATATCGTCGCTGTCAATCGGCGCTATCTGCCCGAATTACTGGTGATGTTTAATCTTCACAAAGCTGGCACGCTGGCCTGGGCGCTCCCCCCTGATGCAAGTCCTTTAAAGAAAGCCCTCGACAGCTGGCTTACGAGCAAGGCGGGGAAAGAAGCCTTAAACACGATAGAACAGCGCTACTACAGCTTCATTGACGACTTCGACTATGTGGACACCCGCGCACTTGTTCGCCGCATCGAACAGCGGCTTCCCAAGTATCGCAAGTTATTCGAGCAATCAGCACGCGAACACGGCATCAGCCCCAGTCTATTGATGGCGCAGGCTTATCAGGAGTCGCACTGGAAGGCGAACGCTAGCAGCCCGACCGGTGTTAAGGGCATCATGATGCTCACCCGCAATACGGCAAAATCGCTGGGCGTCAAAAATCGCCTCAGTCCGAAAGAGGTCATTCCGGCGGGTGCCGCCTATCTGGCCAAAATGCGTTCTCGCTTCAAAGACAGTATTCCTGAACCCGATCGCAGTTACTTGGCATTGGCGGCCTACAACATCGGCCGCGCCCATATGCACGATGCACAAACACTGGCCCGGCAATTGGGCAAAGACCCTCACCGTTGGCAGGATATGGAAGAAATACTGCCGTTGCTGTCAGACCAGCGCTACCACAAAAAATTGAAATACGGCTACGCCCATGGCATGGAACCCGTGCGCTACGTGCAGCGTATTCGCAATTACCAGAACATTATCGAGCAGAAACTAAAGCAGAAGTGAACGCGTGCTGACATCACGAACTTGTCCGACACAAAGACCATGCTCCACACCCAAAACGGTGCCAGCGAGCATGCTATTCGGGGTAGCACACCCCAGTGCCACCCAAACCGCAATAACCGCCGGGGTTCTTGGCCAGATACTGTTGGTGATAGTCCTCGGCAAAGTAAAATGCAGGCGCGCGTATAAGCTCGGTGGTAATGGGTAAATTACCCGCGGCTTCCAAGGCAGTCTGATACGCCGCCAGCGACGCTTCAGCCAAGGCCCTCTGCTCTTCATTATAGGGATAGATTCCGGAGCGATACTGGGTGCCGACATCGTTGCCCTGCTGCATACCCTGAGTTGGATTGTGCCCCTCCCAAAAACTGCGCAGTAGATCTTGGTAAGTAATTCGCGTCGGATCAAAAACCACTCTAACGACTTCATTGTGACCGGTCATTCCGGAGCAGACTTCCTGATAGCGGGGATTGTGCGTAAGACCCGCGCTGTAACCCACAGCCGTACTGACGACCCCCGGCATTTGCCAGAAACACTTTTCCGCACCCCAAAAGCAGCCCATGCCAAACATAGCCATTTGCAGAGACTCGTCAAAAGGCCCCGCTAAGGATTCTTCAAGCACATAGTGCTGAGCCGCTACCGGCATAACTTCATCCCTGCCCGGCAAAGCCTTACTCGCCTCAGGAATGGTCTTGGGTTTGCCACCAAATAGATTCATGTCGTGCTCCTTACAATTTGCGCGCTAGTAGTAGACCGTCGCCGATGGGAACCAGCGAGCACTCAACCCTCTGGTCCGCTCCGACCAGCCTATTGAGCTCACGAATGGACAAAGTTTCCTCGTCTACCCGATATTTATCGGCCACACGTCCATCCCAGAGCGCATTGTCGATCGCTATCAGCCCCCCGCTTCGCAGCAAACCAAGGCATTGTTCGTAGTAGCGACCGTAGTTCTCTTTATCGGCATCAATAAAAGCAAAATCATAGGTGCCAGGTCCATCGTTCGCCAGTAGTGCGTCTAAGGTCTGAAGGGCGGGAGCCAAGCGCAAATCAATTTTGTGCGCCACCCCCGCCTGCTCCCAGTAGGGTTTAGCGAGCGAAGTATACTCGTCACTGATATCGCAGGCGATCAAACGGCCATCATCGGGGAGAACCATCGCGGCAGCCAGCGCGCTGTAGCCGGTAAACACGCCAACTTCAATCGTACGAACAGCGCCTAGCATAGACAGCAGCATCTGCATAAACTGGGCCTGCTCCGGAGCAATCTGCATCCGGGCCATCGGCATCGCCATGGTTTGCTGGCGCAATTGTGTCAGCAGCGGATGCTCCCTAACAGTGTTTTCCAACAGGTACTGGTGTTCGTTATCGTTCAATCCATAACTCTTGTTTGACATCGTTGCGCGCCCTTATCGTCAGACTTAAAATAGTGGCCTCCAACACTACCAAATAACCTTATATGGTTATTGCTATTTCTACAGAAACCGGTATAAATGGCGCCTCCTTGCCACCTCCATGGGGGACTTATGCTAAATGAAGAAATTGGAACTTATGCCGAGCCTACGAGCCGGCGCAGCAGCCGTTGATGTCTATACCTCTTCTGATGAAAATCAGGATCATTTAATTGTACGCGACGGCATAGCATACGCCGGCACCCACCTAATCATCGACCTGTGGGGAGCCTCCCACCTCGATGAAATCCCCCGAATGGAACAAGCCTTTCTGGAAGCCGTCAAGGTCTGTGGCGCTACGCTGCTGCATATTCATATGCATCACTTTACGCCCAACGGTGGTATTTCCGGAGTAGCTGTTTTGGCGGAATCACATATCAGTGTCCATACCTGGCCTGAGCGTGACTACGCTGCATTTGACGTTTTCATGTGCGGTGATGCTCGTCCCGAGCTGGCGATCCCGGTACTGCAACGCGCCTTCCGCCCAAAGCGCATTGAAGTCGGTGAAAACCTGCGCGGGAGAATGGGCGATGTCTGAACAACAACGGCAGTTTCAAGAGAAACTGCATGATGGCTGGGCACAAAGCTTCGGCATAAAGAACGTACTTTTTGAAAACAAAACCGAGCATCAGCATCTGATCATCTTTGAGTCGGTGAGCTTTGGTCGCGTTATGGCACTCGATGGCATCATTCAGACCACCGAGCGCGACGAGTTTATCTACCACGAGATGCTGGCGCACGTGCCACTGTTTGCCCACGGTCAGGCCAAGGATGTGTTGATCATCGGCGGCGGCGACGGCGGTTTGCTGAGAGAAGTGTTGAAACACGACAGCGTTGCCACGGCGACGCAGGTGGAGATTGATCAGGCGGTCATCGACATGTGTGTCGAGTTTCTGCCGAATCACTCAGCCGGTGCGTATAACAACCCCCGCGCCCATATCGTGGTCGACGACGGCATCAACTACGTCCAGAACTGCGACCAGCAATTTGATGTGATTCTGTCAGACAGTACTGACCCTATCGGCCCCGGCGAAGTACTGTTTACCAGCCCCTTCTACCAGGGCATCAAGCGCTGCTTGAAACCCGGCGGCATATTCGCAGCCCAAAATGGCGTCGGCTTTATGCAGCAGGACGAAGTGACCACAACGAAAAAGCGGCTGTCGCCATATTTTTCCGACTGCCACTTCTACACTGCCGCGGTGCCGACCTATGTCGGTGGTGTGATGACCTTCGCCTGGGCCAGCGACAATGCCGACGCACGGGCTATTCCGGTCGCCGAGCTACAAAAGCGCTATCAGGCCAGTGGCATAAAAACCCGCTACTACAGCCCGGGCATTCACAAAGGCAGCTTTGCACTGCCCCAGTATATCGCCGACAGCCTAGCCTGAATTCAGCGGGGCCGCAGGCCCTGCTTACCCTCCCGACCAGCACCGCTAACACTCCGTCAATTTACTGCTAGCACGCCATATTCTCTGCTATTCAGGGTATCGGCCAACAGGAGCGTGTGTGACCTGCTGCGTAGTAAATTTAGTCAAAGCCGGCATCGTTTTTTGCTCCGACTCACGCACCAATTCCGGGGCGGGCAACACCGGGCGAGCTGATCAGCTCGTCGTAAAATGGCGGAGAGCTGTAAGACTTCAAATAAATACCCATTTACTGATTTACTCCAGCGTAGGTGAGGAAAATTCGAAGCTGCCCGGCCCGGCGGCTAGACCGCAAGTAACCGCTAGGGCGCCCTTGAGAATCAGCACTGTAAAGCCGAATCAGACTATGCCTGGCTATGACTGAGTAGTGAGTAGTGAGTAGTGAGTAGTGAGTAGTGAGTAGTGAGTAGTGAGTAG
>JBLHMO010000101.1:0-12127 GCA_047622145.1 Paracoccaceae bacterium | reverse complement strand
CCAGCCCTGTTGTTGCACAACTGCAATATCGGTGCAATTTCGAAAAATCTTCTTCAGATAGTTATCCGCACGCTTCCACCAAATGTCGCGACTGCGCTCATCAAGACTGCTTCGAGCCGTCTGCTTGCCTGCACTTATGGGCAAACCCAGCGTCGGGCTGCGCAAAATTGCCGCGCGCTCGCGCCAGGGAAATTGCGCAATAAAAGCGGCCATATTATCTATCGACTGTTCTGGCGACAGGGACTTTTCCTGCAGCTTGATACTGGCATTGTCGATGACATGCAGACTGCCCGCTGCGAGCAAAAAATTGTCGAGATGAATGTCGGCCTGCCATAAACCGGCGCGGTGCATTTTAGACAGCAGTTCAAAACTGGCCGTCAGAAATGCCTCCCGTTTTGGCCCTTTCACGCCACTAGCCAAGGACTCAACATCACCGAGTTTTTGGTAAACAACCGCAAGCATGCCGTTGTCCAGAGATCCCGACCATAGCAATTGGGGAGTTGCTATATTGGCCTTACTCAAGGCAGCAAACCCGCTAATTTCGGCAGTCTGCTCTTTGGCAGCCTGGGGCAAGAACAATTTGGCAATTACCTTTTGTTTGCGCCAGCTCGCGGCTAGTGTCACCCGCTTGCCAGGCAACAGCCGCAGGCATTCTGTCATTTGCAGGTCCGACCCATCGACCACCAAGGTTATCGGCAGCGGCACATTCCAATCACCTCGTTCAAGGCTGTCACGCAAACTGTCCGTCATCAATTTTCCATGCTTGTTAGGGCTTGCAGAACGAGGTCAGCGGCTCGCTCTGGCATACTGAAAATATCCGATGAACCGGCGAACTGCCGGGCCTTTTCACGCCAGGGTTCCGGCGGCGCCAACAGCACATTGCACAAAGCCTGATTCAGCTTTGCTTGCTCAAACGGCTGTGGCAGCACTTCACCCATCTGCGCATCGCGTACATAGTGCGCGTAGCCACAGGCCTCAGTAGTCACCACCGGCAAGCCCGCCACCATCGCTTCGAGCAGAACTGTTCCGGTATTTTCCCGGTAGGCGGGATGCAAGAGCACATCTGCACTCCAAAGATAGTCAACGACATGATCGACACCACCGAGGAAATGAACCTGTTCATTGATGTTGAGTCCTTTCGCCAAGGCGGCAAAAGGCGGCGCCTTGTCGTGACCCAGCACATAAAACTCGTGCTTTTGACTGTGCTTACTTTTACAGAGCGCAGCAAAAGCGTGCAAAGCCCGATCCAAACCCTTGGTGCGAAAACCGCTGCCCACGAACAAAACAATCGTGTCCTCATCGCGCCAACCCTGCGCCTGTCGAAAACTCGTCCGGCGCGCTGCATAGTCCGGCGGCATGATGCGGTCACGGCGAATGCCGGGAGGCAGCAGATGCATGCGCTGCGGCTCAGTGCTGTAGTAACGCTTGTAAACCTCGCATTCAGGCTCGGAAATTAGCAAAATTTCTGTTTTGGCCTTTGGCGCGAATATCGCACGCTCCATGCGCATAAACTGGCGGGCTCGCGGGGTAAGGCCATAATAGCGCGAACGTTCTTCCGCGACTTTCGCCGCAAAACAACTGTCAGCCGCGTAGTAAAAATCCAGCCCCGGCATTTTATTGAACCCAACCAGACGATCGATACCGGCAGCGCTCGCGGCGGCAGGAACAGACGCAGCAAAGACCGCATCACGGCGGTGATTGGACAGGCCACTCACAGGTAGCACGCCAATATCCAAAAAATTAGGGCGCTCGCCCTCCCACGCACCACAGAAAATTGTGACGCGATACCCCCGATCGACACACACACGTGCAATGGCCAGCATGTCGCGCTGTAGACCTCCGAAGGGGAAATACTTGAACAACGCAAAGCCGAGGTGCATCAGACTGCCACCTTGTTTGGCAGCAGATCCTGCAAGGCCTGCAAAACGCGCGCCGGCGTCAACGGTGTCATCACGACCGGGTCGCTTGCGGGTAGCTCATCACGAGGAAAATCACCGGCTAACAAATGCACTTGATTAGCGCCGTAGGTACCAACCAAGTCGGGGGAAGTCGGCCCGTAAAGTGCGACGGTTGGCCTTCCCAGCGCCGCCGACAAATGGCCTAGACCGGTATCCACCGACACCACCACATCGGCGTTTTGCAACTCAGCCGCAACGCCCTGCAAGTTTAACTTTGGCAAAACTTTCGCCGCTGGAGACACCTCGGCAATGCGCTGCGCTCGCTCACGCTCAGCCTCGCTTCCCCAGGGTATACGAACTTCATAACCGGCTGCGGTCACGTCGCGGCATAGCTCCAGCCAGTAATTTTCCGGCCAATGCTTGTCGTGGCGCGAGGTGCCATGTAGAAAAATGGCATAGGGCTCGCGCTCGCCGCTCAATTTAAAGCGCCGGGTATCAATGCCGTAGCTGCCTGCGGACGACGGTTTTTCGTAGCCCAGTGCCAGCGCAAACAATTGCCGGGTTCGCTCTACCGCATGCTGCTCCCGCGCCACGTGAAAGTGGCGATGGTAGAACCAACTCGCGAGCTTTTCGCGCACGGTCTCCTTGTCAAAGCCGGCACGCGGGGCGTTGACCAACCTGGCAACCAGAGCACTTTTCAATAGACCTTGGGCGTCTATCACCAGATCGTAGGTGCCCTTGCGAAGCTGACCTTTAAAGGCCTTCCATTCAATGCCACCCAAGGCTGCGATCGGCGTTTTTCGCCAGCGCCGGATCGCCACCGGAATCACTTTGTCGACGGCGGGGTGCCAGCTGGGAATTTCCGCAAAGCTTTCTTCTACCACCCAGTCAAACGCTATGCCTGGAATGGCCGCTACAGCATCGGTCAGCGCCGGCAGGGTGTGAATAACATCACCCATTGATGAGGTCTTGACTATCAGTACACGCATTTCTACCCTTCCACAGCGTCCAACAGCCGATCAAGTGAGGCGATCACACGCCCCGGCTCCAAATCGACCAGACACTTCATATGCCCCAATGGGCACTCGCGTTTAAAACAGGGGCCGCAGTCAACCGGAATTTGCTCAATGGCAACCACCTCCGCCAAAGGCGGCGTAAAACCGGGCGAGGTCGAACCGTAGACCACCACAAGTGGGCGCTGCAGTGCAGCGGCAATATGCATCAGTCCGGAGTCGTTAGAAACAACCGCATCCACCTGCGACAGAATATCAATGGCCTCTCCGAGCGAAGTCTTCCCACAGAGATTAATACAATCACCCTGGGCGTCTGGCGCCAGCGTACTGCGAATGCACTCGGCAACGTCCGAGTCTTTCGCTGAACCCATAAGCACAACACGCCAGCCGCGAGCGAGATAGTCGGCGGCAAGCGCGGCATAATGTTGGTCGGGCCAGCGTTTGGCGGGGCCAAACTCGGCGCCGGGACACAGTGCGAGCACCTTTTGCCCCACCCTCGCCTGCGCCAGAACTTTTTCGCCATAGACGGCCTGAGCGCTCTCGACATCAACCTCCAGCGCCGGCCAGAGAATCGGCTTCGGCAAAACAGCTGCCGGCTCATAGGCCAGCGCCACAAAGCGCTCAACCATCAGCGGGTATTTCTGTTTATCCAACACGCGAACGTCGCTGAGCAAACCATAGCGCATTTCACCGCGCCAGCCTGTGCGCACGGGAATATCAGCAAAGAAGGGAATGAGTGCGGATTTTAACGAATTGGGTAACACAATGGCCTGATCGTAATCCTGCTGGCGTAAGTCGAAGCCAAGACGACGACGCACTCCCAACTGCAATTGGCCGTGACCTAAAGGCATGCTCAAACCACGACGGACCTGGGGCATACGCTCCAGCAAAGGCAGGCTCCACCGTGGCGCGAGCACATCGATGTCGCAGTCGGGGTGCTGCTGGCGCAGCACCTTGAACAGAGTCTGCGCCATCACCATATCGCCGACCCAGGACGGGCCTATAATAAGAATACGGCGGCTAGCCATCAGTTCGCCTAGTCTTTGACCGGCGCCAGCCATTCATCACGAGCGCCGCCTCGACCTTTAACCGCGTCAAAGTACATGGCCTGCAGCCTTTCAGTGATTGGGCCGCGCTTACCTTCGCCGATGCGACGGCCATCCAGTGACTGAATAGGCAGCACCTCGGCGGCTGTACCCGTGAAGAAAGCTTCATCTGCGATATAAACCTCGTCGCGGGTAATGCGCTTTTCAAAAACGGGATAACCGCATTCTTCGGCCAAGGCAAAAATCGTATTGCGGGTAATACCGTCCAGACAGCTGGTCAGCTCCGGCGTATAAATCTTGCCATCACGCACAATAAAGACGTTCTCACCCGAGCCTTCAGTGACATAACCTTCGTTATCCAGCATCAGCGCTTCTTCGCAGCCGCTGTCCAAGGCTTCTTTCAGCGCCAAGATCGAGTTGATGTAATTGCCGTTTGCCTTGGCCTTACACATGGAAATGTTGACGTGGTGGCGGGTAAAGGACGAGGTGCGAACCTTGATACCCTTAGTCTTGGCTTCCGGCGACATATAAGCCGGCCAGTCCCAGGCGGCAACAATCACGTGAGTCTGCAGATTGTCCGCGCGCAGGCCCATACCCTCGGAACCAAAAAATACCATAGGCCGCAGATACGCTTCTTCCAGACCATTCTCGCGCACAACAGCGCGCTGGGCCTCGTTCAGCACCTCCTTGGTATAGGGGATTGTCATATTCATGATATGCGCTGAACGGAACAGGCGGTCGGTGTGCTCACGCAAGCGGAATATTGCGGTACTGTGGCTGTCGGTGTTGTAAGCACGCACGCCTTCGAACACACCCATGCCGTAATGCAGCGTGTGTGTCAGTACGTGTACCTTGGCTTCACGCCAGGGAACCATTTCACCATCAAACCAAATCACGCCATCGCGATCAGCCATGGACATTGCCACTACTCCTCAAGAAATACGTCTCTTATGCGTCACTCGCCACCATCCATTGCTGCCACTGCGCCAAAACAATCTGGCGCTGTGCAGCCACGTCGGCGACCGACGCCATGCCTTTTTCCTCTTGCAGGGCTGATCGATGAACAAAACTGCGGAAGGTTTTGTAGGCATCAATCAAGGCCAATGCCTGCCCCTCTTCCAGCAAGCCTTCGGCCTGCAAGGATTCCAGCATCCGAATATTGTCGGTGTACTGTGTTAACGAGGTATACCGGTGCGCCTGGGCGAGAACCGCGTATTGCACCATAAATTCAATATCAACGATACCTCCGAGCCCCTGTTTCAACTCGAACTGCTCATTTTTTTCACCGTCGCCACCCGCCAACAAGTGCTCGCGCATTTTGTTGCGCATAGTAACCACCTCATCGCGCAACAGCTTTTCGTTGCGCGGCCGCGTCAATATCTCGGCGCGCAAGCCAGTGAAACGTGCGGCCAGTGCATGGCCGCCGGCAACCACTCGCGCGCGCGCCAGTGCCTGATGTTCCCAGGTCCAGGCACTGGCGCGCTGGTAGTCGGCAAAAGCATTAAAGGACGACACCAACAGGCCGGAATTGCCCGAGGGTCGCAACCGCATGTCAACGTCGTAGAGCTGACCCAGACCCGTTGTCGCGGTAAGGATATGAATCATACGCTGCCCAAGCCGGGTAAAAAATGTGGCCCCATCGACCGCGCGCTCACCACTGGACACCGTATTGGGGTCAATATCGTGGATAAACACGAGGTCTAGATCCGAGCCGTAATTCAATTCAAGCCCACCCAATTTACCGTAGGCGACAACAATAAACGGCAGCTCTTCGCCAACGCCCGGCAGGTCACCGTGACGCTCGCGCAAAGTTTGCCAAGCCATTTCCAACACATGACTGAGCACGACTTCGGCTATGGCCGACAGGTAATCACTCACCTTCATCAAGGGTAGTGTGCCGACAATTTCCGAGGCCGCGACCCGCAGCACATGAGCCAGCTTGAAGTAGCGCAAAACTTCCATCTGCGCTTCCTGATCTTCCTCAGGGATACGCAACAATTGCTGCTGCAGCTCACTGTAAAGACCCTCCTGATCCGGCACCGAGTAGAGGCTGCTCTCATTGAGGAACTCGTCCAGCAGCACCGGATTGCGCGACAACTGAAGCGATATCCAGGGGCTAGCGGCACACAGGCGCACTAGGCGGCTCAAGGCACCGGGATTTTCGAGTAGCAGCACCAAATAGGCCGTACGGCGCAGCACCGACTCAACCAAGGGCAAAATGCGTAGAAAGCAGCGGCCCGGCTGCTGCGCCTCGCCGCAGGCATCAAGCAAAAGCGGCATGAAATCGTTAAGTCGCTCGCGGCCAACACTTTGCATACGTTTCACCGCACTGCTATCGAGCAAGGCCAGCAGCCGTCGTGCAACTTCCCCGGCCGCGTCAAACTCCGCGGTGCGCAGCTCCGCGAGCAAGGCTTCTCTGTCAGCGCCTTCAAGTAAGTATTTCCACGCCCGCTTGCTGACCTCGAGCTCGGCGGCGTGATCAGGTTCTGCAACCACGTCTTCGAAGTGAGCGGCAACGCGGGCGCGGTGTTGATCTAACTCGGCACTATAGGCCTCCCAGTCACCGGCAAAGCCCATCACCCAAGCCAGCGCTGCACGCTCCCTGAGCTCGCGGGGCAACTGCTGGGTCTGGCGATCAAGCCAGGCCTGCAGGGCATGCTCGCTGTCACGCAAAAAATTGTAAGCCAGCTTGAGCTCGGCAACGGCGTCGGCTGGAAGCTGGTTTAAGACCTGCAACTCATCCAGCACCGTCATCAGTCGGCGTTCCTGCAACGACTGTTCACGACCGCCGCGCACCAACTGAAAACACTGGGCGATAAATTCAACCTCGCGAATACCGCCGCTGCCCAGTTTAATGTTGTCTTGTAACTGACGCCGCTGCACCTCACGGCGAATCATGCGCTTCATGTCGCGAAGCGACTCGATCACAGAGAAATCGATATAGCGTCGGTAAACAAAGGGCTTCAAATCTTTCAGCAGCCGCGCACCGGCAGCAACATTGCCGGCAACCGCGCGGGCCTTGATCATGGCGTAGCGCTCCCACTCCCGGCCCTGATCCTGGTAGTACTCTTCCATGGCATCGAAGTTAATAACCAGCGGTCCACTCTGGCCGTAGGGCCGCAGCCGCATATCCATGCGGAACACAAAACCGTCGGCGGTCCGCTGATCAATACTGGCGATCAGGCGCTGGCCCAACTTGATAAAGAACTGCTGATTGTCGACCTGCCGCGCGCCGTCCCTTGTCTGCCCGGATTCGGGATAGGTAAACATCAGATCAATATCCGAGGACAGATTAAGCTCGTTGGCGCCGAGCTTACCCATGGCAAGGATGACCAAATACTGCGGCTCGCCAGTGCTGTTGCAGGGCTGACCCCATTCGCTGACCAGCTGTTGATGGTGAAACTCTAGCGCCGTGCTCAGACAGCACTGGGCAAGTTTGGACAGGTCGCGGGTGGTGACCGCTGTATCGGCCATGCGGTTGAGGTCGCGCCAAACAATACGCAGCCAGTGCTTATTGCGGAAGCGTCGCAGCGCCCGATCAAGATCGGCCGGGCTGTCTAGGGGCCGATCGGTCTCAAAATCCATCGCCTTACGCGAACCGACATCGGCCAGCGCGCCGCTGTCAGCTAGATCAATCAGCATTTGCGGTCGCTGGCGTAGCAGCTCACAAAAAGCTTGGGAGCAAGCCAGCACGGTAAGTAGCCGCTGGGCAAAAACGTTGTCGGCAAGGTTTTTTTCGTACCAATGGCCTTGCGCCTCATTGCAACCCGCTAACAATTGCTCCCAATTGCGCAGACTGTCAGCACGGAGCAGCTCCGGTAGGGTAGAGACTAAGGCTTGAATTTTGCCCATCAGCTATTGTGCGAACTTGGAGCAACACGCATAACTTCCGCGATAGTCGTCTCGCCAGCGGCCACTTTTTGGGCGCCACTCATACGCAGGGTTTTCATGCCCTCTTTCATCGCAACTTTACGCATGTTCGGCATATTTATATCGCTGGTGACGTGCTCTTTAACATCGTCGCCCATCAACAACACTTCGTAGATTCCCTGGCGACCATAGAACCCGGTATTGCGACACTCCAGACATCCTTCGGCAGCGAAAAACTGCGCCGGCACATCGGCTCGCCAAGGGGCAATCAACTGCTCCCAACCAGACTCATCCTGATCAACCGGCTGCTTGCAATGCGGGCACAGGGTTCGCACCAGCCGCTGGGCCATAACGCCCAGAACCGTGGCCTTGAGCAGATAGGACGGCACACCCAGCTCCAGCAAACGGGTTATCGCGCTAGGGGCATCATTAGTGTGCAGCGTCGCAATGACCAAGTGCCCGGTCAGCGCAGCCTGCACCGCCATTTCAGCGGTTTCGAGGTCACGAATCTCGCCGATCATGATAATGTCCGGATCCTGCCGCAACAGGGCACGCACCCCCATCGCAAAGTTCAAGCCAATTTGGGAATGAACCTGCATCTGGTTAAAGCTCGGTTCAACCATCTCGATCGGATCTTCGATGGTGCAAACATTCACTTCAGACGTCGCAATTTGCTTGAGACTCGAATACAGGGTGGTGGTTTTGCCCGAACCGGTCGGCCCCGTCACCAGCACAATACCGTTAGGCTGGCGAATCATAGTTTCCCAGCGCTTGAGATCATCACCGCGCAAACCTAGCTGATCAAAACTGCGCAGCAGTACTTCAGGATCAAAAATCCGCATGACCATTTTTTCGCCAAACGCGGTGGGTAGTGTCGACAGCCGCAATTCGATTTCACCACCATCCGGATTTTTGGTTTTCAGGCGGCCATCTTGTGGCCGACGTTTTTCCGCCAAATCCATGCGCCCGAGAATTTTTAAGCGACTGGTTACCGCCGCCATCACCGCCGATGGCAGCTCGTACACAGGATAGAGCGCACCATCGATACGAAAACGGACGTTACCGATTTCTCGCCGCGGTTCGATATGGATATCACTGGCGCGCTGGTCAAAGGCATATTGCAGCAACCAGTCAACAATTTTCACCACATGACCATCGTTGGCGTCCAGATCCTTACCGTCGCCCATTTGCAGCAACTGCTCGAGGTTGGTGACACCAGCGGCGCGCCGGTCAGCGTCCTGCACACCCAAGACCGATTTCGCCAGGCTGTAAAACTCAACCGTGTAGCGCCTGATATCGGTGGGCTTGACCAGCACTCTGCGAATGGGCTTGCGCAGTACCGGCGCCAGATTGTCTTCCCATCGCGTTTCATAAGGGTCGGTGGTAGCAACAACGACCTCCGTATCCGTCACCGCCAGCGCCAGAATGCCGTAGCGCTGAGCGAAGGCAAAAGACATCACCTGAGTCACTTCGCTTACGTCGATTTTGAGGGGGTCGATATGCTGAAACTCTATACCACAATGACCTGCTAACCAGCGCATCAAAAAATCTTCGTTTAGCTGCTTGTCAGGGCACTTCGCATTTTCCAACTCGAAATTGGCAATATGTTCAATGGGGTGAACCGGCTTGCCGTCACGTTTAGAGGTAAAATGCGGGATACGGCGAAAATCGCCGACCGATATATGCCCCTCTTGCTCCAGCAGGTTCAATAGGCTCTTGACGGTCAGCGGAGCGCTCAGTTTTTGTACCGGTTTCTGCATACTCAATCCTATCGAGCAAATCCAGCCCTGTAAATTCGCACTATTATCACTACGCAGATTAAGGCAATTGCCCGCATCTGAGACGTTAAAGTTTACGAGGATCGCAGTAAATCGGCGGTGTTACAATTTTATAAGTGTCAGTATACTAGCGCTCCCTCTCGAACTAGGAGCGCACAATGGCCAGCAACCCTCTCAGCAATCTGTTCGGAAAATCGCCGATCGCCCCTATTCAGCAACATATGCTGAGCGCCAAGGAGTGCGCAGAAATACTGCCGGCTTTTATGGAAGCGGCTATCAGTGGCGACTGGAACACCGCCAAGACCCATCAAAAAGAGATTGCCAAGCTCGAGAACGTTGCCGACAAACTGAAAAAACAGGTACGCATCCAGCTACCGAAGAGTCTGTTTCTGCCGGTCCCTCGCTCCGACTTGCTCGATCTCGTCACCGTTCAGGATCATATCGCCAATACCGCCAAGGATATCGCCGGATTGATGTTGGGCCGGCAAATGGAGATCCCGGAAAAAGTGGCTGACTTAATGCGCGCCTATCTGCTGCTGTCGATTGAGACCGTGCGTCAGGCCCACCGCGCCATTGAAGAATTGGACGAGCTGCTGGAAAGTGGTTTTCGCGGTCGCGAAGTCGACTTTGTCGAAACCCTGATCAACGAGCTCGACCGCCTAGAGCACGAAAACGACAAACTGCAGGTCAAAATTCGCGCCGTACTTTTTAAGCTGGAAGGCGATTTGCCGCCAGTAAACGTGGTGTTCCTGTACAAAATCATCGACTGGGTTGGCGATCTCGCCAATGAAGCGCAAAAAGTGGGCTCGCGCCTGCAGATTTTGCTCGCCCGCTAACTTCTTAAGCGCCTAACCGGAACTTTCACATGTCTGTTATTGCTGAACACGGCCACATCCTGCTAATTCTCGCCTGTCTCTTCGGCTTTTTTATGGCTTGGGGCGTCGGCGCAAACGATGTCGCCAACGCCATGGGCACCTCTGTAGGCTCAAAAGCCCTGACCATCAAGCAGGCGATTATGGTTGCCATGGTGTTCGAGTTCGCCGGTGCCTACCTCGCCGGCGGTGAAGTCACCTCCACAATCCGCAAAGGCATTATCGACTCGTCACTACTGACCAATACGCCCGAGCTACTGGTGTACGGCATGATGTCGGCATTGCTGGCTGCGGGCACTTGGCTACTAGTCGCCTCGATGATGGGCTGGCCGGTATCGACCACTCACTCAATCGTCGGCGCACTGGTGGGTTTCGGCGCCGTTGGCATAGGCGTCGACGCCGTAGCCTGGGGCAAGGTTGGCCAGATTGCGGCGAGCTGGGTGGTATCACCGCTGCTGGCGGGCACCATATCCTACGGCGTATTTGTCAGCGCCCAGAGATTAATCCTGAATGCGGCCGACCCCTTCGCTGCGGCCAAGAAATACATTCCGTTCTATATTTTTGCCGTGGGCTTTATTATTTCTATGGTTACCATGGTCAAGGGTTTCAAGCATATTGGCCTCGGCCTCAGCTTTGTCGAATGCCTAGCCTACGCTGTCTTAGCGGGCGCCGTCGTCACGGCTTTTGGCTCAGTACTGCTGCGTCGAATCAAAGAGGAGCCCATCGTTGGCTCTTCACGCTTCGCCAATGTGGAGCGCGTATTCGCGGTACTGATGATTTTCACCGCTTGCGCCATGGCGTTCGCCCACGGCTCCAACGATGTGGCCAACGCAATCGGTCCACTGGCGGCGGTGGTCGGCATCATCAGTTCGGGCGGCGAAGTTGCCTCTAAGTCGGCCCTACCCTGGTGGATATTACTGCTCGGCGGCGGCGGCATTGTCGTGGGCCTAGCCACTTACGGTTTCAAGGTTATTGCCACCGTGGGCAAGAAGATTACCGAGCTTACGCCTAGCCGCGGTTTTGCCGCCGAGCTCGGCGCCGCCTCGACAGTAGTCTTGGCGTCGGCTACCGGCCTGCCAATCTCAACCACTCACACCCTCGTGGGCGCGATACTCGGCGTTGGTCTGGCGCGCGGTATTGGCGCATTGAATCTGCGCGTGATCGGCAGCATATTCCTGTCCTGGCTGATTACACTGCCTGCCGGTGCCGGGCTTGCGATTATTTTCTTTTATATCTTTAAAGCCATTTTTAGCTAAACACGGTGACGTTCAAGAACGGTCACCGCGCGATTCAGGCGCAGTGACCGCCCTTCAGGCGTCGGAATCTTCCGAACACCCCGCCTCATGACTAACTGCGCGGGCTAGGCTCCTGAAAAACACCGCTCTCATCGGCCCTGACGGGTTCAATGCGGAAGCCAAATGGACGGCATCGGGGGCTCGCCGCAATAAAGTAGCGGCCGAATATTTTCGCGAGCGTAATATTGTCGAATTCCATGAAACCCATGCGCCGGGACGACTTGATCAAGCCCAAATTGTTGGACTCTGCGCATGAAATCAGCCCTGTGTACCCGAGCTTCAGGTAGTGATCCAGTGCCCGAACCATGCCGATGGCGTGCAAGCGGTGGCGGACGTTCGTATAGCCTTTGTACAT
>JBLHMO010000100.1:0-12145 GCA_047622145.1 Paracoccaceae bacterium | reverse complement strand
GCCATAATGTTTATACATTGTAAATGCGCGCAATAGACACGACGGCTGACAAAAACTGAAAAGCTACTTCAGCTCGCTCGAGCCCTTGCCTAAAAGCTGGCGCGCAATAATCAATTGTTGAATCTGCTGAGTGCCTTCATAGATATCAATGATCTTGGAGTCTCGCGCAAATTTTTCTAGTAATTGCGTTTGGCTGTAGCCGAGCTGCCCACAGATCTCTACACATTTCAGCGCCACCTCGTTACCCATGCGGCCAGCTTTCGCTTTGGACATTGAAGCATTCATAGAATTTGGCTGCCGGTTATCCGCCATCCAAGCCGCTTTTAGTACCAGCAAACGTGCGGACTCCCAGTCGGCCTCCAGCGCATAGAGGTCGTTTTCTACGGCCGAGAGTTGATGGTAGCTCTTGTCATAACTCAGCTCTAGACCCTTATCTTTAAGTAGATCCTGCGTTAAATCTAAAGCAGCCCGCGCCAGACCAATAGCCTGCGCCGCTACCAGTGGCCGGGTATTGTCAAAGGTCTGCATCACGCCACCAAAAGCTTTTTTACGCGCCTCCGCCGTTTTCGCGATGTCGGGATTACCCAACAGATTGGCTTTGGGTACCCGACAATTTTCAAACGAAATTTGAGCCGTGTCCGAGGCTCGAATACCCAGCTTGTGCTCTACTCGCGTGACGGTCATACCTGGAGTGCCTTTGGGCACGAAAAAGGATTTAATGGCGGCCTTGCCCATAGCGGTATCGAGTGAAGCCCACACCACCACCTGTCGACAGCGGTGGCCATCGGTCACAAATATTTTCTCACCGTTGATGACCCACTCGTCGCCATCGAGTCTAGCGCTTGTTTTAATATTGGCAGAATCCGAACCGCAACCCGGCTCTGTTATAGCCATGGCCGCATACAGTTCACCCCACTCAGTCTTTTGTTCTTGGGTCGCTACAGCTTCTACCGCAGCATTACCCAAACCTGTGGAGGGCATAGCGAGAAACAGACCGACATCGCCCCAACACAGGGCTTCAGACGCGACGGCCATACGCATATTATTGCCGTTACGATTTCCCTCCTGCGTACTCTCCACGTCTTTTGTTTTCGACGACGAGCGCCCGGCCTGGAGCAGTGCGCTTAGCTCTACCAGCTCCTCGGGCAGCTCTTTTTGCTCTAGCGAGTCGTACTTACGAGAAACTGGCCGCAAGCCACCTTCGGCAAACTGACGCAAGAGCCCGCTCAAATCCTGTAAATCTTTAGGAAGTTCTAAATTGATCACGTGGCAATCCTTAGTGAAATAGTGAGGGAATAAGTTAGGCAACAACAAAACCTTCCAATACCGTCAGCGCACTCAAGTTGCGGTACCATAGTTCGACCGGGTACTCTCGTATAAAGCCATGCCCGCCCAGTAACTGCACACCATCCGTACCGGTCTTCATGCCCACTTTGATTGCTTGTCGATGCACCAGATAAGCCATACGGCTGCAATCCAAACCCTGCTCTGCTAGCGAGGCCGCGCGATAGACCATCAAACGCAATCCTTCCAGCTCAGTGGCCATGTCCGCCACCATAAAGGCGACCGATTGCCGGTGCGATATTGGCTCACCAAAGGCCACACGCTCATTGACGTAATCTTTGACATAGTCCAACACTGACTGGCAGGTGCCCACCGCGAGCGCTGCGGTCGCTATACGGCTCAGTGACAGAAAGCGCTGAAGATCAAAACTTTCACTCAGCACGGCGTCAGCGGGCAGCGCCACATCGCTCAGACTTAATCCGTACAGCGGCAATGGCTTCAAGCCCATGTACTGTTCTTGCTCAAATACACATCCCGTCGACGACGGCTCCATCAGAAACGGGCGAGTACCCAAAGACTCGCCACCAGCATTCACGGCATTGGCTAGAACTAGCAAAAGCTTTGCATCAGAACCAAATGGCACCAGACTCTTTTGGCCCGACAATAGCCAAGTTCCATCGGACAGCTGCCGTGCCGTTGTTGCAAGATTGGCTGGATCACAACTAATGCCGGGTTCCATCAAGGCTACCGCCGCCGGTACAAACTGATCTGCCAATAAGGTGCGCGCCACCGCCTCCTTCTGGGCATCACTGCCCCATTCCATCACGGCATTAATCACCGCCAAGGGCGCAAGTACGCCCAGCGCCATCGACATATCACCCTGGGCGAGATCTTCAATCGTCAGCACATTGGACATCGGATGGTGCCCAGCACCCACGCCACCGAGGGCTTCCGTAATCGGCATAAAATTCAAGCCAAGCTCTACCGTTTTATCGAGAAAACCTTCTGGCAAATCTCCTGCCTCATCCGCAGCCCGCGCCTTTTGCGCCATTTCTTCGGCGGCGAATCGGCGCATAACCTCACGGGTCATGATCTCTTCTTCGGTGGGTGTTAAATCAAACATCAGTGCAGACTCACTCATTCTCTAACCTCTAAGGGGAAATAGCTTAGCGTGCGTATTGTGCGCTAAGACTCGCCATAATTTCGCGAAATTCTGACATGGTCTCACTCATAATAAGCGCTGCGGTTTTAATACTGTCTATTCGACCGGCAACCTGCCCCGACAACGGAATAGCCGCCTCCATATCGCCACCAAAATAGAGTTCATTAACGCCGACAAAGTGTTCCATAGCGTTAAACTGCCCCAACGGTAAAAGTTGTTCGGTGCGCTGTGTACGAAGCGCGCGCAAGGCAGGGCGCGATGCTTGATTCAGAAAAACGGTATCGGTTTCTTTGGCCTGAAGGACGGCGTTTTTCCAGTTTTCATGAACCGGGGATTCGGCGCAAGACAACATACGCGTACCCATCTGCACACCCTCGGCGCCCATTGCGAATGCGCCTGCCATCGACACACCGTCGGATATTCCACCGGCCGCGATGATCGGCACATCAACTCGGCTGCGTATCAACGGCAGCAATACCATCGTCGATACCGGGCTGGGGTTTTTGAAACCGCCACCCTCGCCACCTTCTACAACGAGACCATCCACCCCTGCATCAATGGCCTTCAAAGCCATATCGAGTGTCGGCACCACGTGAAAAACGGTAATACCCGCTTCTTGAAAAGCCTTGGTGCATACTTTGGGACTACCTGACGAGGTGGTAACAAACTTGATGCCTTGCTCAATCACAAAATCGACAATATTCGTGCCTTTGACGTAGGACAAGGCGACATTCATACCAAAAGGTTTGTCGGTGAGTTTCCGCATTTTGGCGACTTCAGCTTTTATATTATCAAGTTCACCGGAGGAGGTTTCGATAACGCCCAGTCCACCGGCGTTGCTCACCGCCGATGCGAGTTGCGCCCGCGCTATCCAGCCCATAGGCGCCTGAATAATAGGAAATTCAGTTCCGGTCATATCGGTAACGCGGTTTTTAATGGCTAACTCTCTCAAAGTACTAGCTCCAAAGAATCTACGTCGAGACGCATTTAACGCTTTATGAACAGCAACTCGCAACCGGTACCATCGAGTACGCGCTTAACCCTCGCTCGATCCTGCTTGCTGAGCGCCTGATACGCCTCATTCATCCAAACAAGACACTTGGCCTGATAGGGGAATGAACGCTGCTCCCAATGTTGACCGTCAATCCCTGTAGACCAGCTTTTCTCGCCGGCTTGTACCGCGGCCGCATTGGCCAGCAGCGCCGGCACATAAACCCGACCCAGTTCTGTCAATAATCCACGTAAGGTCTCAGGCTGATCTTCCAGCGGCGTCCAGTCGCTTTCTTCCGGATTCACGCCAGACAAGTCCTTTAGCATATCGACCCACGCGACCGTGCGTGGCGACAATTCATGTGCTATTCGGCGCGAGCTGGGGTCAAAACCCACCAACTGCGTCAGCTGACCGTACAACGCAAAGTCGCCTGCACCGGGACGATTACCTAGCATGTAAGGCTGTTGTGTGAGATGTTTTTGCATAGCCGTTAAAAATCGACGATAGCTGCCTTCTATCACCGATGCCGTGACATCACTGGAGCCAACATAGCCCAAGCGGGACACCTGCCGCGCTTGAAACATGGTTTTGAATTCCAAGGCTTGCTCATCTGTCAGCTTCATATCCATGGTTAGCGGCAGCAATGTTCCAGCATTTTCGGCATCTTCTTGCGGGTACCAGCGATAGTGGAACATGTACTTGGTTACCCACTCATCCGCGAAATCTTCGAGTAGATGGTCGATAAACGCCAAGGCCGGATCGGAAGGCAGCACAGAGCGACCTTCATACATCGATTCGAGGCGGCGAATGATGGGACTCGAATCGCAAGTCGCTAACGGCTTGCCGTCGTCGCCCTCAAATAAGAACGTAGGCATAAAAGCGATTTTGGGGCGCTCGATCCCCATTTTGTCGAGAACCACGTCGGGCATACCCCAGGTAACCGCGTAGCGAATATGGCGGTATCGCATCAATGAAATCATTTTCATGGTGTAGGGCGAGGCGGTGCCACCGATCAAACGCAGAGGCAGTTCTGAGGACATGTTCATCTCCTTATATTATCTTGAACGCTGAGCTTAGCGTCCCGCGCGCATTTCAAGCGGACACCGAGAAACAGTACTCGTCTTAAAAAATCAATCCAAGAGTAGCGAAACACGATTGTATTGTCACCAATAATGCCATATTGTTTTCATGCTGAGATTCGCATCAACACAGTCAGAGGAAACTAGCATGGGTGCCAGATTGAAACTTTGGTTCACGGCAATCGCATTCTATGCAGCGTTTACTCTCTGGTACACCGATTTCGGTGGGCCACTGAGCGACAAAGAAATCGATCAGTTCGTGGCAACAATGACCGCAAACGGAGCAGCGCCTGAAGTAGCCGCCTTTATCGAAAAGTTTGCCCGTGAAGACACAGGCCGGCAATTTCTAATGGTGAACAACATCAATTTCAACGAAAACCCTCCTTTAGTTGAGGGCGCTGAACCCGGTGAAGCCGCGGAAAAACTCATGGCTCGCTACCTTGAACACATGATTCCCGCACTACTATCACGAGCATCGCACCCCTTAGTGATGGGAACAGTCATTTATCCCGCCATTGACATCGTCGGAATCGAGGGCGCCGAAAAGTGGGATCAAGGTGCGCTTTTTAGATATCGCAGCCGCCGATCATTTATGGAAATCGTTACCAACCCGGCTTTCAAGGGCAAGCACCATTTCAAAACTGCAGCGCTTGAAAAAACGATTGCCTACCCGATGGAGGCGACACTTAACCTAGGTGACCCGCGGTTACTTATTGGCCTACTTATGCTGGCGGTAGCGTCACTGCTCGACTCAATCTGGATTTCCCGGCGTATCTAAGGCAAGTCGCTCGATGCTATGCAGCAAACCAAACCTGCTAGCTGCAAAGACCTGCGCAATGCCCGTGTTATACTGGAAAATCTGCATCGAATCCCAAAGTCACATTGCCCGCTGATAGGAACTTATGGCCACCTCCACTAAGACACCAGAACTCGACGGCCGCCGGCAACGTACCGAGCGCAGTCGCACAGCAATCATTGACGCCACGCTAACGTTAATGGAAGAAGGCATACTCACTCCGACCGCTCAACAAATAGCCGACCGCGCTGGCGTAGGTATTCGTACCTTCTTCAGACATTTCGACGATATGGGCACGCTTGCCGAAGCCGTCGACGCCACTATACGTAATGACTACGAAGCATTGGTGCTAGGCGGAGACCGGAACGGTTCCATCGAAGATCGCATCCAACATGCCGTCGAGCGGCATGCCGATGTCTACGAGCAGAACTGTAATATTATTCTATCGACGGCGGCGCAACGCTGGCGCCACGAGGTTTTGCGTAAGAACTACGCACGAAATCAACGAGGTTTGCGTAAAGACCTCGACAATTGGCTTCCTGAATTGAAGAAAACAGCTCGCACTGACAGAGAAGCGATCGACGCTATCGCCTCCTTCGAAATGTGGCATCGACTTCGGGAACACCAAGGGCTCAGCAAAAGTACCAGCATTGAAATTGTAAGCAGTTTGCTAAAGAGCCTAATTCAAAAGACTTAAGGCGAGCACTCGGCAATCTAGCCATCGACAGAACTAAAACACCCACCGATATAGGGCGACACAATAATGAGTACTAAGCTGTTTGATTTAACCGGAAAGACTGCACTTGTTACCGGGGCCAGTCGCGGCATCGGAGAGGCCATCGCCCGACTACTGGCAGAACAAGGCGCACACGTTATTGTATCCAGCCGAAAAATCGACGACTGCATCACCGTTGCCAAGAGTATCGTTGAGGCCGGATATAGCGCCGAGGCGCTCGCCTGTCATGTCGGCGATCTCGAACAGATTGGCAATACATTTCAAACAATACGCAAACAGCATGGCAAGATCGATATTCTCGTCAATAATGCTGCCGCCAACCCCTACTTCGGCGACGTGCTCGACACCGATCTGGCCGCCTACAACAAAACCATCGACGTCAATGTGCGCGGCTATTTTTTTATGAGCGTAGAAGCGGGCAAACTGATGCGTGACAACGGCGGCGGCGTGATCATTAACACCGCCTCCGTGAATGCGCTCCAACCCGGCCCCATGCAGGGAATCTACTCGATCACCAAAGCAGCGGTGGTCAATATGACTAAAACCTTTGCCAAAGAATGCGCGAAACACAATATTCGCTGCAATGCTATATTGCCCGGTTTAACGAAGACCAAATTTGCCGGCGCACTTTTTACCAACGACGACATTTACCAAGCGGCGATGGAAAAAATTCCTATGCAACGCCATGCAGAACCGCAAGAAATGGCCGGCACAGTGCTTTATCTGGCATCCGATGCCAGCAGCTATACCACCGGTGAGTGTATTGTTGTCGATGGTGGCTTAACGCTTTAGGGCCCACGACGCTTGATCGGGCTAGCGCGAGCTACGATCAAGCTGAGCAATAAGGGAGAATGCGATGGCTATTCGCCAACAAGTAAACGCTGCAATTGGCCAACAACCAACTTAAGGCTCGCCTGCTTACTAAGATTCTGGTGCTCACGTAAACGGTTCCAGAGCTCAAATGATGCCATAGCATCAACAGCATCACGCTTGGCCGCAGATAGCAATTTCAACTCAGGGATCAATTCATCGAGCGCCGTGCGGAGGTACTGATTAGCGTGACTATAATTGCCCCGTAAATGCTCGGATCGCCACCTTTGTGCCGCGGTGCTCAGAAAGACACTTTTAAATTTGTCGTAAACATCGGCATAACACTCAAGCGCATGAAAAATACGCTCATCTAAAGTTCCCCCGCGATCTCTAGCAATAAAAAAACCCATATATAGCGGACGAATTTCTTCATCAATAGCAATATAGAGCACCTCCATATCCTCGAAGTGCTGAAAAAAAGAGCGTGTACCTAAGCCTGCACGCTCTGTCACTTGCTGCGCGGTCGGCACCACAACGCCATCGTCGATCAATGCGATTGCCGCCGCTATAATAGCTTTTCGACTGCGTTCGCTGCGCTGGCGACGGCCATCCTGACTTACCGTTTGAAGTACCACCTCCCTAGCTTTCGACATCAACTGGGCCTCACTCTCCTTGCCGGAGTCTTTAAAAATCGCATATTGAAAGATTTTATTCTCTGGTAACTCGCATTCTCATCGAATCGTCAGCTCATTCAAATCCCAATCCCCGCTGCCGTATCATCTCGGTGAGTAAGTGATTCGCTGACTATCGGCATTCAATGCGCCATATTATTTAATATATTAACAGTTAATGTGCCAATAGAGTTCATAAGGTGCGTCGCCCTAGCGCAGCCACAGGATCAAGGCGCGGGAAAAGTCGATGAAGAATATGAAGAGTATCCACTACTCTATCTGGCTACTTTCGATGATTCCCGCGGCGGCCGTCGGCGACCAAGCTAGCCGCGTCATCGAGGATTTCCCCTTAGCGACGACTGGGGCATGCTGGTGGGACTGGATATTCTCCACCAAGGCGAACACTATATGGATATTGATCTGGACGAGCGCGCTAAACAGGACGCGACGACCAAGCTCAACTTACGCCTCGGTTTCAAACAACTTGACGGTGGCTGGTCTGTCGTTATCAATGGCAAGAATCTAACAGACGAACAAGAGCGGACCATCTTTCTGGATGCGCCCCGCAATCCCGGCAATTATGTTGCGCTGGCGCTACCCGACGAACCACAAGTATCCATCGATGTACGCTATAGTTTCGGAGAGTAATGGCTACGGCAAGGTAGTATAAAAATACAAGCGCATTAGGTGTACCTTATGCATTTTAGCGAACAGGGCCTAGACATGACTAAAAAACTTATAACGCTGCTGACTGTTGTCGCACTTTCGGGATGTATGCCATCAGGGTTAACCACTTTGATTTTGGAAAAAGGACTTGATGCACGGATGTCGGCCAATGCGCTGGCAGAACTGGAAGACGGATTACATTTGGCCTTGTGTGGCGCCGGCGGGCCAATGCCAGCACCCAATGCCTCAGGGCCCTGCGTACTGGTTATTGCTGGCGAACGGATGTTTGTTGTCGATTCAGGTGCCGATGGCGTGCGCAATATCGCGCGTATGGGCTATCCGATAGGCCAGATAGAAGCGGTATTTCTCACCCACTTTCATTCAGACCATCTCGATGGACTGGGCGAGATGGGCACCCTGCGCTGGGCTACCGGCGCAAACCAATCACCCCTTACGGTATACGGGCCCGAAGGCGTTGAAAAAGTTGTCGAGGGTTTTAACATGGCCTATAGCCACGACGTTGTTTACCGACATGCCCACCATGGTGACGCTGTAGCCCCGACCAGCGGCGCCGGACTTCTCGCAAAACCCTTTGCCAAACCACCCGAGGGTGCGCTCGCCGTACTGCTAGAAGACAGCAACCTTAAGATTGAAGCCCTCGCTGTCAACCACTCTCCGGTAGATCCCGCAGTCGGTTACCGCTTCACCTACAAAGGTCGTTCGCTGCTCGTCACGGGAGACACAGTGAAATCCAAAAATATCGAGAACTTCGCCAAAGGTATTGACCTGCTAGTACACGAAGCACTAGCGCCGAATCTCGTGACCATGATGAATGAAACTGCCAAAAAAGCCGGCAACACCGTCATGGAACACGTTACCCACGACATTCTTGATTACCACGCCAGCCCCGTTGAGGCCGCCGAGACCGCGCGGGACGCCGGTGTCGGTCATCTGGTGTACTACCATATTGTGCCACCACTGGTTATTCCCGGACAGAAAGCCCTTTATCTGAATGGCGCCGATAAAATATTCAAAAACTATACTGTCGGTGAAGATGGAGTGGCATTCAGCCTGCCGGCAGGATCGAATGAGATTGTTCAGACTAGTAAAGGATTGTGATCCGCGCTGAAAGCTAACCGACTAGCCATCGCCTGATACGCTTTGCTTAATCGGGCCTACGTCGACCAGTAGGCACGAATAAGGCACAGCCGTCAGCGTGGCCCGCGAAGCGCTGTCGCCATTCGGACGTTTCAGGCAGGGGATCAAAACCCGAAAGCCTTCAGTATTTCAAAACAGCGAGTTGCTGCGCGACTATCTCGGGGCTCAATTCCGATCCAATAGTCGTTCTATCTATCTTGCCATCAAACCAATCGCGCATTTGTGCGGCCATCTGCACCGGCTCACCACTACAGGTGAAAGCTTCAAGCACCTCGTCGGTCACCAGCGAACCCAAATCCTGCCAGCGATTTTCTTTGGTTAAGGCGCGCAATTCAGTTTGCAGATCGCCCCAGCCGTGGGTTTCGAGCACTGTGCGATACGCGGGCGTCGAGCCATAAAAACCAATTCGGTAGCGGATTTCTTCCTTAGCCTTGGCAATGGCCTCCTCGGTTTCGCCAGTGGCCATAAAGGGCGCGTATTGAATTTCAAAGTCTTCTCGATTCCGGCCCGCGTCTGCCAAGTGCCTCTCAATAGACGGCACGACCACTTCCTGCAAATGTTTTCGGCTACAGAATGAATGTACGATAATACCGTCAGCGACCTGCGCCACCGTTTTTGTCATCAGCGGGCCAACCGCAGCCACAGCAATTCGCGGCCTGCCGTATTCAATGTTCGTTGGCACAAATTCCGGCGTCATTAAGTCGTATTGGTAGTGTTCACCCTCATAGTTCAAGGCTTTGCCATCGTACCAGCAATCCCAGATCGCCTTCAGGGCTTCGACGTATTCCTTCATTTGTTTGGCCGGGCCATACCACGGCATACAGAAGCGCCGCGTAATATGCGCCCGAATTTGCGAACCCATACCCAAGGTGAAGCGCCCTTCGCTAAGGGCGTTAAGCTCATGCGCCATATAGGCCATCGACATGGGGTTGCGCGCCAGTGCTAGCGCGATAGAAGTGCGCAACTCAAGCTTTTCACTTTCGTAAGCGGCGATCGTCAGCGCTGGAAAGGGGTCGTGTGCAATTTCCGCTACCATCAAGCCATCAAAACTCTGGGCTTCGAACTGCTTAACCCTGCCCGCCAATTGTCTTAGGTCGTGAAAATCCTGCTCGTAACCAATGCCTGCATCTACTTTCATAAGCGCGCTCACAGTCCATCTTTGAAATTATTTTGTTTGCAGAGTAAAGCCCGGCAGCGCGGGGAAGCGCTACCGAAACGTCTGTTTAATCTTGCAAAAAATCGACCGCATCCAGATCAACACAGTGTTGCAAATGGCGCTGGATCATTACCTGAAACATAGCATCGCTGCGCTCTTCAGCCGCACTAAAACAGGCGCCGAGAATGGTAATCATCAGGCCATGCATGCTCTGCTCCCGATACTGGGCCCAACATTTTTCAAAGCCCAAATCAAGACCATCGCCCGCCAGCAACTCACTGTATTCACGAACCAAACCGCGCTCCCATAGGCGGCGGTCTGCTGTCTCGACACTGCCTCCGAGGAAGTAAGCGACGTCGGCCAGTGCACTGGTCTCCATCGTAGTCTGCCAGTCAACGATACAGGCCTTTTCGCCGTTAAATAAAATGTTTTCGCTGCGAAAATCGCCATGAGCCAATGTTTTAGGGCCCTGAAAACGAGTAGCGAAATGCATGTGCTTGTCGATATAAACCTCAGCAAAGCGGCGACATTCGTCATTGATCGCCTGGCCAAAGCGCTCCAGAAAAGTCGGCCAGGATTGTTGCAATAGTTCCTGGGCAAAAGCGCCACCGTCGTCCCGCGCCTGACTTAGCACGTGGTCGCGCTCACCAATGGTGTCGTCGTCATAAAAGGCCACCGCCAATTTGGCTGCCTCACCCAGGGCAACACGGGTTTGTTCGCGTGTCGCTCCTACCAGCTGGCTACCCGGTTCCGCCGGTGCCATGTCTTCCATCACGGTAATAAAAGACTGACGATCTTCGCTGACTTCATTGGCGTAAATGACGGGCGTGCGCATGGTGGTTCGCCCGGCCAAATCGCGATAGAACATCACCTCGTTGTAATAAGCACCCTGAGCACCGGCCATGGCCCGAGCGGTTTCGTCTTCGGCGGGAAACTTCATGATCACAGTCTGGGGAGCACTGCCAGCATCACCCTCGCACTCCAGGGTAAAGCGGGCGTTGTCGCCCATTTTACCGGTGCCAATAATGTTGTATTCCAGCGATGACACTTTGCCCTTGAGCAAATGGCCCGAGTTTTTTAGCGCTTGGGTGAGCCAATCAGGAGTAATGCGATTCGGGTGGGTAATGATTTCCAACATCAGCGTGAGTCCTTCGAATTTTTTAATTGTCGATACGATTCCAGCACCCCAGCGAATTCGCGAGGTGTAGAGGCGTGAATGCAGATTTCATCGGCGCCGTAATCCAATTCCTTTAGCAAACGCGCAGCGCATTCTTGTTCGCTGCCGATAGCAACGGCGGCGAGCCACTCCACGGGAATCAGCGTAGAGATTTCTTCCAACTGCTCAAGCGTCGCAACACTGTCGATACCGCCCGGCATGGTCGCTATCACTGATTGCTGCCGGAAATCCTCCAGCACACTAATGTCCCAGCCATTGAGCGCAACCAGCATTTCGACGTAGCCCGGTGCTTGCATATACGTCGCCATGCGGCCGACGATTTTCTTCAAGTACTCTTCCCGTGTCGGCTTGACCAGCGTAGCCATTACGCTACACAGCTTGACGCTTTGCGGGTCCCGACCGGCACGCCGCGCGCCGTCGTCGATTATGGTGCGCGCCCGTTGCAAGCCCTGCGGAGTA
>JBLHMO010000099.1:0-12303 GCA_047622145.1 Paracoccaceae bacterium | reverse complement strand
CTTGCCCCTGCCTTATGGTTTCGCCTTCTTTCACCAACAAACGGTTGTTGTGGGCATAAGCACTTAAATAACGCTCGCTGTGCTTTACGATCAACAGCTTGCCGTAACCCACCAATCCGCTGCCAGCATAAACAACAACACCCTTGGCAACTGCTTTCACAGGCTGCTCTTGTTTGCCAGCAATATCAATACCCTTATGTGCATACTGGGAGGCGCTGAAGCTGCGAATGATGCTGCCCTCAGTGGGCCATTGCCAAGCCGTTAGTTCCGTTGGCTCAATGACATGTGCGAGCTTTTGGGGAGGGCTGTAAGCTTGCCCACGCGTCGGCGTAGCCGCCTTAGACTGAGCGTTAGATGACGAGACTTTGGCCGCTGTTGGCGCTCTCTGCGGGTAGCGTACCGGAGTGATCGCCACCTTGATTGGTTTGTCACTCAGCTTGAGTCGCTGACTGGGATTGATGCGGTAGTCGGGGCCAATTCCGTTAGCCGCTGCTAACCCTCTAAAGTCCAGACCGTAGCGAAAGGCGATTGAAAATAGCGTATCGCCAGTACGTACAACGTAGCTGCTGGGTACCCGTTCGGGCGGAGAATGAAGGTCGCTAACAGGGGCATAATTAGGGCTGCCCGCACAACCAGACAGGGACAATAGGGCGCAAAACAGAAGAACTACCCACCCCCGCGGACCAAGGACAGCAGCAACTAGATGGGCTCTAAAATTGTGCAAAATGCCTCTCGCCTCGCTGGTTTTCCCACCGGTTAAAAACCAAAAAAACACTAAAAACCCCTAGATCTTCATAGATTCACTACCCGTAGACGGGGATTTTTAATAACTGTTAGTACTGTAACCATCTTTAATATAAACAAACAGTCTTAGAGAATAGTTTGCAACTTTCAACTTTGTCCAGATTTCCGACCTGCCCAGAAATGTATAGCCACCACGATGAGGATACCGGCCAACAGGCTAGCCATATCGACCGCAAGATCTGCAGGGGGCGGTGCATTTGGGCTAACACTGGGCTGCCACGGCCATAGTACTTTCAGCGAGGCGAACAAGACCCCAATCAAACAGCTCATCAATAAATCGCGATAGCGCAGTAGCAACCAGGATAGGAGTCGTACAAAAGACAAAAGACCAACAGCACAGCCGCTGGCAAAAATGGCCAGGTTTGTGATTTCAAATTCGTGCACGGCCGTTAACACGAAGGGGTAAACGCCCATGATCAGTAGCAGAAAACTACCCGATATTCCGGGCAGAATCATTGCACAAATTGCGATGGCGCCGGCGCTAAAGAGAGCGATCGGTGACGGTGTGATATCCATAGGACGCAATTCTGAGATACCCAGCATAAGCAGTGCGCCCAACAGCAAACTGGCTATCAACGCACCGCGCCATTGATGAATATCGCGAAGCAAGAGCACGGCAGAGGCAAGAATCAAACCGATAAAAAAGGCATAGAGATGGGTGGGGTATTGTTCCAGTGCCAAACTAATGACTTTCGCTAGAGAAAAGAGACTGCAAGCGATACCGGCAACCAGCGGCAACAGAAAATTACCGTTCACTTTTTGCCAGCAGGCCTGTATTCGGCCCTTGAGCAACAGCCCGACTAATTCAAGATCGAACGCGCGAATACTGTCAATCAGTGCCGCATATATGCCGGCAATCAACGCGACCGTGCCACCCGAAACACCGGGAACAACATCCGCAGCGCCCATTGCCATACCCTTTAAAAAGGTCGCCAGCCACTTCATCGCGCTAACCCAACTTACCGGCAACAAGGGGAACAAACATAACCGGCTCAATGGACAGTTCTTCCAGCTTCTCACCCTGCTTCTTTAATAATCGCAGTTGCTGACGACGGCTATTGCCTACCGGTATCACCAACATACCGCCATCACCGAGCTGGTCGATCAACGCCTGAGGAATGGTTTCCGGCGCTGCGGTCACCAGAATCCCGTCGTAGGGGCCACGCTCCTCCCAACCCATACCGCCATCGGCATGCTTGAGATGAACATTGCTTAAACCGAGCATCCGCATGCGCTCACGCGCTTTCGATTGCAGTGGCAAAATGCGCTCGACGCTGTAAACCCGATCGACCAATTGAGCCAAGATGGCCGTTTGGTAGCCCGAGCCTGTACCGATTTCCAACACCCGCTTACGCGGTCCGGTCGACAGCAGCAGCTCGGTCATACGCGCAACAATATAGGGTTGCGATAGAGTTTGCTGATATCCGATAGGGAGTGCACTGTCTTCGTAGGCACGATGGGCCAAGGCCTCGTCCAGAAATATATGGCGTGGTGTTCTCGCGATCACGTCGAGGACAGCCCGGTCGCTAACCTCTTGCTCTCTTAGACGACTGATCAGGCGATCACGTGTTCGCTGGGATGTCATCCCGATACCACCCAAATTTAACTGCGTCATCCGGTTACGTTGCGACCTCTGAATAATCGATCAATTCTCGCACAAGAGCGGTAGCAAAGCAGCCTCGCGGCAAGCTAAATAGCAACCGCAGGCCCTCGCTCTCATTCTGCGCATCAAAACGGCTGGGGTAAACGCGCAGCGCACGCCGGCCAGCATCCACACCGGCCTTTTCAAGCCCTTTACACAAAGCGGGTTCGCTCTCCAACACAGCCTGCTCAATGGAGGCCACCTTACAACGGGTTTGCTGTGTGGCTGTGCGGCCTACAAGTGGACCAGACAGTTGGATACTGCCTTTATCCAGCCGGCTGTCAGTATCGGCATTATCATCCGCGACAAACAAGCTGTTGCCATCACCCAGCATAAACAACTCGCCGTCCAAAGCCTTGCTCCAAGTCCCCGCCACTACACGCTCGGCAAGCACAGCATTAAACAAGTGCGACCGTGCTACCGACAACAGTAATCCGCGCTTGAAGCGAGACGGTCGCCGCCCTCCCGCAAACCAGCGCCGGGCCTCGGCAAGATTTTGTCCGCCAAAGCGCTGTTCGCCGAAATAGTTCGGCACTCCCTGGTGCTCAACCGTGGCCAAGCGTTCCGCAATGGTGTTTTTATCGACGCCGCGCAGCAGCAAATCAAAACGATTATAGCGATGTGTGCCTCGACGCAGTTTACGATGATGTCGCTGCGATTCCAGAATACGGCACTGGGGGTGATCGAAGGCACTCCAGTTGGCGCTAGGCTGGCCCAGCATATGAAGACCGAACCATTGGCGGGTTACTGCATATTTGTCTTTCATGCCCGAATAATTAACATCTTTCGCACCACTATAGTGCTGCAACAACTCCGCCACTTCCGGCGTGGTCATTTGCGTCTTTTCCAGATGCACCCAGTCGAACTCGCCGGCGCCACTGAACTCAACATCCATTATCTCGTCAACGCGAAAGTCCGCAGGTTCTTTGCGCATAACACCTTTTACGGCAGGCTCGCCCCAAGCGAAGGGGCTATTCAGCACTCTACCGCCTCAAGCAGCACCGTCGCGAATGCGGCAATGCCCTCTTCGCGACCGGTAAAGCCCAGTGTTTCGCTCGTCGTAGCTTTTACCCCAACCCGAGCTGGCGCCACCTTTAAATCCTCGGCAATGCAGCCTCGCATAGCATCTATGTGCAGTAACAATCTCGGCTTTTCGGCAACAACCGTCATATCGGCGTTGCCGAGTCGATAACCACGTTCGATAACCAACTGATAGACGTGCCTCAGTAGCTGTCGACTATCTATGCCGGCGTAGCGCTCATCACTATCAGGAAAGTGCTTGCCGATATCTCCCAGCGCCATTGCACCCAAGAGCGCATCGCACAGGGCATGCAGTAAAACATCGCCATCAGAATGAGCCATTAAACCGCGATCGCACGCTATGCGGACACCACCCAAGGTCACGCTATCGCCATCACCGAAACGGTGAATATCAATGCCCTGTCCGATGCGAATGCTAGCCATTGCCTTGCGCCTCCAGAATTAATGCTGCCAATTCGAGATCTTCCGTGTGGGTGATTTTGATATTGTGACTGCTGCCAAGGTACAGGCGGGGAACATGCCCAGCCTGTTCCATTGCTGACGCCTCGTCGGTAACCGAGGTACCTTTGGCCTGGGCTTGCTGCAGAGCCTTGCGCAACAAACCCAGTCTGAATAGTTGCGGCGTTTGCGCCGCCCATAAACCCCTGCGATCAATGGTTTTACTTATCTTTTGAACGCTATTGGATTGTTTTAAGGTGTCAGCGACCGGCAAGGCCATAATGCCGCCTACCGGGTCGTTCGCTAGTGTGTCCAACATTTTACGCATTGCTGAGCTGCGCACGCAGGGCCGCGCAGCATCGTGCACCATCACCCAATCGTCGTCGTGCGCGTTAGTGAGCGCGAGTAATCCTACCAGTACCGACTCAGCTCGCTCCGCACCGCCAATCACGACCTTCACTCGCAAGTCAGACATAACGGGTAACTGATACCAGCGCTCATCGTCTCTGTCGACAGCAACAACTATCTGCTCCAGCCGGGACAGTTTAAGCAGGCGTTTAACCGAGCGCGATAACAGTGTTTCGCCGCCAATGCTCAAATACTGCTTGGGAATATCCGCTTCCATGCGCGCTCCGCACCCTGCCGCGGGCACAACCCCCCACCAGCGTAGCATCGTCGCACTCATTCCTCTTGATCCTCATCGACAATCAGGTAAAAGGTTTCCCCTTCCTTGATCAGACCCAGCTCCTGACGAGCGCGCTCTTCTACCGCGGCAAGATTGGTTTTCAAGCTTCGTACCTCCCGCAACAGCCGTTCATTGCGTTCTAGCAATTCAGCATTCGAATGCGCCTGTTCGGCAATCTGCCTGCGTAAACGGGCAATTTCTTCCCAGCTGCCCGGCCCAACCCACAAGCGCAATTGCGTTAGCAGCAATACCACAAGTAGAAGAACCAAGAGCCAGTGTCGTTTCATACCCTACCTTGCCTTCCCTTGATCAGTCGACCGTTCAGGATTTAAATTCATTCCGACCGCGATACACGGCACCTAACTCGGCTTCGATACGCAGCAGGCGGTTGTATTTTGCCACTCGATCAGATCGGCACAAAGAGCCAGTTTTGATTTGCCCGGCGGAGGTTGCCACCGCCAGATCAGCAATCGTCGTGTCTTCAGTTTCGCCGCTTCGATGCGAAATAACCGCACTGAAGTCAGCATCTTTGGCCATCTGGATGGCGTCCAGTGTCTCAGTCAAGGTACCGATCTGATTGAACTTGATTAAAATGGAGTTGCCAATTTTTTCTTCGATGCCGCGCTTCAGAATTTTGGTGTTGGTCACAAAAAGATCGTCGCCTACCAACTGCACTCGATGGCCGATGCGCTTGGTCAGTATCGCCCAACCTTCCCAGTCACTTTCGTCCATGCCGTCTTCGATAGAGATAATGGGATACTTCTGACTCAAGTCATCGAGATACTCAGCAAAACCAGCGGCGTCGTAGACCTTGCCTTCACCGGCGAGGTCGTATTTCCCATTTTTGTAAAATTCTGAAGCGGCGCAGTCTAGCGCCAAGGTGATGTCTTCACCCAGTTTATAGCCGGCGCTGGCGACGGCTTCTGCAATGATTTCGAGCGCAGCTTCGTTCGAGGGCAAATTGGGCGCAAAGCCGCCCTCATCACCCACGGCTGTGCTCAGGCCTCGCTCAGACAGAACCTTTTTCAAGGAGTGGAAAATTTCCGCGCCTTGGCGTAAGGCTTCAGAAAAGCTGTCCGCGCCCACCGGCTGAATCATAAATTCCTGAATATCAACATTGTTGTCGGCGTGCTCGCCGCCATTGATAATATTCATCATCGGTACCGGCATGCTGTACTGACCGGAGGTGCCATTGATGTCAGCAATGTGCTGGTAAAGAGGAATGCCCTTCTCTATTGCGACGGCTTTGGCAGAAGCCAGCGAAACCGCCAAGATCGCGTTTGCGCCGAGATTACCTTTATTCTCGGTGCCATCCTCGTCAATCATCGCTTGGTCAATCGCGCGCTGATCTTCCGCGTTGCGGCCCATCAGCAGGTCGCGAATCGTGGTATTAATATTGGCAACGGCTTTCAAAACACCTTTACCCAAATAACGAGACTTGTCGCCATCGCGCAATTCTAAGGCTTCACGAGAACCGGTGGACGCACCAGACGGCGCGCAAGCACTGCCTATGGCACCAGACGCAAGCACAACGTCAGCCTGCACGGTCGGGTTGCCGCGGCTATCCAAAACTTCAAAGGCTTTGATATCGACAATTTCTGCCATTGATTTAACTCCAGATCGGTCAAATAAAAATGGGGGTGAGCGTGATGAATCGGCTAGCGAATATCCAGTGGCGGTAAACTCTTAACCACGTCGTCGATAGCTTTTATTTGTATCAAAAAGGGTTCCAGCTGCTCCAACGGCAAAGCGCTGGGGCCATCGCATTTTGCATTGTTAGGATCAGGGTGCGCTTCCAGAAAAAGACCCGCCAAGCCAATAGCCATGCCCGAACGCCCCAACTCAGCAACCTGATGGCGGCGGCCACCCGAGGCTGAACCCATCGGATCACGGCACTGCAAGGCGTGGGTTACATCAAAAATCAGCGGCGCTCCACCACTGACTTCGCGCATGGTGCGAAAACCGAGCATATCGACAACAAGATTATCGTAGCCAAAATTACTGCCGCGCTCACACAGCATGATGTTTTCGTTACCACATTCTGCAAATTTCTCGACGATATTTTTCATCTGCGGCGGACTTAAAAACTGCGGTTTCTTTATATTAATCACCGCACCGGTTGCGGCCATGGCCTGAACGAGATCGGTCTGCCGTGCGAGAAATGCTGGTAATTGAAGTACGTCGCAGACCTCTGCTACAGGCTTCGCCTGATCGCACTCGTGCACATCGGTAATCACTGGCACATTAAATTGGGTTTTAATGTCCGAAAAAATCTTCAAGCCTTCATCCAAACCCGGCCCGCGGTAGGAATGCACTGACGATCGATTGGCCTTGTCGAAGGAGGCTTTGAATACGAAGGGAATACAGAGCTTAGCGCACACAGACACGTAGTGCTCAGCAACCCGCATTGCCATATCCCGGCTTTCAAGCACATTAATGCCTCCGAACAAGACAAACGCGCGCTGGTTGCCAACCTTGAGATTGCCTACCTTAAGGGTTTTATCCTCAATCGCCATGCTATTAACCTAAGTGCTCTAAAGCGGCGCCAACAAAACCGTTAAACAGGGGGTGGCCCTCACGTGGACGCGAGGTAAATTCCGGATGGAACTGACAGGCGATAAACCAGGGATGATCTTTCAGCTCTAGCATTTCGACTAGAGAGCCATCGGCAGACCAGCCGGAGACAATCAGCCCCGCCATTTGCAGTTGCTCGAGATAGTTGTTGTTGACCTCGTAACGATGACGATGGCGCTCAACAACACGCTCTGAACCATAGGCAGCGCAGGCTTTGGTGCCGTTCACCAAGCCACACTCCTGACCACCCAAGCGCATGCTGCCACCTAGGTCGGCATTCGCGTCGCGTTGCTCGACCTTACCGCTGGAATCTTGCCATTCAGTAATCAGCGCAATAACGGGATGCTCGGTATCTGCCACAAACTCGGTACTGTTAGCCGCAGCAAGACCGGCAACATGGCGCGCGTAATCAATAACGGCAACCTGCATACCCAGACAAATGCCCAAATAGGGGATCTTGTTCTCACGTGCGTGTTTGACTGTGAGTACCTTACCTTCAACACCGCGATTACCGAAACCGCCCGGCACCAAAATGCCCTGCACACCATTCAGTAGCTGAACACCTTTTGTCTCGATATCTTCCGAATCGATATAACGAATATTGACCTTGGTGTTGGCGTGAATACCCGCGTGCGACAGCGCTTCGTTAAGTGACTTGTAGGCGTCGATCAGCTCCATGTATTTGCCAACCATGGCGATGGTAATTTCCCGCTCGGGACGAAGATCACCCTCGATGACCGAATTCCACTCCGACAAATCGGCCTCGGGGCAGTCGATGCCAAAACGCTCGACGACAATCGCGTCTAAGCCGTGGGCCTGCAGCATTGAGGGAATCCGATACAAGGAATCAGCGTCCGGCAGGGGGATGACCGCGCGCCGCTCAACATTGGTGAACAAGGCAATCTTGTTGCGCGAGCCCTCGTCAATTTCATGATCTGAGCGACACAGCAGGATATCGGGCTGGAGACCAATCGAGCGCAGCTCCTTAACGGAGTGCTGGGTCGGCTTGGTTTTGGTTTCACCTGCTGTAGCTATATAAGGCACCAGTGTCAGGTGCATTAGCATGGCGTGGCGCGAGCCCATTTCAACCGTGAGCTGGCGGGCCGCCTCGAAAAAGGGCAGGCCCTCGATATCACCCACCGTGCCGCCGATTTCGACAATGGCGATATCGGCATCACCCGCGCCCAGCAGTATTCGGCGCTTGATTTCATCGGTGATATGTGGAATGACCTGCACCGTACCGCCCAAGTAGTCACCGCGGCGCTCTTTTCTGAGCACGGTTTCATACACTCGGCCGGTGGTGAAATTGTTGCGCTTGCCCATTTTGGCACGCAGAAAGCGCTCATAGTGGCCAAGGTCAAGGTCGGTTTCAGCGCCGTCTTCGGTGACAAAGACCTCGCCATGCTGGAACGGGCTCATCGTGCCCGGGTCAACATTGATATAGGGGTCTAGCTTAAGGACTGTAACATTCAGTCCGCGAGCCTCAAGAATGGCTCCTAGAGAGGCCGAGGCAATTCCTTTGCCCAAGGACGAAACAACACCACCGGTCACGAAGATAAAGCGCGCCATGAACTACCTTTATGTATGCAGGTTATGAGAGTAGAGGTGCGGGAAAGCGAGCTTTCCAAACCCCCGTGAGATGGGCAGTCAGTCTAGCAGGATGCCCCTGATGAGACAAACGAAAAACCACTCTCATACACTTGCCCAGTCTGTTATAATCGCGCGCTCACAGCTTCACAGCCAAGGCTCCTTAAATGCAACCGATGTTGAATATTGCGCTGCGCGCTGCGCGCAAGGCGGGGGATATCATTGCCCGCGCGTCCGAACAAACCGAGCGACTCAAGATCGAGTCCAAGGGTACCAATGACTTTGTCACTGACATTGACCACGCTGCCGAAAAGGAAATCATCTACCACATTAACAAGGCGTTTCCTGATCACGACATTCTGGGTGAAGAATCCGGGCTGACTGAAAACGGCAACTCGGACTACCAGTGGGTCATCGATCCACTGGACGGTACCACCAACTTTATCCGGGGCATCCCTCACTACGCTGTTTCCATTGCCTGCCTTTATAAAGGCGTGGTGGAACATGCCGTGGTACTGGATCCGATTCGGCGCGAAGAGTTCACTGCCAGTCGCGGTCGCGGCGCCCAACTTAACGGCCGCCGCCTGCGAGTCAGTACGCTGGCGTCACTGGACGGCAGCCTGATCGGCACCGGCATCCCCTACAAGTCGCGCAACGACCACCTCATTCCCGCGTATACCGCCAGTCTCGCAGCAGTGACCTCGCAGACAGCGGGCATCCGCCGTGCCGGTGCTGCCGCACTGGACTTGGCCTATGTCGCCGCCGGCAGACTCGATGGATTTTGGGAAATCGGGCTTAACCGCTGGGATATCGCCGCAGGCGTTCTCCTTATCCGCGAAGCGGGCGGTTTGATCAGTGATTATCAGGGTGGCAATAATTATCTGGAGAGCGGAAATATTGTTACCGCCAATCCCAAGGTATTAAAACCGCTATTGCAGACTCTCAAACCCCACCTGGGTCATATCGGCAAGTAAAGCCGGGTAACCCCTGAGGCCCTGCACACCACCGGTATGCAGGGCAATGATTCGCCTGCCATCGAACTCGCCTGCCGCCAACTGCCGATAGATGCCCCACAACATCTTAGCGTTGTAGACAGGATCCAGAGCGATTCGGTGGCGCCTATAGAAGTCGAGAATAAAGGCCGATAGTTCGCCATTGCATTTGCCGTAACCACCGCCGTGAAAGCGATGCTCTAGCGACCAAGCTGTAGCCCCCGAATCCAGCTCAACCAGCCAACGCCGGATTTCAACATCAAGAAAATTGGCGCCTTTCAGCGCGGAGTAACCGACAACCCTCAGGTCCAATCCATCGGCAGCAGCCAATCCCGAGATCAAGCCAGCCATCGTTCCACCGGTTCCACAGGGAAGCGCAACGATGTCGCCATCTTCAAGCATGCCCGACAGCGCTTCGCCCAGAACCGAGCAGCCGCGCACACCCGCTAGATTGCTGCCACCTTCGGGCAACCAGTGATAGTCAGGAAATTTTGCCTGTAACTGCTTAAGAAAACCCGGATCGTGGCGCTGTCGATAATCGCTGCGCGATAGAAAGTGCAAGCTCATACCAAGGCTCACTGCATCGACCAACATAGCGCTGGGCGGCGCATCGCTATCGCCGCGCACAAAACCGAGGGTTTTCAGATTGTGAAGCCTACCGGCTGCGGCAAGCACGTGGAGGTGATTGGACCAAGCCCCACCAAAGCTGGCGACGCCTGAAAAACCGCGGTCTTGGGCTTCGGCCAAGCCGGGCAAAAGCTTGAAGGCCTTATTGCCATTGATAACACTGGGAATTTGGTCGAGTCGCCAGAGCCACAGCCTAGAATTTGCTCGGCGCAGGGTTTCGTCGTATAGCTCAGTAAACTTGGCGCACTCGATTACCGCATTAATCAATGCTAGCTTACGTCCTGAGCGTGCTCGAAAAATCTAAATTGTCGAGCAGGTCTTGATGGGCACGACATCGATCGCCCTCCCCGTGGCGGAAAAATTTCGGCTTCAAGACCTTGTCGATAGGCTCGCCGCACACCTGCCCGCCTTCATCCGTGTGACGACAGACCGGCAAGCGATAGTGCGTCATCCAGTCCCGGTAGTGTTCCTCACCAACACCGCAACGCTCGGCAACAAAGACGATCGGGTTCCCGAGGTAATCCATTATCTCACCTGGGGTCAGCACCAAATGCTCAATGCCAGGGTGATAGGTAACGAAAGTTATGCCGGTGTCAGTCATGCGCTGCAACACCTGACCACTGTCATTTTTCAGCAGTAATTGCTGCTCTTTCTTCAGCGCAGCAATTTCATTCCGCATTTGGCTAATCTTCTCGTCGCGGTAGTGTAGCTCCCCCTCCCGCATATTGATGCGCTCATTCAAATCCTCGGCCTGTCGTCCGAGTTTATCGTTGAGCTCAGCAGCGAACTGTTCACGCAACACATCAAGCTCTGTCGAGTAAGATTCATTACCCTGCTTTAGCGTGTTTTCATATTGCTCTCGAATCGTGCTGAACTGCTGTTCATAATTGTCGACTGACTGCTTTAGACCCAGCTCGTTGCGACGCGACTTCGACAGGCACTGTTTCATTTCGCGCAGAACATCAGCCTGCTTCGCTAAGCGCTCCTGATTCTCGCTCTCAAGCGTGTCTACCCGACGCTTGAGCCTATCGGTCAGGGTACGCCGTTCCAGTTGATGCCTACCCTGAAAATTTTCTAATCGTCGCCGATACTTCCGGTTAAAAACGGGGCCCCTGGGCACTGGTTCGGGCACCGGCATTGCGGTTGCAGCAAGCGGCTCTACAGCCGTCTTTACCGGCGCGAGGTCTGCGCGCTCGACAAGCAGTCCCAGCCGGTTGCGATTGATTGCTTCCTTCAACAAATCAAAGGTTAAAAGGCCTCCCTGTAACTCAGGGTCCCACAATTTGTCTTTGTACCAAGCGACAGGGCAAGAATTCCGACAGGCTAGACGAATGCAACCTTCACCCAAATCCGGGCCGCCCAATCCGTAATCGGCGAGGTGTTGTAGCGGAATATTCCAGCTCGCCTCGACCTGACCATCGCTAGTAAAGGGCACAGTGAAAAACACCGCGGCCCGAATTTTCAGGCGTGGACTTATCTGCAGAAATACCGCTTTGAGCACTTTGCCCGTATAAGCCGGCAAACCAATATAGCCGTCTAGGACAGCCTGAAATTCGGGATACAATACTTCCTTGTCAATTAGATCGCCCTTAAAAAAAATAACGGCTTCGTTGCTCCCTCCCTGAATTTCGGGCATGCGCCTTCGGCTCCTACACGTCGCGAAGTCTTAACCTTCAAGATACTATACGTAAATCATAGACTTATTTGCGAACAACTTCACAGTAATCGGGCTTTTGATTGCAGGTTTCAGCAACTGTGTAAGCCTTTTTATGGCTTGCGCCTCCAGCCTAATGCACACCCACACTCACCAAGCGTTTATTATTTACGCAATTCGGCATAGGATGGCCCGTTAAGCAGCTGACCACTCAGACCGCTCTCCACAAGAGCGGCTGAACCATTTCGACGATACCGTT
>JBLHMO010000098.1:0-12309 GCA_047622145.1 Paracoccaceae bacterium | reverse complement strand
CAACTCCAACCTTGCCTGCCTACGCCTTAACCCGCCTCCCGGCTGCGTGTTCGGTACCATCTCAATTGAAGGCAGCACCAGCGCGGTCAATTTGCCAAAAGCCGAACTGACTGGCTGGGAACTGGAAAGCCGCTATCAGCGCGCGGCCTTCTTTACTGAATTGGCCTATGGCCGCATTCGCGGCGAGTCCGTAGCCGACGGACATGCACTTATGAATATTCCCGCTGACGCTGTGAAACTGCATTTAGGCTGGGATCAACCGCAATGGCGCCTTGGCCTGCGGATTAACCACTATCGCAGGCAGGACCGCATACCGGCGCAGGATATAAATGGCGCAGCGCTGCAGACAACGCCCGCATACACTCTGCTTGACCTGTATGCGCGCTGGCAGCCCCCCGCACTTTGGGGACGAAATCTGACTGTCAATATTGGGGTGGATAACACTACCGACCGCCAGTATCGCTCTCACCTTTCCAACTTGAATTCACCCGGCCGCAGTCTTCGACTTGCGGTTAGCTATCAAATTTAACCGCCAAAATTATTACAGGAAAAAACCATGACCCAGAGCAAGAATATTTCAATCGCGGAAACCAGCCAGTCTATTCCAACACTTGCGCAAGATAATGCTCTAACCGAACGTTACCGCACACTAAAAGCCGAGAACAGCAACTTGCGTATTCGTGATATCGCTACACGCCTTGGGGTAAGCGAAGCTAAGCTCGTCGCCACCGAATTGGATGACAATAGCTTTCAGTTACATTCTGATCCGCGCCCTATTTTGGTGGGCCTGCCTTACGTCGGCGAGGTTATGTGTCTTTGCCGCAACGATGCAGCCGTGCACGAGCGCTACGGCATATTTGAAAATGTACGCGTTCACGGTCAGGTAGGCCTAGTGCTGGGTAAGGATATTGATCTGCGCTTGTTTTTTAATGAATGGGCCTACGCCTTTTATCTCACACAGGAACTGGCCTCCGGCACCCGTGAAAGTTTTCAGTTTTTTGATGCCGCCGGCAATGCGGCCTTAAAAATATATGCAACTGACAATACCCAACTCGACAACTTTCGCGCCTTGGCGCGGGGGCACCATATTGTGGAAAACAGCATTGCGCCATCGCCCTACCCTGTACAAAAATCAGAGCCACAAAAAGTCGACATAGAAACTCTGCGGCAGGCATGGTCGAACATGCGTGACACCCATGAGTTTCACGGGCTATTACAGGATATGAAGCTGGACCGCCTCGCGGCACTGCAACAAGTGGGCCGGGACTACGCAGAGCAGTTGCCGCTGGATTGTATCAGCAAGATGCTAATAGGCGCGGCTGAACAGCAGGTGCCGATTATGGCTTTTGTTAACAATCGGGCGTGCATCCAGATTCACAGCGGTCCGATTTCTCAAATCAAAAATATGGGGAAATGGCTAAATATTCTCGACCCGCATTTCAACCTGCATCTCGATACGGAGCAGATCACAAGCACTTGGTGCGTACGCAAACCCTCCGATGATGGCGTAATTACCTCACTGGAAGTATTCGACAAAGACAATCAGCTTTGTGTGCAATTTTTTGGTGCTCGCAAGCCGGGTATTCCCGAGCGCGCAGACTGGCTGGAACTGTTATCAGGCCTGACAGCGGAGCCGCTGCAATGAAATTGAACACCTTCCGGCTACTCTTAGCCATGCTACTAACGCCGGCGTTGGCATCCTGCGGGCAGGACAATGCCGCAATTCAAGCAAGCGGTGCCAGTACCGTTGAAGCCACTCAACGTATAGTCGCAATGGGCGGCGAAATTTCCGAAACACTGGTCAGGCTGGGTGCTGAAAGCAGCATAGTGGCCGTCGACAGCACCAGCACCTGGCCAGAACGATTACAGCAATTACCCAATGTGGGTTATCTCAGACAATTGAGCGCTGAAGGTGTGCTTTCACTGCAACCCGATCTTATTCTCGCCAGTCACGATGCAGGCCCGGAACAAATTCTGAATCGCTGGCGGCAACTGGGTATTGAAGTGAAGCAGATTACCACCGGCCCCCGCATTGAGCAGGCGCTGTCTGCGATAACGAGCATTGGTGACATCGTCGGCAAAGCTGAAGAGGCCCGTCTTTTGCTTGCTGAAAATCAGCGTGCGCTGGCCGCCCTACGGACACTCCCAGCCAAACCGCGCGTGTTGTTTCTGCTGTCAAAAGTCGGGAATTTGCCGCTAGTGGCGGGCAACACGACTAAGGCCCACGTAATGATTGAAACGGCCTACGGTCACAATGTCGCGTCTTCATTTGCGGGATACAAACCCGCCAGCGGTGAGGCCATCGTTACATTGGCGCCGGAGCTCATTCTGGTTGCCAGCCACGGTTTGGCTTCGTTTGGTGGAATTGATGCACTGCGAAATGACCCCGCCCTGCGCTTAACGCCTGCCGGCAGGAACGGCAACATTCAGGTGGTGGACTCGCAACTGATGCTCAGTATGGGGCCGCGCCTGGGTGAAGCAGTGACAATGCTGCATGCGGTTTTTGCGCATACCTTGTCGGTCAGCTCGAATTCGCAGATCGCGCAGCGGAACCCTTTGTGAATTCAACGATTTTGAAACAGTACTCGGATCGATGGCTCTACGCGGCGCTGGGAGTTTTGTTGTTAGTCCTATCAGTACAGGCTGTCAGCTACGGCCCGCTGGAAAGTAATATCGCTTCGCTGTTTTCTGCGCTGGCGCAAAGTGACCCCGACCCATCACAGGCGCGCCTGACTGCCACCTTCTGGCATTTGCGATTGCCTCGGGTTGCCCTTGCGCTAATGGCGGGAGCGTCACTGGCGGTGGCTGGCGTGACTATGCAGGCGCTATTTCGCAACCCACTGGCTGAGCCGGGGCTTACCGGTTCCGCCAGTGGCGCGGCACTCGCGGCCGCCGCGGTGTTGGTTCTGGGCCTATTTGAAGCGCAGCCTTTTGCGCTCCCGATCGCCGCCTTTGGTGGAGCATTGTGCGCCACCGCCCTTATTCTGCTGTTGCCTGCAACTCACAGCGGTTCGATAGCCACCTTATTGCTGTTAGGTATTGCGATTAATGCCATTGCGGCGGCCGGGCTGGGCTTTCTCAGTTTTATCGCCGACGATTTCGCACTGCGCTCGCTGACGTTCTGGCAGTTTGGCAGCCTGGGTAAAGCGTCGTGGCCGGAAATACTTTGGGCGTCAGCCTTCGCTTTGCCAGCAATGGCATGGTTGCTGTTTCAAGCCCGGCGCATGAACAGCCTGTTACTGGGCGAAGCCGACGCACTCTGTCTCGGTGTATCGGTAAAACGATTCAAAATAGGTGCGCTAATCGCCTGCTCGCTCTGTGTCGGTGCGGCAGTGGCCTGCGCAGGCATTATTGCCTTTGTCGGATTAGTCGTACCCCACCTGCTGCGACTGCTGCTGGGGCCGGATCATCGACGCCTACTACCCGCATCTGTATTGGCGGCGCCTGCGCTACTGATGGTCGCCGACGCTATTGCCAGAAGCGCGGTTAGCCCTGCCGAATTGCCCATCGGCATTCTGACCTCGCTCATCGGCGGTCCCTTTTTTGTTTATCTCCTGCTTCGGCCTCAGCGGAACGCCAGCCATGTTTGAATTGCGCAACGTCAGCTTAACGCGGGGTAAACAGCGCGTTCTCGGGCCACTGGATATGGATATTCGCCCCGGCGAATTACTGGCGGTTATCGGCGCCAATGGCGCGGGAAAATCCAGTCTACTGTCACTTTTGTGTGGACTGCTTGAACCCGACGCGGGCGGCATTCGCTTTGCGGGCCGCGCCCTCACGAACAACAGCCGTGATATAGAGAGTCTGGCGCGACAACGGGCGCTTATGCCTCAGTTCCATGCTCTCGGTTTTGACTTTACGGTTAGAGAAGTTGTGACACTGGGCCGCAACCCACACCATCGCCACTGCACCTCTCAGGATCACACACGCTATATAGAACAAGCGATGGCTCTGGGTGATGTGACGGCATTGGCCAAGGCCAGCTACACCCGGCTGTCGGGTGGGCAGCAGGCACGGGTGCAGTTTGCGAGGGTACTGGCGCAATTGAATTGCGGCGAAGGTGACGGCAAATTTCTATTGTTAGACGAGCCCACGGCCAGTTTGGACCTGCGTCACCAGCGCGATGTAATGAGCTGCGTGCGCGCCTTGACTGAACGTGGACTAGGCTGCGTTGCGGTATTGCACGATATTAATCTGGCCGCTCGCTTCGCCCATCGTATTGCTATTTTCGATGCAGGTAAGCTGTTGGCGATTGGGCCACCCGAAAGCGTACTTACGGAACCGCTGCTGAAGCGCGCATTTGGCATTGATGTGAGGGTGTTTGAGAATATTTTGCCAAACCAGCGACTTGTAGCGATCTAAACAACAAGCCGCAGCCGTCAGCGTGGCCCGCGAAACGTTGTGGCCATTCAGGCACCGATACGTCCGAAACGCCTGCGGCTTATTCGGGCCTACAACTTCCGGAATCGTCAAACAGTACAGTATCTTGTAGTCGATAAACTCCGACACTATTTCATACTGCAACGGCGAGCGCTGCTCCAGTTCGTCGGCCGCATCCAGGATGGCCTCATTGTTCTGATCGATATAGCGATTATAACGTTCAACGACGCTGTCGATATCCGGCGCTGAAACCGCAGCGCCGGATATCGACAGCAAAAGTAAGGACAGGAAGTGTTTCATTTAACGCGCGGCGGTTAAGGCCCGTCCCAGCGTCTGCTGGCCGAGCGCTTCCGTGAATTGTGACGCGGACTCCCAGATCCGCACGCCACGAATGTAGACCTGCTCCACAACGCCGTCGGAGCGGTTAACCAACACATCGTGTTCGAATGCAGGGTTGTAAACCAACTGCCGATTCTTGTTGGAGTCGTAGAGCTTCAATGGCTCAGGGTTAATCAATACCAGGTCAGCTTGCTCGCCGGGTTCCAGGCCGCCAACATCCAGATTGAAAAATTCTGCCGGATCACGCGTCAGTCTTTTCACGGCTATGGCAACTTTATTGAGGCCGGTTCGCTGTGCAATTTGTAAGTTCAGCAAGTTGCAATCGTAAAACGCCAGATTGGTGATGTCCGCGCCACTGTCGTTAAAGCCCGGCAGGGTATTGTCGTCAAACAGGATTTCATCGGTGATATCGGCGTCGATGTTGGCAACGTCAAGCCACCAGCGAAAGCGTATATCAAATTGACGTAAACAGTATGCAAAAAAGTCTGCCAAGGAACGACAATCGGCTGGCGCAGCTGCGTAGACAGCCAATTCCTCTGATGTGAAGCCATTGCTATCACCATTTTGGTAAGCGCAAAAGCGGCGGTAAGCTTCTGGTCATGCCAGCTAGGCGCGGGAGTGACCGGATCGATAACAATATCGTCGGGGTCGAGCTGAAAGGTTGCCGACGGCACACCCAAACGGTTGAGTAGCGGCGGCGGTTTTGGTGACACAGCATCCCAGTCTTTGCGAAATTGTTCTAGCCACTCAGGCGTTTGCATTAGCGCCGAGCGCCCCGCTATATCGTCAACTTCTTAGGCATAAAGTGCTCAGGTTGATTCCATCTCTTCAAAAATAGGCGCCTGCACGCCATTGCCCCATATTGGGTGTTTTGACCTCTATATGCCGAAACACGCAATTAAGGCCTATTTGGTGGGCGCAATCCCTAGTATTTTTCAGGTGGGTTCAATACTTCGAGTCCTGTTATCCCCGAAAGCAACATTGACGTGACGTACGTATTAGCGCACGCTAAATGGATCGGAGGTGATTTATGACGACATTCAATGCAACTGAGGCTCGTTCCAAGCTCTACGCCCTAATTGACGAAACCACAAATACGCACCAACCTATTGTTATTACTGGGAAAAGAGGTAATGCGGTGCTCTTGGCCGAGGATGACTGGAAGGCCATTAATGAAACCCTCCACCTATTGTCTGTCCCAGGGATGAGGGAGTCGATCCAAGAAGGAATGGCCGCTAATCTCGATGATTGCGATCAGGAAATTGATTGGTGATGTGGCGGCTTTATTACACAAAACAAGCCCAAAAAGATGCCCGAAAACTAGTATCTTCAAGGATTAAAAATAAAGCCCAAGAACTACTAAAGATAATTGAGCAAAACCCTTATGAAAAGCCGCTACCCTACGAGAAGCTGGTAGGTGATCTTACCGGGGCTTATTCACGGCGTATTAATATTCAACATAGGCTTGTATACCAAGTTTTAGAAAAAGAAGAATCAATAAAAGTGATTCGCTTGTGGAGTCATTACGAATAACGAAAATGGATATAACAAGTTCATCGCGCACAACTACTATAGGTAGATTCGCGACTTCCGGGTGTACTCTTACCGTGATATTAAGGGTGTAGAGCTGTACCTTATTTTTAGTCAGGAATTTCGTATGTGGGTTAATAACAATACATTTACGCCGGTTGATCGAAGCCAGATCATTACGGGAAAGGCTATGCAGCGGGTGCTGCCGTCTTTATCTGTGGGCGCTGTTTTGAATGTATTGGTCGCGAGTCAAGGTAAGGCTGGTGCGTATGAGCTACTGGCAAACGGTGAACGTCTCTATGCGCTGAGCCAGCAGAAGCTGGATATTGGCGGTACCTATCGGTTGCAGGTGTCTGGTTTCGATAAATCGGGCCAGTTGGTGATGCGCGTTTTATCCGACGCGCCGTCCGCCATCCAAAGTGCTCTTCAGCAGCGCTTGGCTTCTCAGATTGAGCCCGGACGACTGCTTCAGGCCGTATTCACACTCATTCAAACAGGCTCGCAGCTTGCCCAGCATCCAGAATTTGCCAACGTGGTGGCGGCTTTTTCTCAGCGTCGCGATATCAGTAGCGGTGCGCGCCTGAATGAGCGTGTTCAGTCTAGCGGTTTGTTTTTCGAGCATTTGCTGCACCTATCCGGTGATAAACCCCCGGCTGATCTCAAAGGCGCACTGCTGGTGCTGCGAGAATGGTTGGCAGTACGACTGCGACAAACAAGCCCGAATAAAAGCGTGGCGGTGAGCCTACCATCGGACGACGGTGATGCCAGCGTCTATAGATCGTTCGTAGCGCCCTCCCCTGCCAAGCACCCTATTCCTTTGCCTCTGGCCAGCTCCGCGTATACCAATGCCCAAAGCACTGACAAGCGCCCTTTTTCTTTTGTTCCTCAGGCGACAGCAGTAGCTGAAGTACTAGATTTGACGACGCTGCAGGGCTTAAAACACGCTGTCGAAGGTGCCATTTCACGCATTGAGGCACAGCAGTTACTGTCGCTTCAGGCCCAGCATCAGCAGCAGACTTTTTTATTGTTTGAAATTCCGGTGGTCGTTCGCGATCAATTATCGACCTGGCATTTTAATATTCGCGAAGAACCTTCAAAAAACGAAAACTCGGATGATGACAGCAAGAGTTGGACGGTGGTGTTATCGGTAGAGTTACCGGTTGTTGGTCCGCTATCGATTCATTTGACGCACTCTGAGCAGGCAACCAAGATCACCTTTTACTCTGAACGCATCCCGGTTTGCGGATTAATTGATGCCGCGATCCCCGATTTTGTCGAGCGATTAGAACGATTGGGTTTAGCGGGCGTTAGCCTGAGTAGTCAGTTAGGCAAGCTGCCGGCGAATCAGGAACCCAACATTGACTACCCGTCTGTACATGCGACGGCATGATAGTGCCAAGGATGTAGGATGATTTATAACTATATTGAAAATAAAGATGATTCCGCTTCTAACTCGGATACGGGAAGTTCGAATGTCGGAAACAAGCAGCGTAAGGCGATATCGCTGGAATACGACGGTATTCGCACGCCGCGTGTAAGTGCTATTGGCAAAGGTGAGGTCGCGGATGAAATTTTGAGAATTGCGACTGAGCATGAGGTCCCGATTTACAAGGATGAAGCGCTGGCCGGCGTGCTGTCGGAGTTGGAATTGCAATCGGAAATTCCTGCTACTTTGTTTCTAGCCGTCGCTGAGGTCCTGGCCTTTACCTATCAACTTCAAGATTTGATGTGGGTAGATGAAGTTTAGTCATTGAAAATGCTGCTATGCGGCATTGATCCCGTACAACTCACCAATCAGTCTGGCCTCACTACCATTGACACCTGCACGTCGCGCGATTTCCTGCCCACCTAAACCTCTGCCAGCAAAGTCGATGGCCTCTTGTAATCTAAGTTTGCGTGCCGAGCCATTGGAAAGTTGTTGCTGCTGTTTACCGTTGAGCAGATCTACATAACCTTCCAGCGTTTGCAGTCGTTCTTGATATTGTTCCAGTAACGCGGCTTGCGCGTTAGATTCCGTTTGCAGCTTGGACATCCGGACGGTCCGTTCGGCTTCTCGCCTTGCCGTCGCCGCCAAGCGAATTTGTACGCAGCGAAGGCTTACAGCGGCTAAGGTCAATGCGCAAAAAAGTAACAATATGCTGCCATGTGACAGGCTGCCGAGCTGCTCAATCAGGAGGTTTACGCCTGCGGGTATACTCTCTGTGCTGCTTGAAGTGGACACTATTTCATCCTCGGTACGCTAAGGTCGATGTTTCGGCCATGGTTACGGCGTTGTCCATGCCGACATGCGACTTTTCAAGCGGACGATCGCCTGGCCGTGAATTTGGCAGGCACGGGATTCTGAAACTTCCAGCACTTCACCAATTTCCTTCAGGTTTAAACCGCTGTCGTAGTAAAGCGCCAGCACCAGCTTTTCCTTGTCGGGTAACTGGTCTATTTGCCTGCTCAAGTCGCGTTGAAAGTCATCCGCCAGCACCGCCGACAAGGTTTCACCCTCCCCGGGTTTGTCGCCACTGGTAGGCACCAGTATTTCACCTGCGTCGTTGCTGACTTGCTCCAGGCTACACAAGTGCACCGAGCTTGAGTCTTGTAAAATAGTGAAATAATCGTCGATGGCGATGCCCATTTCGCCCGCCACTTCTCTGCTATTGGCTTCGCGCCCCAAGCGATGCTCGACCCGCTGAATGGCATTGCTCATCTCGCGCAACTGCCGCGAAACCGAGCGTGGCGCCCAGCCGTCTTGGCGGAGTTGATCGATCATTGCGCCGCGAATACGAATGCTGGCAAAGGTTTCAAAACTGGCGCCCTTGTCATTTTTAAAATGACTAGCGGCTTCCAACAGACCTATCATGCCTGCCTGTATAAGGTCCTCGACATCCACACTTGCGGGCAGTCGAGCAATTAAGTGGTAGGCAATTTTTTTTACCAATGCAGCATAAGTAACAACGAGATTGTCACGATCACCGCACTGTATGTCGGCGTAAGCTGCGTAGCCTGTCACAGAACAGCACCTGCCTTCTCGCCAGCCAAACGGTCAACAAAAAATTCAATGTGGCCGCGCGGACCTTCAGGGGACTCCCAGTCATTGACTGTATCGGCAAGTTTGTGAAAGGCCTTGCTAGAGGGGGCCGAAGGATAGGCGTCAGATACGCATCGCTGACGTGCAACTGATTTTTGCAGCAGCTCGTCTTTGGGAATAAAACCCGCGTATTCCAGATGAACATCCAGAAAATGGGCTGCGGCATCCACCAAGCGTTTGTACCCTACTCTTGCCTGCACTTCATTGGTTACCATGTTTCGGAGCACTTTAAAGCGGGTAATGCCGGCTTCATTACGGAGCACTTTGATCAGGGCGTAGGCGTCAGCCATCGACGTGGGTTCGTCGGAGCACACCACGGCGACATGCTGGCTGGCCTTGCTGAACGTTACAACGCTGTCGGAAATTCCCGCCGCTGTATCCACGATCATAAAGTCGAAATCCTGATCCAGTTCGCTCAGCGCCATCACAATGCCGGCGTGCTGCGCATGGGCCAGTTCCGCCATGTTTTTGATGCCAGAGGCGGCGGGAATCAAATAGATTCCACCGGGTCCTTGTATAAGAATGTCTTTAAGCTCACAGCGGCCATCGAGCACATCAGCAAGATTCAGTTTGGGTTTGAGGTTGAGTAGGATGTCAACGTTCGCCAGCCCCAAATCTGCGTCGAGCAGAAGTACCTTTTTGCCACTACGGGAAAGCTGAAAAGCGAGATTGACGGCGACGTTCGTTTTACCAACACCCCCCTTACCACTGGCTACTGCTATTACTTTTATCTCACTCATGCGCGCTGTCCCCTAATAGGTTGTCTTGCTGCTTTGTTGCTGCGATCAAGTGCACTTGATCGTTGTCTTTTTTTGAATTCCCGAGCCAATAAAAAGGTTCGGTTGATCAGATCTGCTGGGCTTGCAGCATGTAAATCACCGGGCACCTTGGCGCCGTCGCTAAGCCAAACGGTGGGTAATTGGTTCTTAATTAGCATGGACACCAGCGCACCGATTCGCACCGCTTCGTCAAGATGGGTGGCAATGACCCCGCTAATGGGAAGCTGTGAATAAGCCTCGATAATTTCTTCTATAACATAGGCTTCGCGGTCGGCCGGCAACGTGAGAAATACATCGATATCCGGCAAGCTCGCGATGAACGAGCCGAGGTTGTCCAAACCCTCACTATCTCGAAACCCTATTCCCGCGGTATCGAGTAACACGTACTGCTTGCTGCCGAGAATCTTCAGTAGGCGAGCGGCTTCATCGGCGCTGTTCGCGGCATGAACAGGAATTTGAAAAATGTCGCCGTAAACACGCAGCTGTTCCTGCGCTGCAATACGGGTGTTGTCTGTGGTAATCAGCGCGATATCGTCGCGGCGGCCCGTGCGAATAAATTCGGCAGCAATTTTCGCTATCGTGCTGGTCTTGCCGGCACCTGGCGGTCCAACCAGAGCGGTGACACCTTCACGGGGCGTGGGGAGTGTCTTCAACTGTCGACGCAGCAAACTGCGCAGCATTTCGCGCTGAACCTCAGGGGATTCCCCTGCGGGTATTCTATTGGCCAGTGCCGTTGCAAGGCGCACATCGACATCCAGAGCCTCGCAAATTTGTAGGGCAATGCTGCTTGACGGATTTTTGGCGCTCTGAATCACCCAATCCTGGTCTTTTATGCCGTCTTCAAGCATTGATCGGGTGGCGTGCAGTTCCTTCTTAAGCTGCAGCAATTCACTACTTTGCGAGGCTACCGTCTCAAGTGTTGGCCTGCGCACGGGTGCAGGGCTGGCAGCACTGTATTTGGGAGTGGGCTCAGACTGCGCTTTTGGGGAGGCTGAAACAGCCGAGTCATCGACCGAAACGATGAGCTCTACGCCGCCTTTTACCCGACGGCATGACAGGATACTGGCATCATCCCCCAGTTCTTCACTCACCTGGCGCATGGCTTGACTGCTGTCGGAACCGAAAAAAGTCAAAAATTTCATTATCTTACCTCTCAGGCCGCGGTGTCGCCGATTAGGGCTGGCGCGTGACTAACGGTTGAAATTAGACGTACCTGTTTGCTATCGGGAATCTCGTTGTACGACAACACATGCAGCGTAGGCAGGCTGCGCCGAATGAACCGCGACAGCCAGGTTCGCAGAGGCGGTGAAACCAGTACGACTGAGGCTTGGCCTGATATTTCCTGCATTCGTGTGTACTCCGAAAGTTCATCTTGTAAGCGCTGCGCAAGGCCCGGTTCCAATCCCCCGGCATTTGCGCTGCCTCGCACTACATCAAGCAATATCTGTTCCAACTCTGCGTCTAGAGCAGCTACTGGAAGTTCGTGTTCTAAGCCATTGATTTCTTGTATAATCATTCGGCCTAGCGCTACCCGAACACCTTGCAAAAGTTCGTCAGGGTCCTTGGTTCTTGGCGCTTGTTCCGCCAAAGATTCGGCAATCATGCGAATACTGCGAACTGAAACGCCTTCTTTGAGCAGGCTTTGCAGCACTTTTACGACCACGCTTAAGGGCAATTGCTTGGGTACCAGACTTTCAACGAGTTTCGGGTCAGTGCTGCCCAGCCGATCAAGCAGCTGCTGCACTTCTTCATGTCCCAGCAGTTCATAGGCATGATTTTTAACGAGTTGGCTCAAGTGCGTTGCAATGACCGTGCTGCCGTCAACAACGGTGTAGCCAAGTGTTTGCGCCTGATCTCGGCTACCAGCGTCTATCCACAGCGCGTCCATGCCAAAGGCTGGATCTTTAGTGGGGGTGCCGCGCAAACCGCCCTGCACGCCACCAGGATTGATGGCGAGCTCCATACCCGGCTGGATTTCGCCTTCGGCGATGGTGTCTCCCAGCAGCGTGATGCGGTAGCTGGAGGGCTGAAGCTCCAGATTGTCACGAATATGGACCGGCTGGATTAGGAAGCCCAATTCCTTGGACAGTTTTTTGCGCACGCCGGTAATGCGCGATATCAGTTCCCCGCCCTGCTGCTTGTCGACCAGCGGAATCAGGCGGTAGCCCACTTCCAAGCCAACGACGTCGAGGTGGGTAACGT
>JBLHMO010000097.1:0-12368 GCA_047622145.1 Paracoccaceae bacterium | reverse complement strand
GACTGAAATTTAGGATCTAAGCGATTTAGAGTACCGATGTTTTTAGCATTACGCCGGCAATATTGGCGCGCAGTACCATCCAGGTGCCTAGCAATAGGCTCTCTAGCTTGTCGGTCGCACATATGTGTGACCATTTTTATTCACTTAAGAACTGTTTTCTTGAAAATTATAGAAAACATTTTTTTAAAAAAGAACGACGGGAGGTTATTATGTTTTCGGATTCCAGTGGAATTTACATACTGTTTATTTTTGCCACTGTGTCGTTCTTTTTTATACTGCCACTCCTTATTAGTGGCGGTGCATTCGACGTAGGTATCGGCCTAGTGAAGGATGTTGTTGTTGGAGTATTCCTGGTAGGAGGCTTAGTCATCACCATGACTGATCAAAACTTTTTGATGCCCTTCCTGGAATAGCTTCCGAACTTCCGGCCCCTCAATACTCTACTGATGGTTCGCCACCTCATCCTCTGATGCCAAAAGGCGCTCGAAGGTTTTTATCACCGCTAATAAGGCCCGCAGTAGACCGCTAGCCGAGCTGCCGTGCACTGAAGTGCCCGATAGCTCAGCTTTAAAAGCTCACTCCAACCCATACCCACATCTTGTCGGCATCTACAACAAGGTCTGCAGCAGAAAAAGACGCATACTTGATACCTGCACTGTAGTTCTTGCCGAACTTTTTGGCATACGAAATATCAAGCTCGCTTCCGAGTTCATCACGAGTGGCCGTCTTTTCATCCGCTACAAACTTGTGATACATAATACTCAAGCTACCGCCCACCAGCGGCCCACTCAGCGTTGCGTAAGTGTCCACGAGGCCCACCGCCGGGGTATTCAGAAAAACATCAGCCCATCCGTTGAATTTATGTAAGGTCGCGAGAGGCGTGGAAAATCCGTAAGCGCCATTGTCAGAACCCAGCGATTCATACGTCAGCTTCGCTGTTAGCCCTGCGACGGCTAACCCGCCTTCAGCAAGCATATACTCTGCATCCTTTTCGAAAGTCCCCATCGTGAATTTCTGGTCAGCATACGCCAATGCATACAACACGGTGGCAGACCCAAAGTCGGCGGAGCCGGTCAAACTTACACCGTAAGTATCCAGCAAATTTTCCATCTTGATGCCCAGTTCAAGCAGGTAGGCGTACGCCACAATCTTGCCAGCTGGCGTTGCTATCGAGGTGTTGAGCAAGTGATCTTTTACATCTTGGTCTGCCGCATCGGCAAATATGCGATTGCGTTGATCAATATAGCTATAACTCATGATGACGTTTTCTACGGGCACCATGCCGAGGCGCATCGAATCAAAAGTCTGCCTGTCCTGACGCCAACCCACATGGCCAACAAAACGATGACCATCATAGGCAATCACCTGGCGACCTACTTTAGCGGTCACTATCGAATTTTGGTACCGCACAAAGCCTTGATCAAGTTCTGTTACCTCTGAGTCTGCAATGGCAGAATAGCGGCCCGACTTGAATCCTGCTGGCGGCACAGAGAAACTGTCTTGGCCGCCCACCACGCGAACGTCTTCGAACTCAACTGTCGCACTAAAGCCTGATAAATGTCCCTTTCCCTGTCCGGTGGTATAGCCCAGTCGACTGCGCAGGGTCATTGCAGAAGCATCTTTAAGAACATTATCTTGCTCGACATTTTCGTATCTCAAGCGAAAATCGCTGAATGTGTTACCACTATCAAGTACCTCAGCCAGGCTATTGGATAGTGCCGGCATCGCCACTACCGAGGTTCCAAGCACGGCCAGAGCACACTTTACTGAATCCAATCTAGCCATAATCGCCCCCAATGAAAGTTTGTAAAAGTCAGTGTAAGTATTCCCAAGCTGTATGGAGCAACTCACGTGCCACAAATGGAATTTTCGATTACAGCGGGATTTTATTAGAAAATCAGAAAAAACTAGAAGGAGATACACAACTTATGCGCCAATCGAGAACAGCCATCTTTCGAGCGTCCCGCTCCGAAGCGACGTAAGGGAATACAGCCATCTCATTGTGGTGCATGATACGCGCGGCGCACCACCGCGTTGATTTCAAAAAAGCATTGCCAGCGTGATAAATTGCGTAACTACGAGCAAAGCAGCAACGATTTGCCAAAAGCGCAATGAATTACGTTGAGCCAAAGGCAAGCTGGCCTGACGAGAAAAATCGGTGTTGGGGTTTTGTAAATCGTGGATAAATTCAGACACGTCCTGATAGCGCAGCTCAGGGCTAAAATTCAACGCCTTTTTAATGGCGGCATCCATCCACACCGGCACCAGTGGATTGTAGTGGTAGCTTGGTACGTAACTTAAGCGCGAATACGCTGCAATACTGTTAGCCTGCTCTAAGCCACCTTCAAAGGGTGGCTTTCCGGTCAACATTTCAAATATCACTATCGCCAGCGAGTACTGGTCAGCAGACGCATTGATCGGCCGCCCAAGGATTTGCTCAGGTGCAGAATACTGTGCGGTACCCAAAATCACGTCGCGCTCAATAGACGTGTTGATTTCCGCAATACCACTCACAAAGCACGAGCCAAAATCTACCAGTGTTACCTGCTGGTCTTCGTCTATCATGATATTCGCGGGTTTAACATCTTGATGCCAGGTTTCGTGGCGATGCAAGGCACGCAGCCCGCGTACTATTTGCTCTACAACATCAATGACGCTGTGAAGGTTAGGTTTCGGATGGCGCCTCATCCACTCCCCCAGCGTTTCCCCCTGCACAAACTCTGCAATGTAGTACAAACAACTTTTGTCACGATCATCGTCCAGCACCCTGACAACGTGCGGTGAGTCGATGCGGCGCCCGATCCAGCTCTCCATGATAAATCGCTCGATATACGCTGGATCTTCAGCAAAATTCACCGAGGGTGTTTTCATCACGTAGTGCTGCTGATCTTTATTTTGCGTGTCAGATACCAAGTACAGCTGGCTACGCGAACTCGCATGCAACTCCTTTTCTATACGGTAGCCATCTACCAGCACCCCTTCGCTCAATGCAGGCGGGAACGGGAGTTGAGTTAAGCGTATGAAGGCATCGTCTGCTTGTTCAGACGGCAGGTGGTCAATCCTAATTATCTGCGCACTGAGATTGTCGTGACTCTGATGTTCCAGTGCACTGGCAATCATCGCGCAGCAATCTTCTTCGGGTGAATCACTGAGGTTACCCAGTCGATTGCGAATCTCCTGCCGCGATAGAAAATCGTGAACACCGTCCGACGTCAGTAAGAATATGTCACCCACCTCGACGTCGACCGCCTTGTAGTCGACGTCTAGCCACACATCCAGCCCCATCGCGCGCGTAAGATAGGACTGGTCTTTATTGATAAGCGTGGCATGGTCGCGCGTCAACTGATCTAAATCACCGCGTCGATAGCGGTACACTCGGGTATCGCCAACATGAAAAACGTGCGCCGTCCGGCTTTTAAAGATGACCAGACTGAGGGTACATACATAGCCTTTTTCGGCCTGTAAAAATCGCTGCCCCTGACCATACAGCCATCGGTTTAGGGCGTTAAGTACTTGCTGCGTAGATTTCTTGACAGTCCAAGATTCTGGCGTTGAAAAATAGTCAGCGAGAAACGACGTAACGCAGGTATCGCTCGCTTCCTTACCCGCTTCAGCGGCAGAAACGCCGTCTGCGATAATCGCGACGGCGCCCTTGGTGGTCAACAGATGGCCTTCGGGAATCCTAATGCCAATACTGTCTTCATTGTCGGGTTTGACGCCTGCGTAAGTTGCCTGCCCCAAAGTGAAATTTATGTGACCGTCAAGGTGCATTGCACATTCTCAAATCGTAAAGCCTGCGCGCCTGCATAGTGACACCGGCTTGGTAGGAAAGACTCATTGGACGAGTCCGATGAATTTAGCCTCAGGATACCTCAATCAATTCCACAGAACCGTCCTCATTGATTTCCGCCATGTGGCCATGCGGCTCCTCCAGAAACTGAACCGCTATAAATACCAGCGCGGCAGAGCCTGCAATCAGCATAAAGAAAGACGAGGCATCAACGAAGGACAGGGCCGTTAAATAGATCACCGCACCCACGTTGCCATAGGCCCCTGCCATGCCGGCAATTTGCCCTGTCATACTGCGCTTGACCAATGGCACAATCGCGAACACCGCACCCTCACCCGCCTGCACAAAGAACGAGCAGGCCATGGTCGCCAGCACTGCCAAGGCAATCGGCCAGCCCGAATCAATTTGACTCAGCATCATATAACCCACAGCCAAACCGGCTATCAATATCGACAGCGACTTACGGCGACCGAATTTGTCCGAAAAGAAGCCGCCGCTAGGGCGCGCCACCAGATTCATAAAAGCAAAACCCGATGCCAACAAACCCGCCGTTACCGCATTGAGTTCGAAGGTTTCCATAAAGAAAAGTGGCAGCATAGACACAACCGCTAGCTCCGAGCCGAAAGTCACAAAGTAGGCCAAATCAAGAATTGCAACTTGCTTAAATTTATAGCGCTTAAAGTCTGGCACCAGCTCATTCGAAAATAGATGCAAATTGACCCGGACGATCTGACTTATCTGAACCACCCCAACAACACACAAGACAATATACGTTGCCAGGCAGGCATTGTCGGTCAACAAACCCAAATTAGCAGGCGACAATTTCCACGTGAGCGTTGCGAGAGCCGCATACATAGGCAAGCACATCGCAATGTAAAAGTAGAGATCATTCTTGCTTGTGACTTCCAGACCGCCATTTTTTTTTGGCTTGAAGTAGGTCGAGCCCTTTGGCGTATTGCGTGCCCGCGCGTAAAAGAAAAATCCGTAGAGAATCGTCATCACCCCGGTTGTTGCGATGGCATACCGCCAGCCATCGTCTCCACCGTAGAACAAGGCCAATGAAGGCAGCGTCATGGCGGCGGCAGCGGAACCAAAGTTGCCCCAGCCGCCGTAAACGCCTTCAGCCAGCCCCACCTGTCGGGCCGGAAACCATTCACCCACAAGGCGAATGCCGATAACAAATCCGGCCCCGATAAAGCCCATCAGAAAGCGCATGAGTGCAATGGTTTCGTAGGAATCGGCGGAAGCAAAACCAAGACACAGCCCGCCACCAATAACCAAGAGTAGGCTGAAAATAATGCGGGGGCCAAAACGGTCGACCAGCATTCCGACGATAATACGAGCCGGAATGGTAAGTGCGACGTTCAGAATCATCAGTGCTTTGACCTGCTGGCTACTCAGGTCAAAGGCTTCCTTTATGGTAGCCAGCAGAGGTGCGTGACTAAACCACACCAGAAAGGTTAGAAAAAATGCAAACCACGATAGATGTAACAACCGAACGTTCGGCTGCTTCACATTGAGCAAATTCAAGTTACCGCCAGACATGACACACTCCAGAACAACAGGGAATCGGGTTTGTCGTGCCAACAGCAAGCACTGTGCCAACCATTTCAGCTTGACGCTATACCATTGAAAAAATAAAAGTTTTATTTTTTCTCCGCGCTCATTGTTGAAAATTACTGCATTGTGGCGGCGCTCCCCAGACCGACCACACGCACAGGCAAGTGGCAATGCATCAGCGTAGTGCTTCATTTTAGTGCAGATCGTTTCCAGTGCAGCCTATCGAAGTACCCACACAAAGCCGCGAGACCGGCTTTTGACCTCGATATTAGCGACTTAGTACCCTCACTCCCATTTCTGGCACATTGATTGCTTAGCCACGTGTAACGCATTGGTCACCGGTAACTGCGAAGCCACAGCCGTGATGCCAAGACTAGGCGCGGCAAATAGATTGATGAAGGAAAACACTATGAGCTCAACAGCGGGCGCAACAACTCGATTGGTATTGGTGGGTAATGGCCCCGTTGGCCACCAGTTCCTGAAAAGCCTGGTCGCCAGCGGTCGTGCCGATCAATTTGATATTACGGTGTTTGGTGAGGATCCTCGTGCTGCCTACGACCGCGTACACCTAACCGCGTGGTTTGAAACCCGCAGCGCGGGTCCGCTTAACATGGTGGCCGATGGCTTTTACGAAAACCATCAGATCAGTGTACACAGCTCGCGCAAAATCTCTGTCATTAATCGCGACAACAAAACTGTGTCAACCAATTGCGGTATTGAAGTCGCCTACGATGTACTTGTGCTCAGCACCGGATCTTTCCCCTTCGTTCCACCGGTGCCGGGTCACGACAGAACCAATACCTTTGTTTACCGCACCATAGAAGATCTGGAAGCGATTACTGCCGCTAGCGCCAACAGCAAGATTGGCACTGTCATTGGCGGCGGCCTGCTGGGTCTTGAGGCAGCCAAGGCCCTCCACGATCTCGGGCTGAAAACCCACGTTGTTGAATTCGCCCCGCGTCTAATGGCGGTGCAAGTTGATGATGGTGGCGGCAAACTACTGCGCAAGAAAATTGAAGATCTCGGCGTGTCTGTTCACACCGGAAAAAACACCCAGCAGATTATCGACGGTAGCGAACACACCCACAAAATGTGCTTTGCCGATGGCGAAGAACTTGAAACCGACCTGATCGTGTTCTCCGCTGGTATACGCCCGCAGGATGAACTGGCGCGCCAAAGTGAGCTTGAAATCGGCGAACGCGGCGGCATTAGCGTCAATAATTTCTGCCAGACCTCCGACGAGTCAATCTACGCCATCGGCGAGTGCGCACTTTGGGGCGGTCGTATTTTCGGCTTGATTGCACCCGGCAACGAAATGGCGCGCGTCGCCGCAGATCACATTTTGGGTGGCACTGCGAACAAAGAGTTTTTGGGCGCTGACATGAGCACCAAATTGAAACTGATGGGGGTCGACGTTGCCTCCATCGGCGACGCCCACGCCAATACCCCAGGTGCAAAATGCTACACCTTTATTGACGAGCAAACGGAAGTCTACAAAAAGCTTGTCGTCAGTGAGGACGGCAGCAAAGTACTCGGCGCCGTACTGATTGGCGATGCCGAAGACTACGGCAACCTTCTCCAATTCGCACTGAATGGTATGGAGCTTCCAGAACATCCAGAGGTCATGATTCTACCGTCACTCGACGGCAGCGCGTCCATCGGCTTAGGCGTAGACGCCCTCCCCGACAGCGCCCATATTTGTTCTTGTAATAATGTGTCAAAAGGCGATTTGTGCAGCGCGGTTGCAAATGGCGCGCTTACCGTCGGCGACCTGAAGAGCTTCACCAAGGCCGCTACAAGTTGCGGTGGCTGTACTGCACTGGTTGGCCAGATACTCAATGCTGAAATGGTCAAACTGGGGATGGAGGTCAACACCGACCTTTGTGAGCACTTCCCCTATACGCGGCAAGAAATTTATCACTTGGTGCGCGTCGGCAGCATCAAAAGCTTCGACGAACTGCTGGAAACACACGGCAAAGGTCGCGGCTGTGAAATCTGCAAACCAACCGCCGCCTCCATCCTTGCGAGTTGCTGGAACGACTACATTCTTCAAGCGGAACATGCTGGCCTGCAGGACACTAACGATCGCATGCTAGCCAATATGCAGAAAAACGGCACCTACTCTATTGTGCCGCGCGTTGCCGGCGGCGAAATCACTCCCGACAAATTGATAGTGCTGGGCGAAGTCGGCAAGAAATACAATCTCTACACCAAAATTACCGGTGGCCAACGCATCGACCTGTTTGGCGCCACCGTCGATCAACTTCCACTTATCTGGAAAGAACTTGTTGATGCTGGTTTCGAATCCGGCCACGCCTATGGTAAATCATTGCGCACCGTCAAATCCTGTGTCGGCTCCACCTGGTGTCGCTACGGCGTGCAGGACAGCGTTGGTGCCGCCATCGATATCGAGAACCGCTACAAAGGCTTGCGCTCACCGCACAAATTGAAAATGGCGGTATCGGGTTGCACCCGAGAATGTGCCGAAGCACAAAGTAAAGACGTGGGCATCATCGCCACCGAAACAGGTTGGAATCTTTATGTTTGCGGCAACGGTGGCATGAAGCCTCGGCACGCTGACTTGTTTGCCTCTGATATCGATACCGATACGCTAATTAAATACATCGACCGCTTCCTGATGTTTTACGTACGCACTGCCGATCGCCTACAGCGCACTAGCGTGTGGATGGACAACCTCGAAGGCGGTCTCGAGTACCTGCAAAACGTCATTATCAATGACTCACTGGGCATAGCGGACGAGCTCGAAGTCGAAATGGCCCATGTCGTTGGCACCTACCAGTGCGAGTGGAAAACCACCATTGAAAACGAAGACAAGCTAAAAATGTTCCGTAGCTTTGTGAACAGTGACAAAGGCGACGACGTGGTGTTTGTAAAGGAACGCGGCCAGATTCGCCCCGCTACTGAGCAAGAGTGCGAGCTGAGTGAAGACCTAGTAGCGGTAGCGTGACCGACCGATAAATACAGAAACTGAGAAGGAAGGCATCATGAGTTGGACGGCTGTATGTTCAGTGGCAGATATACCCCCCAATGCCGGAGTAGCCGCACTGCTACACGGCAAACAAATCGCACTCTTTAAAATTGATGCGCAAGTATTCGCGCTAGACAATTACGATCCATTCAGCGGCGCAAATGTGTTATCGCGAGGAATTATTGGCAGTATTGGAGACGAGCTGGTTATTGCATCACCGATTTACAAGCAGCACTTTGCTCTGGCAAACGGTCGCTGCATCGAAGACGAAACGCAATCTATAAGCGCTTATAGTGTCAGACTGGAAGGTGACACCGTAATGGTCGGTATTACCGATCAGGCCGCAGCCTGATCGACAAGTCGTACAACTTCTCCCCCCGGCCAGTCACAGTGTTATTTGCTGTGGCTGGCCAACCTAGCCCCCCAAATTATCGAACTCACAACTCAGCTAGTGTCGACAAATCAAGGGTAGGCGCAGGCAGGATTAGAGCACTGACTACCGCTTATTAAAGCGGAACAACCTTATTGGCACATGGACCTTTCTGGCCTTGGCCTACTTCATATTCAACAGCTTGACCGTCGTTCAAAGTTGCAAAACCACCGCCGCTCTGAATTTCTGAAAAATGGACAAAAAGGTCCTTGCTACCGTCTTCAGGAGTAATAAAACCAAAACCTTTATCGGCGTTGAACCACTTAACTGTACCTTTACTCATCGTAATTACCTTGGTTGTGTTGGTGAAGTTGTAATAATTTTATAGTCGAATTCACCGGTCCGAATATAAATCGTGATGCTTTAGTTTAATCATAAGGCGCCTCATCACGCTGCACAGCTCATAACGTAAAGACGCAAGGAGCTGCCGCAGCAACGCTCGCATTCAATAAAAGCTGGAGTCCGCAGACAAGCACCGAAGAAGTGGCGACTCGACGGAAGTGCGGGGAGAACAGCAGAGGCGGTTTTTGTACTTATGATGTAACAAACTCGACATAAAATAGATTCATATGACTCACACAATAACCTTTACTGACGAAAAAGCCAATGCCTAGAAGCACAACTAAACACAAAAGAGCGCTCCAAGGTGGTGGCCACGCCCGAAAATGCCGGCCTATGGCGGCCATACGCCGCCGCCCACCTTATAAAATTGGGGCAATTACCAGGCTGACAATGGCCATAACATTGATCAAAATATTCATGGCCGGCCCCGAGGTGTCCTTAAAGGGGTTGTCTACGGTGTCGTGTCACCCACCACCGTAGCGGCGTGCACTGCAGAGCCCTTACCGTCAAGATTACCCTTCTCAACATATTTTTTGGCCTTGTCCCAGGCACGGCCGGCATTGGCCATGGTCATTGCCAGCAGCACACAGCCCAGCAAACCGCCAAACGACTCGGCGCCCAAACCAAAGCCAACCACCGCGGGCGCTGCAACCGCAATAACGCCCGGCAATACCATTTTTTTCAAGGCCGACTGAGTGGCCATGTCTACACAGCGCGCGGTATCGGGCTCAGCCGTACCTTCCATAAAGCCATTGATCTCTTTGAACTGACGCCGTATCTCCTGAATCATCTCGAAGGCAGCGTCACCAACCGCCGTCATGGTGATCCAGGCAATCAAGAATGGCAGCATGCCACCGATAAACATGCCCACGAGCACCTTCGGGTCGCCCAAGTGCAGGGTAAAGCTGGGGCCCTTGTGCTGCATGACCTCCAAAAAGGCCGCAATAATCGCTAGCGCCGCCAGTGCTGCCGCGCCGATGGCGAAGTCCTTACCGATTGCGGCCGTGGTGTTGCCCAGTTCGTCCAGCGAATCAGTAATATCGCGAGTTTCGTTACCCAGGCCGGCCATCTCTCGGCAATGCCACCGGCATTATCGGCCACCGGCCCCTAGGCGTCTATCGCCATGGTCACACCCACCGTAAACAGCATGCCCACGGCGGCCATCGCAATTCCTTACAGGCCTGCCAACTCCGTAGACACATAAATAATGCCGCTGATCGTGAGCACGGGGATAACGACCGACTGCATACCCAACGCTAGCCCAGCAATCATGACTGTGGCCGCGCCGGTTCCACCGGCACGGGCAATCTTCCTAACCGGCTCCGATGCAGTGTAATACTCTGCGACCAACCCGATAACAATGCCTCCGACAGCCCCGGTGACCACCGCCCACCAGATATTGCTGCTCAAGCCGGTCCCGGCAATTACGAACCAGGCTGCGCCAATAAACAGCAGCGCAGCCGAAATCGTACCAATTCGCAGCGCCACTCCCGGCGATTTTGACGATAAAGTCTTCACCAGCATGATCGCTGCAATGGAGGCAATTGCGCCGGGGTTACGGGGGTCGTCCTAGGGAATCCCCGCCTCAATCTTGCCCACCAGATCAGCGCCGACATCGGCACTTTTGGTGAAAATGCCGCCACCGACACGCGAAAACAGGGCTACCGACGACGCCCCCATACCAAAACCGCGAATTTAGTGAGCGGTGGTCGGATCACCACCAAAGTACCAATACAGAGAGCCCAAACCAATCAAACCCAGCGAGGCCACCCACAAGCCCATTATCGATCCACTGAAGAAGGCGACCGAAAGCGCCTCTGCCGCGCCCTTCTCGTGTGCCGCCGTAGTCGTTCTGACATTCGCCTGAGTGCGGTATACATACCGATATAAACCGTCAGCGCGGATGACAGGGCGCCAACCGTAAAGGCTAACGCCGTTTTAAGGTCCAAGCCGGGAGTGAAATACAAAATAATAATCAATACGGCGGAGAAGATGGCCAGCGTTCGGTACTCACGGTGCATAAAGACCATGGCACCGAGATGGATCGCATCGCCGATTTTTTGAACTTTGGCGTCACCCGCCGGGTAGCGCTTGACAAGCAGGTAGATGAAAAATACACAGATCAATCCGACAACCCCGAATAACGGGGGGCACCACGATATGTTCGGTCATAGAAATGCCCTCAATCGCTCGATGTATGCTACTACTGATTTGTCAGAGCCAATACCTTATTGCTGTTATTAAATAGCATGCATATAGCTGTTGGGTGTTAAGGGTATAGCCGCAAAATCGAGCAATTACCATTCAGTATTGTTCAATTAATGCTCAGCCCAAACGCCAACTCCCTTCACCGCAGCGCCCTCAGCCTGTATAGTACGCACCTTTCGCCAGCCCGCGCCTCGCGCGAGCGATACGTTTCGACATTCCCTGATCAGAGGAACCCCATGAGCCTGAACGACGTGCCCAGCGGTAAGAACATTCCTGACGAAATCAATGTCATTATTGAAATCTCAGCCCACGCAGACCCCATTAAATATGAAGTAGACAAAGACTCCGGCGCGATTTTCGTTGACCGCTTTATGTCTACCTGCATGCACTACCCTTGCAACTACGGTTACGTGCCGCACACCCTGTCTGAAGACGGCGACCCCGTAGACGTACTGGTACCGACGCCATTCCCACTGGTGCCCGGCTCCGTTATTCGCTGCCGCCCCATTGGCGTTCTAAAAATGAGTGACGAGTCCGGCATCGACGCCAAGCTGCTGGCCGTGCCGGTGGACAAGCTGAGTCCTATCTACCGAGGCATTGAGCAAGCCACCGAACTGCCCGAACTACTGCTCAACCAGATTCAACATTTCTTTGAGCACTACAAAGACCTGGAACCCGGCAAATGGGTGAAGGTAGAAGGCTGGGAAGACGCCGCTGCCGCCAAGCAAGAAATTCTCGACAGCGTAGCGCGTTACGAAGAGGCAGAAGAAAAACCGGCCGTCTAAACCCGCAATACGAAAAAGGGCTGCTCAGTTGCAGCCCTTTTTTTATGCTTTCTCCCTATCTACATCAGGGCGTATACCAAACCGGAGAACTGTAAGCCCGCTCTTGAATCACTGTCGCCCCTGCTTTCGGCTTATCCAAACCCAGCGCTATCGCGTCGAGCAGCGTGTGCCGTGGCGTGGGAATCTCAAGCACTCGCACGTAATAGAAGACTGGCAGCTGCGGATCGAACTCGGGGTCAGACCAGAACGCAGACAATGAGCCTG
>JBLHMO010000096.1:0-12490 GCA_047622145.1 Paracoccaceae bacterium | reverse complement strand
ACGTCGGGCCGCGCTAGAGCGAACACTTTACTATGGTTGACGCTGCGCTGTTACCGGTGCTGAAGCACAGAAAAATTGAGTATCTGGATAAGCTAATCATCAGTCACGTCGACAGCGATCACGCGGGTACCTATCAACGATTGTTAAAGGAATCGCCGCCAGAGCGCTTTCTCTCTAGTGCCACTTTGAGGGGTGCGGAACCCTGCTTGGCGGGTCAGGCTTGGCAGTGGGACGTCGTCAGTTTTGCCATTATCACTCCACCGGCAGGGAGTGAAGGCTCGTCCAACAATCGCTCTTGCGTGTTGCTTGTTGAGTCTGGAGGAGGGCGCGCGCTGTTTCCCAGCGATATAGAATCCGCCATTGAACAGCAGCTATTACCTACCTTGCGTCCGAACATTTCAGTGTTGCTGGCTCGGCATCATGGCAGTAGAACGTCCTCGTCACCGGCCTTTGTGTTGCGGCTCAGCCCCGAATTTGTGATATTTTCTGCCGGCTACAAACACCGCTACGGCCATCCCGTACCAGAGGTGAAGCGTCGTTACCGCCAGCACGGCGCCGAGCTGGCAGAGACGGCGAAAAGCGGTATGATTACCGTGGCATTGGGGCCTCAGGGCATAAAAAATATCGAGCACTTTCGTAAAAAATATCATTTTTACTGGGATAGCGTCGGCGAATAGGCACTGTGGATGTCGCTTCAAACTCGTTAGCACGTATAATGAGATCAAATCAAAATAAGAGGTTGTACTGTGTTTGAGTTGGTAAAAGCAGGCGGCTGGATCATGCTGCCGATACTTTTGTGTTCCGCAGCGGCCCTGGCAATTTGTATTGAACGCTGGATTGAACTGAATCCCAGCAAAATTGCACCGCCGAACACCTTTCCACAAGTGTCTGAGTGGCTAAAAAGTCACCAGCTCGATGCGGAAAAATTGCGTCGACTTCGACAGTCATCACCACTGGGCGAGATATTGGCTGCTGGTCTGACAAATGCTCGCCACGGCCGCGATATCATGAAAGAGAGCATTGAAGACGCAGCCACGCACGTGGTTCATCGCTTGGAAAAATACCTCAATGCATTGGGTACTATCGCGGCTATCACGCCCTTACTGGGACTGCTCGGTACCGTGATTGGTATGATTCGAGTGTTTTCGGAAATCATGCTCGAAGGCACGGGAAATGCCGGCGTACTGGCGGGCGGCATCTCCGAAGCGCTGATAACCACGGCCTCGGGCCTCAGTATCGCCATTCCAGCACTGATGATGCACCGCTATTACGTGCGCCGAGTCGACAGTATTGTCGTGCAGCTTGAGCAAGAAACCATCAAGCTGGTTAACCACATGCACTTGGCCCAGAGTCCCAAGGTCGCCAAGTCGTGAATTTCCGGCGCCAAAAGTTGGAAGAGGTATCGGTGAATCTGACACCGCTAATCGACGTGGTTTTTCTGTTATTGATCTTCTTTATGGTGTCCACTACCTTCACCAAGGAAAGCCGTCTTTCCCTTGAGTTGCCTGAAGCCAGTGGTGATCCTGCGCTGCAGGAAAATGTGCCACTGGAGATAGTTGTCGATGCTCAGGGGCAGTACACAGTAAACGAGGCCTCAGTGGTGAATCCGGATCTGAAAGGCCTGATGGCTGCCATCACCCTAGTATCGGCTGGCGATACCTCGCTGCCGGTGGTGATCACGGCCGACGCCAAGGCTACGCATCAGGCGGTGATTACCGCGATGGATGCTGCCGGTCAGTTGGGGTTTACCGCCCTGAGTCTGACAACGAGTGAACCAAAAACGAAATAGGACCCCATGTCGCTACGTCACCACATCGAACGTGCTTGGTACCGCCGCAACCCCGGGGTGCTTTATTTATTTTGGCCCTTGGAAGGCTTGTATTGCCTCGTTTCCAACTTGCGGAAGCGCTGGTTACAAAAACGCGCCATTCCTCAGCTCACTCCAGTTATTGTGGTGGGGAATATCAGCGTCGGTGGTACCGGAAAAACGCCCTTGGTCATTGCGCTGGTTCGTTGGTTGCAGGCGCAGGGTTATAAACCCGGAGTCGTCAGTCGCGGCTACGGTGGCAGGGCTGCGCATTACCCCTGTGCGGTCACAGCGTCTAGTTCACCGCAACAGGTTGGCGATGAACCTCTGCTAATAGTGCGCGAAGGGGCTTGCCCGGTAGTCGTCAGCCCAGACCGTGTTGCCGGTGTGGCGAAACTCGAAAAAGATTTTAACTGTAATATTGTTGTTAGCGATGACGGCTTGCAACATTACGCCTTGCAACGCGATGTCGAAATCGTCGTCATCGATGGTGCACGTGGTTTGGGTAACGGCCACTGTATGCCTGTGGGGCCACTGCGCGAACCGGCTAGGCGTTTGACCGCGGTCGATATTTTAGTTGTAAACGGTGAGTCCGAACAGGCTTTTGGCCCTAGCGCTCATATGATGCTGCTTGAGCCTCATCGGCTGGTCAATCTGAAAACAGGTAAAAAGATGGCGGTCGCAGATCTGCCAATGGTGGTGCACGCTGTGGCGGGTATCGGTAACCCACGCAGGTTCTTTACTTCGCTTATCGAATTGGGCCTGAGACCAACGACGCACCGCTTTGTTGATCATCATGTCTATACGGCAGCTGATATTGAATTTGGCGATGACCTGCCGGTGATTATGACGGAGAAAGATGCGGTAAAATGCGCGGGATTTGCCAGCGAACATCATTGGTATTTGCCGGTTACCGCAGCATTGCCGGCGGAATTTTTTATGGCGCTGGACAAAAAACTCAAAACCTTAAATGAGGAAGATCGCTGATGCCGTTTACGGTGATAATTCCGGCGCGATTTGCGTCAATGCGTCTGCCTGGAAAGCCTCTATTGGATATCGCCGGTAAGCCGATGATTCAGCACGTTTGGCAGCGCGCCTGTGAGAGTGATGCCCAGCGCGTGGTTGTGGCTACTGATACCGAAATCGTTTTTGACGCCTGTAAAAGCTTCGGTGCGGAAGTGTGCATGACCAGCCCGGCTCACCAATCCGGTACTGACCGGTTGCAGGAGGTGGCGGCGATTCTGGCCTTGCCAAATGACGCTGTTGTGGTCAATGTTCAAGGCGACGAACCGCTGATTCCGCCAGCGGTTATTAATCAGGTTGCCGCAAACTTGCAGGCAAGGCCTGGAGCGGGTATGGCCACTCTGGCCGAGCGCATAACGGATATTGAAACGCTGTTTAACCCCAATGCGGTAAAAATTGTGCTGGGCGGACAGGGCTACGCGATGTATTTCAGTCGCGCGCCTATGCCTTGGGCCCGCGACGAGTTTGCCTACAGCCGCGAGCGTCTGCCGGACAATGTTCCCTTTTTACGGCATATCGGCATTTACGCCTACCGTGTTCGCCTACTTAATGATTTTGTGCGCTGGCCTCCCGGCATACTGGAAAGTGTCGAAAAATTGGAACAACTGCGCGCGCTTGAGCAGGGCGTTCGTATCCATGTGGATTACGCCGCAGCTGATATTCCTGCAGGGGTCGATACTGCCGAAGACCTCGATGCGGTTCGCGCACGTTTCGCATCAGGAGCGGCGATGTGACACGGGTTCTCTTTGTCTGCCTAGGGAATATTTGTCGCTCGCCGACAGCCCATGCGGTATTTGAAGCTTTAGTGGCGGCCGAGGGCTTGCAGCATAAAATTGAAGTCGACTCGTCTGGCACCGGCGATTGGCATATCGGCCATCCGCCGGACAAGCGAGCGAGTGCAGCGGCTGCCCAGCGTGGAGTTGATATGAGTACGCTGCGCGCACGGCAATTTTGCGCGGAAGATTTTACGCACTATGACTATATACTCGCGATGGATGCGAGCAACTTAGCCGATATTCAGGCGCTCGCACCATCCGTTCATAAAGCGACCGTAAAACTGTTTCTAGACTACGCCAGCGAATTCAAGGAGTGCGAGGTGCCGGATCCCTACTATGGCGGTGATGCGGGCTTCGAGCACGTACTCGATATGGTCGAAGATGCTTCGAAGGGCTTACTGAGCGCAATTCGTGGTCTTGATAATGGCGCGGAGCGGAAGGCTGAGCGGTGAACGTTCAGCAGAGCATTTCCCTGCAGGCGTATAACACGCTTGCTGTACCCGCAGTGGCGCGATACTTCGTGGAAGTTCATTCCGACGCTCAGCTTAGAGAAGCCATCACGTTTTCTGAAGACAAGGCGCTGGCGAGACTGATACTCGGCGGCGGTAGCAATATTGTGCTCTCTTCCGATTTTGACGGTCTTGTCATCCATCTTTGCATGCAGGGCATTGAATCTTTGGAAGTATCGCCCGGCTTAGTGCAAGTCAGTGTTGCGGCCGGTGAAAACTGGGACGAACTAGTGCGGCACAGTCTCGCGCAGGGCTGGTATGGTCTGGAAAATCTCAGTGCAATTCCTGGTAATGTGGGCGCGGCACCGATTCAAAATATCGGTGCCTATGGGGTTGAGGTCAGTTCTGTTTTGGATAGTGTGCTTGGCCTTGATACCGATGCGATGGAGTACCGGAAGCTGACCCGCACAGACTGCGAACTGGCCTATAGGGACAGTATTTTCAAGCGCGCATGGCGAGATCGTTTTGTGATTACCCGTGTCAATCTGCAATTGTCGCGCGAGCCGGCCCCCGTCCTCTCCTATCCAGCACTGGTTGAGGCTATCGGTGACCGGGAGCCGACGCCGGAGCAGGTTGCCGAAACAGTGCGGCGAGTGCGCGGGCAAAAGTTGCCGTCACCTTCGGTCATGCCGAATGCGGGTAGCTTCTTCAAGAATCCGCTGGTGTCGGAGCAGGCCTACCGTGCTTTAAAAGCCGCTCATCCCGATATACCTGCGTGGTCGATGGCGGCCGGATACAAACTCGCCGCCGGCTGGTTGTTGGAGCAGGCAGGTTGGCGCGGTTTTTCAGGTGAAGGTGAGCTGGCCGGCGTAGGTACCTATCACAATCAGTCGCTAGTACTGATAAATCCTGGAAGCCGACAAGGCAGCTCTATCCTGCAGCTTGCCGATCAGATAAAAGCATCGGTGTTTGCAAGGTTTGGGGTCTCGCTGGAGATAGAACCGAGGGTCTACTGAATGTCCGGCGGCGATCTTTTCAATCAGCCCACAAGAAGTATCGAGTGGCTGGAATTGGGGGCGAGTCGCTTAGGGGTTCTCAACGGATTCATAGAAGATCATCGGCAGTTATATCAACAATTATGCGATGAAATCGACTGGGATCAACCCAGTGTACGTGTCTATGGTAAGTCCCACAAAGTGCCGCGCCTTACCGCTTTTTACGGAGATGAATGTGTTGAATATCGCTATTCCGGACTTAACCATCGCGCTTTAGGCTGGCACCCTACATTACGCACCATTAAAGATCGTATCGACAGTGTACTGTCGACAAGATTTAATACGGTTTTGCTGAATTGGTATCGCGATGGAAGCGATACCATGGGCTTTCATGCGGACGACGAAGTATCTTTGGGAAAAACCCCACTGATTGGTTCGGTCAGCCTGGGAGCCTCGCGTCGCTTTGTAATAAAGCCGCGGGATAATAAATCGAAAATCAGGCGAGAAATTGTATTGCAGGGCGGGTCGCTGTTGGTAATGGCGGGGCACTTTCAGTCCGAATGGCTGCACGCGGTACCCGCCGATAGAGCGCTGAGCGCGGGTCGTATCAATTTAACCTTTCGCAAGATTGTCGCTTGAGCTTATTCGGCAATCGACCGCCACGACAGCAACGATAACGCCAGAACGAATGCATCGGCCCGCAGCGGCGAAGAGGCCATCGCCTTGAGTATGGTATTGATGGACCATCGTATGCCCGGCATCGGCGGTTTGGAGGCCGCCAGCCGAATTTCTGTCAGTTATCCGAATACCAAAATCATTGACCTCAGTGTCTACACAGAAGAACCCTTTCTCTCGCGGTTTTTGAAAGCTGGCGCCAGCGGCTATCTCACCCAGGGGGGCCAGCTTCACTGAAATTCTCAACGCCATAAAAACGGTGATTCGTGGCGGCCGCTATATCAGCCCTGACGTAGTCGGTAATATGGGGATGCACCGTTTGGGCGAAGCCCAATCGCCGTTTTCCAGTTTGTCTCGACGGGAATTGGAAATTTCACTTATGCTGGTGCATTGCGAGAAAGTTGCTAGCAGTTCTCGCTTGCTAACTATCAGCACAAAAACCGTAAACAGCGGCCGTTATCGTATTTTCGAAAAGCTCAATATTGACAGCGACGTAGAATTGGTCTGGTTGGCATTGCGACACGGTGTGGTAGAGTTCCCTGTCACTATTTAAAGCTGTCTCGGTACATGAGCAACACCTCCTTCGATCACTCAACATTTCTGCAAAACGTCACCCGTAAGGCTGGGGTGTACGTCATGCAAAATGCTGCCAAAGAAATACTCTACGTTGGCAAAGCCAAAAATCTACGCAACCGGCTGACAAGCTATTTCCGCGCTACTGGGCTGGCGGCCAAGACCATGGCACTGGTGCAGCGCATAGCCCATATTGACATCACCGTGACTGCGACAGAAGGTGAGGCGCTGCTGCTTGAGCAGAATTTGATCAAACAGTACAAGCCTCCGTATAACATTTTGTTGCGCGACGACAAATCCTACCCTTACATCTACATCTCAAGCCATCAGGATTATCCGCGCATCAGTGTTCACCGCGGTGCCAAAGCCAAGCAGGGCAAATATTTTGGGCCTTATCCGAGTGCGTCTGCCGTGCGGGAGAGCCTCAATCTCTTGCAGAAGGTGTTCAAGGTCAGGCAGTGCGAAGACAGCTATTTCAGCAATCGCAGTCGCCCTTGTTTGCAGTACCAGATCAACCGTTGCACCGGCCCCTGTGTTGATCGTATTAGCAAGGAGGCCTACAACGAAGACGTGCGCCATACCATGATGTTTCTTGAAGGCAAGAATGCGTCGGTCATTGCCGAACTTGCCGACAATATGGAGGCGGCCGCCGAGAAGCTGGCGTTTGAAGAGGCTGCAGAATTTCGCGACCAGATCAGTCATTTGCAAAAAGTACAGGCTAGCCAGTGGATCGAAGGCGAATCGGGTGACATGGATATTATCGCCGTCGCACTTGCGGCGGGGCAGGCCTGCGTACAGCTATTGTATGTGCGGGCAGGGCGCATATTGGGTAGCCGCAGCTACTATCCACGCTTGCAACTGGACGAAACTGAACACGATGTGCTCGAGGCGTTTATCGCCCAATATTATCTGGTTGGTAACGGTACGCGGGATTTGCCGCGCGAAATTATCGTTAATCGCGAGCTGGCCGGCGCCGCCACCCTGACGCAGGCCCTGACCGAGGCCAAAGGCCAAAAGTTGAGTATCTCGCACAAAGTGCGGGCCAATCGCGCCAAGTGGCTCAGCCTTGCAGCAACCGCCGCGGAACAGAATTTGAGCAATCGTTTGGCGGAGCGGGCCAATTATTCCGAGCGCTATGAAGTGCTACAGGAAGCGCTGGGGCTGGAAGAACTACCCCAAAGAATGGAATGTTTTGATATCAGCCACACCCAAGGCGAGGCCACTGTGGCCTCCTGCGTGGTCTTCGACGGTCACGGGCCGATGAAGTCAGACTATAGGCAATTTAATATTGAGGGCATTACCGGAGGTGATGACTACGCCGCCATGGCGCAGGCGCTGCAGCGCCGCTACAAACGCGTCGCAACAGGCGAAGTGCCGGTACCCGACATACTCTTTATCGACGGCGGCAAAGGCCAATTACAGGCGGTAAAAACTATACTTGCAGAAATGACCTTGCCCGAGATGTTGATCGTCGGAGTCGCCAAAGGCGCAGATCGCCGCGCAGGCTTGGAAGTGTTGATCCGTGGTGACACTGGCGCAGAACTTAGACTGCCGGCCAACAGCCCTGCGCTGCACCTCATTCAACATATCCGCGACGAGTCCCACCGTTTTGCGATCACCGCCCATAAGCAAAAACGCGACAAAAAACGTAAGCAGTCGGTACTCGACAGCATTCCCGGGATTGGCGGCCAGCGCCGCAAGGCTTTACTCAGGCAGTTTGGCGGTCTGCAAGGTATCGTTGCCGCGAGCGTTGAGGATTTACAGCGAGTTCCCGGCATAAGCGAAAAAATCGCCCAGGACATCTACGAGAGTGTTCGTAGCGAGTAGCTGCCTTTCGTATCGGCGCAAGTGAGCCACCGTGAATGCACTCGAAGCCTGCGTTAGATAGTCTTTGCTACCCAAAGCGAGCCCGCTTCCCTAGAATGGGGGCATTAAGTCGTTGGATGCTAAATGAATATTCCTAACACGCTGACCTTGTTCCGGATCGCCCTGATCCCGGTGCTTGTCGTTCTCTTCTATGCGCCTATAGAACACCGTGCCTTTTTTACAGCGCTAGTGTTTACCGTGGCCGGCATCACCGACTGGTTGGATGGCTATTTCGCCCGAAGATTGGGGCAGATGACTCCGCTTGGCGCCTTTTTGGATCCCGTCGCCGACAAGCTGATGGTGGCCATTGCGCTGGCCTTACTGATTGAGGTTTACAACGCCTGGTGGTTTACGCTGCCCGCGGTAGTTATTATCGGTCGAGAAATCGTCATTTCAGCGCTGCGAGAGTGGATGGCTGAGCTGGGTAAACGCACCAGCGTCGCCGTATCTTATATAGGCAAACTCAAGACGGCAGCACAGATTATCTCCATTATCGGGCTGCTGTTGTTTCAGGATAGTCGCGACAATGTTCTATACGCCATCAATATGACGGCGCTGTATGTCGCAGCAGTGCTCACTCTTTGGTCAATGGTCATTTATCTGCGCGCAGCTTGGCCGGATTTACGCGGAAAATAGGCCTAAATTTCGTCACTTAGCGGTTCTTTGCTTGACTCCTAAGCGTCACAGCATAGAATAACGGCCTTCATTGAGGGGCGCATAATTGGCCATTCAATTTGGCTTCGGCCAGTTGTGAGAGCAACGCAAATATCTGCGGGAATAGCTCAGTTGGTAGAGCGCAACCTTGCCAAGGTTGAGGTCGCCGGTTCGAACCCGGTTTCCCGCTCCAAATTCTCCCATGAGAATTACAAAGCGATACAAAGGCGCGGTGGCAGAGTGGTCATGCAGCGGACTGCAACTCCGTGTACGCCGGTTCGATTCCGACCCGCGCCTCCATTATCCGTCTGATAAGGCGAAGCCGATATCTCTGCGCCGCAAAGCGCAAAGAGGTGGACACCAAATCAGGCATAGGCCAGTCTAACTGGCCGTCGCAGTGGGCAAACCCTGCGGTGTATACCTCCCATGCCCGGGTGGTGGAATCGGTAGACACAGGAGACTTAAAATCTCCCGGCCGTAAGGCTGTGCCGGTTCAAGTCCGGCCTCGGGCACCAATATTGGCGATAGCAGCCGCTAACATCTAGAAAATAAGCAGCACATAAGTAGCAATATATTTATTTGCTTCAGTCTCCCTGTTCCGACAATTAGAACAACAACTTAGGCTGTCCTTGCGGATGGCCTTTTTTGTTTCTGGGCACTGGTGTGGCATGGTTTCTGGCTTGAAATGGCTTTAATGCCTGCTGCGGCGTAGACTTTAAAAATAAATAATAAGAAGCCGCAAACAAGGGTGATGTTATGGCGTTAATCAGTTGCCCATTCCTTGATAAGGGGGCCAAAGTGATATATGACCTGATTCGTTATAGCAAACTGTTATGTGTCCTCGTCATGGCGTCAGTATGAAATATTTTAGCCGCGGGAATAAAAAAGATGCTCAGGCCCGATTGCTTGGGGAGGAGCTATTCCGAGAAGGATTATGGGCTAAAGCTCTGGCAAACTCTGATGGCAACTAAGATAAAGCGAAGGCCCTCTACCTAAAGTGCCGAGTTCAGTCTATGTATGATAAAGGCCTTGCATAGATTTATTTAGTGTAAGGCTAAAGTTATGCGGTTATTGGCCGATAGTTTAAATGGGGAACTGTCTGCAATGGAAGAGGTTGGTTGTCAATGGCGTTGTCAATAAATACAAATTTTGCTGCGTTGAATGCCGCGCGTAACTTGCAGAATTCAGATGCCTCCCTGGTCCGCGCTCAACAGCGTTTGTCGTCTGGACTTCGCATTAATAGTGCCCGCGATGATGCCGCAGGTTTAGCCATATCGACACGATTTACCACTCAAATTCGCGGCCTTGACCAAGCCGTGCGCAATGCGAACGATGGTGTTTCGATGCTGCAAGTGGCCGAAGGCGCGCTGACGTCGGTGACAAACGCAATGCAGCGTATTCGAGAGCTAGCGGTACAGGCGGCAAACTCAATTAATAGTGACAGCGTCCGTCAGGCGATGCAAAGCGAGGCAGAGCAGCTGCGCAACGAGATCGACCGTGTTGCCAATCAAACCCGCTTCAACGGCCAGAATGTGTTTGCTACGGCGAGCAGCAGTGTACTGGGCGACAGCGATCAGCTCGCCGTTATCGACGGCCTGCGCTCGGGCTGGCTATCTCAATCAGAATCCCTCATTCAAGATTATTTCGGACTAACGGCCGATGGCGATGGAATCAGTATTGAGTTAACCAGCTTTAGTGACGGCGCAGGAGGAACTGCAGCAAGGGTAACGGGGCAGATTGGCAGCAATCCTGGCAAGGCCAGCGATGTCACCTTGCAAATCGACATGGCTGATTTTACCCCGCCAAATTTGCCCGATGGCGGCAGCAAGCCCTTTTACAATGACCGCATCATTGCTCACGAGATGGTGCATGCGGTGATGTATCGCAGCGTGAACATGGCATCTTTTGCGGCTGATAGCGGCCAAACTTGGTTTTTAGAAGGCGCTGCTGAACTAATTCATGGCGCCGACGAGCGGGTTTTGAGTTCAATTGGTGCCAACGGCGCCTCCATCGCGACGCTCGCGGGAGTGGCAAATAATCTTGACCTTGGCTGGGGGGGCAGCAATGATGAATATTCAGCCGCTTTTCTCGCGGCGCGCAAATTACACGATGTGATTCAGGAGGCTGGCGGCGACGGCATTAAAGATGTGATGAGCTACCTCACTAATAATTTGAGTGACAATCTTGATGATGCCATCAATTTCGCTACTAAGGGTGCCTACAGCACTTCTGATGCATTTCTCAACGGCGCCTTCGATACCGCAGGAGCGCAATCCTATATACAAGGGCTGTTTGATAGCGGTTCTCTCACCGACAGTGATACCGGTGCCATTGGCGGGGCCAATGTCGACGGCGGACCTATGCGCACGGCAGAAACCGTTATTGCCAACTATGCGAATCGCAGCGGCGCAGATCAGTTGCTCGGTTTTGTTGAAACTTGGGAAGACGCGGCGGTCAGCGTTGTCGCAAGTAATGAAAAAGACTTCCAACTCGGCGCCAATGTTGGTGAAATAGTAGGGGTTGATATAGGCGCAATGAATACTGCGGCGATGGACTTGAGCGACCTTGATTTGGTTGACGCAGCCAATCAAGTGATTAGCAAAATGGATCGCGCTCTGGAATACATGTCTACTCAGCGTGCCAATATCGGCGCCCAGCTCAATCGCTTTGAATCGACTATTGCCAATCTACAAACTACCTCAGAAAATCTCACCGCCAGCCGCTCGCGTATTCTCGACACCGATTTTTCCAAAGAAACTGCCACCTTAGTAAAAGCACAAATTTTGCAGCAGGCTGGCCTCGCTATGATTGCGCAAGCCAATGCGCAGCCACAATCTGTGTTGGCTCTGCTGCAATAAGGTCTTGTTACCGTTACTTACTCATCAGAAAGTTATTAAATCTATATTGAAAAAATTCGCGCCATTGGGATATATTTTCAATATAAATAATGGCTTAATTTGAGATGTGAATCAACGGGCTATGATAGCGCATGAATGCGATATTACGTGGGCGCTACAGTTTTTTTCTGGTCAGCGGCAACCCTAGAATAAACACCATAAGCCTATATTTATAATAAACCGCGGATTCAAATCCGAAGTGCATCAAATTTCAAGCTGCAATAGCAGCCCTGTAATCGCCCATCAATTGACCTGGTGCCAAGCTTTTCTTGGGCAAGCGTTTCGCCGTCTCACGGCTTTATTCACTTCTGCCGTCGACATCAATTTCAAGTTCGTAGTTTTGGGAAAACACGGCCGCAGCAAACCGTTAGTATTTTCGTTTAACCCGCGCTCCCATGAACTGTACGGATACGCAAAATAAACATCCGCTGATAACGCCTTGCTGATCTTCCCATGATAAGCGAACTCTTTCCCATTGTCCGCTGTGATACTGCGAACCACATCTTTAAATGGCTTCAACAGGCTGATCGTGGCTTTAGTCACAGTCGCCGCGCTTTTGTTATCAACCTGCGCAGATAAGGTGAATTTGGCGGCTCTCTCTACAATGGTCGCCAACACGCCATATCATGGTGTCTATTTCCCAATCGCCTATCCGGGACTTCTCGTCCACTACACGTATCGCCTGCTAAGTTCGAAGAGGCGTACTTTTTAGAGGCAGGAACTGTCTAGCGAACTCTGGGAAGTCCAGGTGGCTGTGGGCCGCAGCATTACACCG
>JBLHMO010000095.1:0-12503 GCA_047622145.1 Paracoccaceae bacterium | reverse complement strand
CAACGCATTCGCGGCTACTTAGCGATCGAAGGCGGGCTGAATATCGAACCCACCTTGGGCAGTTGTGCAACGCACATTCGCGCGCAACTGGGGGGAATCAACGGCCAAGCACTAGAATCGGGGCAAGAGCTCGAGCTGTGCATACCAAACGCTGCGCAACGTAAAGAACTATCGCTACCCTACTCGGAATTCCCCAAACCCCGCCGCCAGTTCCGCGTCATACTGGGGCCGCAGGCACACCGCTTTACCGAAGACGGCATACAGACGCTGCTACAGTCAGCCGCGTTTCGTATCAACAAGGATTCAGACAGTGTTGGCTATCGACTCACCGGGCGACGAATTGGATATATTGGCGATGGCAATATCGTCTCCGACCCGGTGCTGCCGGGCTGCATTCAAGTACCCGCCAGTGGCCTGCCGATTATTCTCATGGCGGATTGCCCCACCACCGGCGGCTATCCCAAAATCGCAACGGTAATAAGCGCCGACTTACCCTACCTGGCGCAGTTGCCGCCCGGTGCCGAAGTCAGTTTTCGTGCAGTAACACTCGAAGAAGCCCAGCTCGCCCGCCAACAGCGCCAGCAGTGGCTGGCAGAACTCCCTAAAAAGCTGATTACGTTAAACTAAGCCTAAACCGAACCTACCTCACCAAGGACTTTTCATGGCCCCGACTTTGACTGACGCCACGCTGCGCATTGAAAACCGCTATGCGGTGATGACATTTTGTCGCGAAGACGTACGCAATGCGCTGACCGGAACCGCTCTCGTGGACGACATTTGCAAGGTCATTGATTGGGCCAACCAGAATACTGAACTTAACAGTCTGATTTTAACCGGCGACGGTAAGGGCTTTAGCTCCGGTGGCAACATCAAGGAAATGGCCGAGCGCCGAGGTATGTTTGGCGGCAGCCCGGCGGAACTCGCCGAAGGCTACCGGCGCGGTATACAGCGTATGAGCAAAGCCGTTTTTCACTCGGAAATTCCGCTAATTGCTGCCGTTAACGGCGCGGCCATAGGCGCTGGCTTTGATCTGGCCTGCATGTGCGATATCCGCCTTGGCAGCGAGCATGCGCTGTTCGGGGAAACCTTCATCAATCTGGGTATTATTCCCGGCGACGGTGGCGCCTGGTTTTTACAACGACTGGTTGGCTACCAGCGCGCGGCGGAACTGACTTTTTCCGGGCGCCTCGTCAAAGCCGATGAAGCGCTGGCATTGGGCATTCTTCTAGAAGTCATGAGTGCCGACGAGTTACTACCGCGGGCCGAAGCCATGGCCCTAAGTTTTGCCGAAAAACCGCCACAGGCACTTCGCTTGAGCAAGCGCCTAATGAAGTCCGCTCAACGCCAAGAACTCAACGACTTTTTGGATCTGTGCGCAAGCGTGCAAGCCACCTGTCACTACACCGAAGATCACTTCGCCGCTTTAACGGCTTTTACCGAAAAAATGCCCGTTAAATTTTCGGGTAAATAACAACACACAACAGGAATAGCCCGTGCACTTAAGCGACGACATAGATCTTATCAGTCGGCGGCGTGAGCAGGTTTTTTTGCTGCTGGCCGGCTTTTTTCTCTGCTCCATGACCATGCTAAATATCATCGGCATCACAAAATTTGTGCAGCTGGGGCCGATGGCGCTCGCGGTGGGCGTATTGCCCTACCCCCTCACCTTTTTATGCACGGATCTGGTGAGTGAGCTGTACGGGAAACGGCGCGCCAATTTTATGGTAACCGTCGGCTTGATCATGAATATTTTTGTTATCGCGATTATGACTATTGGCAATCTCCTACCGGCGGTGTCGCTTGACAACCAGCCACCATGGCAGCTGTTATCCTTAGCGCAGGAAATATCGACGCCGGGAGGCGCAAGTATCAGCGGTTCGGTCGAACTCTACTTTCTAATCTACTCTTGCACATCCGGTGCAGTGATAGCCTCAATGCTGGCCTATGTAGCCGCGCAATACTGCGACGTGCATCTGTATCATTTTTGGAAACAGTTGACCGAGGGCAAACACCTTTGGCTGCGCAACAACTTCAGCACATTGATCAGCCAAGGCGTGGATTCTTTTATGGTGATCAGTGTGACCTTTGGTGCGGTGTATCTGGCGGGCGGGATGAGTTTTCAGCAAATGATGCTATTGATGGGTAGCAACTATCTGTTCAAATTTTGTGCCGCACTGCTCGATACGCTGCCTCTCTACGCCGCAGTTCATTACCTGCGGCGTTATTTACATATCGACTAGCGCTCAATTTGCCCAAGATTAACGTGCAGCACTGCGCCATTAGTCACTGCTTGCTGCGACGCAAACCACAAGGTATCGGCAATCTCCTGCGGCTTAATAAGGCGGCCTTGCGTGACGCCTCCGGCAATCGCCGTGAGTATTACCTGATCTTGGCCAACATGTTCGCGCAACATTTCTGTGTCGGTAAAGCCGGGGCAGACACAGGCCGTATGCACACCGCTACCGGCCAGATCCTGGCAGGTCGCGCGCATCAAGCCGACCACTGCGTGCTTCGAGGTCACGTAAGAGCAGCTACCGGCTACCGCTTTTTCGCTGAGCGTCGAGCCCACATAAATAATGGACGATCCAGCTTTCATTGAGGGCAATAACAGCTGGTTTAGCTGCATGGCCGCTATCACATTCAATTGCATAACTTGCTGCAAGCTCAGCGCAGACAACTCCGCCACCGTATCTTTTTTAAGTACCGCTGCGTTGTGTATCACGCAAATATTTTGCGCCTCGCCTATTGCTGCGGCAAGCCTGTCGGCGGTTTTATCTGTCCACTGCATATCCATCATATCGACGGGTATATGCACGATGCCCTCTAGAGCGGGTGCCGTGCGCGACAAATTAATGACCTTATAGCCTTGGGCGATAAACGTCGTCGCCGTCGCACGACCGATGCCTTTACTGCCGCCGGTGATCACCAGAACCTTATTCATGAATCTTGCTCCCAGCTTGCCGAACCGGACTGCCCAGGACCGGATGACACCTTCATAACTAGCCTGCGCACACCGTTACCGTCGATAAATTCGGCGTCTTCCAGTAAGCGCTCCAACAACAAGCGTGCAAATTCCTCAACCGTTGTATTTCGTATGGGCAACAGCAAGGTGTCGGCCACCAAAAACTGCAAGGCTTCACCGTTGAAATAAACGTGGTAAAGCCCGGCCTCCTGCTCAATTTTCAGATAAGGGGAATCGGCCGGCAAAATCATGAATTCGTCGTATTGCGCTACCAGCGCGCGCAAGCGCTGTTTGATTTCCACATAGCTGAAACAGAGGCCGTTGGGACCAACCTCGGCAGTAATATCCAATGACACTTTAAAGTTGTGGCCGTGCAGGCGCTCGCGCTCAGTGGCAGAAAAAATGGTGAAATGCGCGGCAGAAAATTTCAGATCTTCCTTGCTGATTTCAATCGTCGTCAGCGTATCAATAGGCATGAATAGTCCAATTTTCTATATCAATGATGTATTGGGCAGCGCTCACGGTAATGGCTGCTGCCGGATAATGCAAAATCGACAAGCGATTTCACCACTATATCTGCGGCCACATGAACGCCAGATTACAGTTTACCTAGTACTCTATCGTCAAGCGCGCACTGTGCTAGTCTGAGATTGCATTTTTTTAACCCTGCGCACTGCTAATCGTAATGCAGAATACTGATTGGCACGTAATCTGGACAATAAGAGAGAGATTTTATGACCAACCCTCAAGGCCCGCAAGGCAACCCAGGCGATATCGTCAATTGGCCCATGCTTAAAATCAAGTATCGCACTGACCCCGCCAAGCTCGCCGCTATTTTGCCGCCGGGCATCACGCCGGGTAAAGACCCTATCGTCACACTTACGATCTATAACTTTCCCGTACAGAACGAACCTGAACTGGGTTATGTGCTCAATGTGGCCGCCGACTATAACGGCGTTGCCGGCGACTACACCATTGCATTGGGTATCGATCAGGAAGCGCCCATGTTCCTGTGCCAAGAGTTGTGGGGGCAGCCCAAGTATCCCGTCACCACACACTACTACCGGCTGATGGACCACGTTGAAGCCAAGGTCATCCACCAGGGTACGACCTTTATCGAGTTCTCCGGCGACGTCGTTAGCACCCTGCCCATTCCCGAAGACCACGAAGAACACGAGTGGTGGATTAAATGTATGCGCTCGGTGGATATGCAGCCTGAAACCTATGACTTCCCGCCTCACGTGGTCGACGTTCACACTCAATACGGAACGGCGTTTCTGCAGGAACTAAAAGGCGAGGTCATTCTGCGCGACAGCGCTTGGGATCCGATTGCCAGTAAACTGCCCATGCTCGAACAAATTTCAGCACGGCTGTGGACGCCAATATTTAAGGGCCGCAGCATTACCAAGGCCGGCCAGCTGGACGGTAAAGCGTACTGGCCTTTCGCTGACACGATCAGTGGCACGCGCTGGATTGGCGAAGGTGGGGCGCCGCCAAAATCCTAGTGTGATCGATTGAATTTAGGCGGGCCCCAATTCACTGTGGGGCTCGCCTTTTTTATGCGTTCATGGTTTAGGCGCGATAGATAACAAAAAATGTCGTAAAAGCCCAGCGTTGCGGGCTGGTTAGGATATTGAGACACAGCTCAGCCGTGAGCATCACTCATATCCGGAATGAACATCTCCATGCCCTCTGGGCATGACACGCAGCCCTCATCCCAGAATGCCCGGGCACGTTGAATCTTGCCGTCGTCATTCAATTCAAAGTGATCGGTAACCAGCAGATCCAAGCCCTTGTTTTCAGCCGGAATGCGCACCTGCATGGTAAAACGCAGAATACCTTCATTGCCACAGGCGATCTTTTGAATAGGAACGGGGGTTAATTGCCGACCACTATCGGCTGGATGAGCAAAATCCCAGAACTGGGCAATGCCGGCATGACCGATAAAGGCCGGGGTGCCGACGGGATCTTCCCAGCTGGCGTCTGCTGCGAACAGTGACAGCAACAAGTCTTTATCGTTGCTGCTCCACGCTTTGCAGTAACTGTCTATCACTGCTCTGACCTGATCAGGTGTTGCCGCCATTATGTTTATCCCTATCTGTGTTATTGGGTTTGACCAGATTGTAGGGCAAGTGGTGGAGCGAGCCTCTAACCCGAAGCGATTAGGTTTTCAGCATTATTGCGCAACAGCTTCTTGCGCTCGCCGCGACGCTCATACTTCTTAGCCGGCGTATTGACCACTTCAAGCAGCACACCCGCCTCACAAGCAGCGGCGCGTCGTTCTTCGCTAACCGGCTTATACACCGTTGTGCGCTGCAGTGGCTGACGTTGCATGGCGCCTATCAGCGCGTCCATTTCTTGGGGTGAGGTTTCCTGACCGTGACTGGCGCCCGCCGCACGGGTAATGGTCTCGTTCATCAAGGTGCCGCCAACATCGTTCACGCCAGCGTTCAGGCAGGCCTCAACGCCGCTATGGCCGAGTTTGACCCAAGACGCCTGTATATTGTCGATCAAGCCATTGAATGCCAGCCGTGACACGGCATGCATTAACACCGACTCACGAAAGGTCGGGCCGCGCCGCGCCTTGCCTTTTAGGTACAGCGGTGCCTCGGAGGCAACAAAAGAAAGCGGTACAAACTCAGTAAAGCCGCCGGTACGCGACTGTAAATATCGTACTTTTAGTATATGTCTGGCCCAGTGCTGTAGCCCTTCCACATGCCCAAACATAATGGTCGCAGTGGTCCGAAAACCCTGCTGATGGGCGGTTTCCATGACTTCCAACCACTGCTCGCTGTTGATTTTGTCCGGGCAAATAATGGCACGTATGTCGTCGTCGAGTATTTCAGCGGCAGTGCCCGGCAGTGTATTCAGGCCCGCGGTTTTGAGTTGATGCAAAAACTCAGCCACCGGTATCCTCAATGTTGCTGCACCTTGCCACACTTCCAGCGGTGAAAAGGCATGCACATGCATATCGGGCGTCGCAGTCTTGACTGTTTCAAGAATATCGAGGTAGGTCTGGCCGGTGTACTCAGGATGAATACCACCTTGCATACACACTTCAGTTGCCCCGCGCTGCCATGCCTCTAGGCAACGTCGGCTAATTTCTTCCGGACTCAGGTCGTAGGGCTTGCCCCGTAAATTCTCGCTGAGCTTACCCTTGGAAAAGGCGCAGAACTGGCATTTGAAGTAACAGATATTGGTGTAGTTGATATTGCGGTTAACAACATAGCTAACGCAATCACCGCATTTCTTTTGACGTAATTCGTCCGCTGCTCGGCACACCGCAGCAAAATCAGGACCGCGGCTTTGAAACAGACGGACAACTTCCTGTTCGCTCAGGGCTTCACCGGTGCTCGCGCGCGCAAGGATGCCGCGCACATCGGTCGATATATCACCGGCATCAGGTCGCGCTGCCAACCAATGCAAGTCATCTGCCGGTAATTCACCGTGCTGTCCGCTAATCCAGTCATCAGTCCGGGGGAAACCCTCGGCGTCCACCACCGCCAATACCCGCGTATGCAGAGCCGTATCAAGCCAATTCGCAACATCACCGGCGTATTGTGGGTAAATCGTCAATCGCTCCTGCAGAAACTTACCAGCAACAGCGGTTTCCCGCGTAAGTTCTTCCACGTGTGGCCACGGCGCTTCCGGATTCACAAAATCGGGCGTCAATGGCGATACGCCGCCCCAATCATTGATGCCCGCGCTAACAATTTTTTCCAGCACCCCTGGACTCAGGTTAGGCGGCGCCTGAATACTCATGTGCGGACCGAATATCAGGCGACACACGGCAATCGTCCACAACAATTCGGCAAGATCAGGTTCGGGTGCCTGCGCCATTTTGGTGTCGGCTTTGGCCCGAAAATTTTGGACAATAATCTCCTGCAAATGCCCGTGCTCTTGATGCACTGCGCGCAGCGCCAACAGGGATTCAATACGCTCGAGACGGGTTTCGCCAATACCGATCAGGATGCCGGAGGTAAACGGTACCGCCGCTTCTCCCGCTAGGCGTATAGTTTCCAGACGCAACTGCGGGTCTTTATCGGGTGAGCCGTAATGGGGCATGCCTTTTTCAGTCAGGCGTTCTGAGGCCGACTCCAGCATGATACCCATTGATGCGGACACGGGCCGCAGCATGGCGATTTCATCAGCGGTCATACAGCCGGCATTGATATGCGGCAGCAGTGTGGTTTCTTCGAGTATGCGTTTGGCAACGTGAGCGACGTATTCCAGCGTGGTCGCAAAGCCCATTTCAGCCAAGGCGTCGCGAGCGGCCTTGTAGCGAAGTTCAGGCTTCTCACCCAAGGTCAGCAAGGCTTCCTTGCAACCCATAGCCTGAGCGGCACGCACGGAATCCAGCACCTCATCAACCGACATATAGGGAGAATCAATACGCTTTGGCGATTTGGCAAAGGTGCAGTAGTGACAAACATCCCGGCAGAGGTGAGTTAAGGGAATAAACACTTTACGCGAGTAGGTCACAACATTGCGAAAACCGCTATCGCGCAAACTGCTTGCCAGCGCCAGCAATTCTGAATCGTGCTGGCTATCGAGCTCAGCCAGCGACAATGCCTCGCTGTCGCTTAGCTGCTGTCGCTGCCGCGCTTTTGCTGATACCGCCTGCCAATTACTCATTAAACTTTCACCACGTCCGTTTTGATAAAGGCGCTGTTGGCTTCGCCAGCCGTCAAGGCCTTAATTCGTTGATCGAGCTTGTTTTCACGCAGATATTGCAGTGTTTTCGGCGCCCGGCGGCCCCAATCACGAATAAACAGTTCGGCCAGATCTTCGCCATCATCCATATCCCGGCTAAGCCCCAGCAGCTGCATTATGTCAACCACCATGCCATTGGCCTGCGCCTGCGCGCGGTGCCGATGACAGGACTCGGAGCCGTACTGATAGTTCAGCATGCCCGGCGGGCTGCACAGCACCACATTGGAGCCGTCACACTGACGATCGGTAATGATCGTTACTTTCTCGGCATCCGGCATTTGCTGATGGGTGCCAATAAACAGCTCCCACTCATCTTGTGACGCCAAGGGTAAATCACCGTGCACCACCATGACACTCTCAACTTGACCGACAACGCTCTGCACGGCAGCATTGACCACCGGATTCAAGCCAGGGCCGCCCAGCGCTCGCTCACTCCAGCATTCAATCTTGTAGTGTTCGGCAAGAAATTTCGCCGTGGGGTCGTCCGACAACAGGATGATTCGCTCCAAACCTTGCAGCCGGGTGAGCACATCAAGTACGTCTTCGACCATGGCCTGAAACAGGCAGCGGCGCTCGGACGGGCTCAGAAAGCCCGACAAACGCTGCTTAGCCTGTACGAAATCTTTTAGGGGTATAAAGGTCCACATGCTAAGTCACACTAATTTAGCTGTTGGCTAAAGTCGAGCACATCAAGGGCAAGCTTGCGCTTGCTGCCGAGAGAACTCATCAGAGTTGATACCACTTTGCTTGGCATAGAAAGAGACGATGCCAGATCTTGGTCAACAACATCCATTACAAAACCGCTCAATAAATTGTCATACCAGCTCGCGAGCGCGGCGGCGCTGACGGGCATTGACAATTCTTCCATCATTTTTGCGGCAGGGCCTTTGACCGCCATACCGCCGACAATAGGTGATACCGCCACTACCGGCGCGCAACTGGTTAAAATCGCCTCGCGCACTCCCTTTAATTGTAGAATTGGGTCAACACTGACAAAGGGGTTGGACGGGCAAATAATAATAGCTGCCAGCTTATCGTCCGCTAGCCAATCCAGCAATTCCGGCGCCGGCCTGGCGGCCTCAATACCGTCAAAGCGAAAACCGCTGACTTTTGGTTCGCATTGCTCGCGAACGAAGTAGCTCTGGAACCCCAATTCGCCACGATCAGTACTCACCATAGTTCTTACCGGATCATCGCTCATCGGAATGAGGTGATGCCGCACACCGAGTGCTTCGCAGAGTAGACGGCTTGCCGACGTCAAGCTGTGACCATCACGTAATAATTGGCTGCGCCACAGGTGGGTTGCGAGGTCTTTGTCGCCCAGGCTGAACCAGTCTTCACCACCGAGCTGTTTCAAAGCCGACATCGCCTGCCAGCTTTCGCCGGCCAAACCCCAGCCGCGCTCGGCGTCATTTTTGTCGGCCAAGGCGTACATCACCGAATCGAGATCAGGTGAAATCGACAAGCCTAAATGCTCGAAATCGTCGCCCGTATTCGCCACGATCAAGAGCTGATCCGGCGATAGCACTTCGACTAGGCCACGGGCCAACTTAGCGCCGCCAACACCGCCCGTGAGAGCAATAACCTTGCCTTCAAGGGCCGGCATCAGCGGAACAAATCTTCGGATTTAGCACGGATCAAGGTTTCGCAGCCCTGATCCGATAGACGCAGCTCGGCGCCGCGAACCAACACCACCGGCGCACCTTCGTCGGCCTGCCCCATTAAAAAAGACGCTGCTGCTGCCAATTCATCGGCAACGGCAATCTGCGTAATCTCCAGCGGCCGACCAAATAAGTCGTTGTCGCCAATGCGGCTCACCAAGGCCTCAAAGCCGGCGCTACCGATGGCAAACCCACAGGTTCCGTTACGCCAGGCGCGGCCAGCGCTGTCGTTGATAATAATATAGACATCAACGCCCAGTGCTTTTCGCAGCGCCGTTCGCAAGTCGCGGGCCGAGGCGTTGGAGTCTAATGGCAGAAGCAATACGCGCGGATTGTCGACCTGCGAGGCAATATTGGAAGCATCGATACCCGCATTAGCGTGCACATAGCCTTCGCGGTGCTCGACGATAATGGCACCGCGTCGCTGGCGCACCACCTCTTTTGACTCCCTGAGGATCAGCTCTACCTGACGTGGATCCTTGTCGGTTGCTGCAGCCAGTGTCAGCGCCGCGTCGCTGGGACTAACCTCGTTCAAGTAGGCATAGCGATTTTCAGATTTAGACACAATTTTCTGCGCCAACACCAGAACGTCGCCATCTTGGAGCGCAAGCGCCCCAGCACTGGCACTTTGCATGATTAGCCCAGCGAGGTCGTCGCCGGGTTCTACCAAGGGAAAGCTTGGCAGAACCGTCAATGTGAGTCTTTGGGTCACTCAGTCAATCCGGTCAGTTTGATACCGGCGTGACACTTGTACTGTTTGTTTACAAAAATCAGTACCGAGGTCATGGCTTCCACGGCAGCGGCGTTGGCAATACTGCCTGCGTGAAATCCGCGCATACCGGCTGCCTCCACCAGCTCGATAACTTGCGCACGCGCGTCTTTTTTGTCACCGCAGACCAGCACATCGCACTCTAGGCCAAGACCTTCTTGCAGATGATGGGCAGCCACGTTCTGGAATGCCGACACAACCTGTACGTCCTCACCCAACAATTCCTGAGCGATCTGCCCGGCAGAGCCCTGCACCGGCAATTGCACACGCGCAACTTTTGGTGGCACTAACGGCACGGTCACATCAATCAAGATTTTGCCTTGCATTACAGGCTTGATCAGTTCCAGTGTGCTGCTGTGGTGGCTAAAGGGCACTGTCATGGCGACAATGTCTGCGGCCTGCGCCGCAGCCAAATTTTCCATCGCATCAACTGTCACGGCATTCACACCACGTTCCTGCATCACCGCTCTGAGATCAGCAACGGCAGAATCTGCCTTTTCTTGGGTGCGCGAGCCAATGATGACCCGGTAGCCCGCTTGTGCCCAACGGCGCGCAAGCCCCGTACCCAAATCACCTGTACCACCCAAAATAGCCAAAACCGGTTTCAAGTTACTCATTCTCTGCCTCGTCTGTATTAGCCAGGAGTGCCCGTTATTTTCTCACCGGGCAGTTGCAGGGTCCTCGCCGGGTAACAATAAGCCCCGCCAAGTCCGCGCAGCATTCTCTCAGAAGTGCCCATCCGCATCCAGCGCCCAAATGGGCTATAAGTTCAGTGAAACGAACTGATAGTCTCAAGACTGACCGCATTCGCCAGCCGAATGCCCCATTTGGACGATACCTAAAGCCACCGCGGGCGCTACTGTAGCGCCTTGCTTTGGCGATACATTGCATTGGACGGGTATAATGGCCCAGCACGTCGTCGTCACATTTTAAGACATTCAAGATTAGCTAGAGGATTGCATGGAAAATCGGCTCGACTTTACAGGAAAGGTAATCATCGTCACCGGCGGTGGCAAAGGTGTCGGCATTGGCATTAGCGAGCGATTTCTTGAAAATGGCGCCAAAGTTATTATTTGCGGTCGCAGCGAACCCGAGGCTTTGCCGACGGCCGACGGCAACACCGCTGACTTTCGCCGCTGCGACGTCAAGGATTTCGACCAAATTCAAAGCTTCGTGAATGCGGTTTCCCTAGATTACGGCCGTATAGACGTACTCGTCAACAATGCCGGTGGTGCGCCAGCGGCCGATGCGGCCACTGCATCACCGCGGTTTTCAGAATCCATTATTCGGCTGAATCTGCTGGCGCCACTGAATTTTGCCCAGTGCGTCAACGCCGTGATGCAAAATCAGAACAGCGGCGGCTCTATTATTAATATCGCCAGTGTCTCCGCCGTTCGGCCATCGCCGCTCACTGCCGCCTATGGCGCCGCCAAAGCCGGCCTGGTTAATCTCTGCACCTCACTAGCGGTAGAGTGGGCACCCAAAGTTCGAGTGAACGCCATCATTGGCGGCCTTATTCGCACCGAGCAGGCGCATTTGCATTACGGTGACGAAGACGGCATTGCTGCAGTGGGCGCCACTATCCCGCTGGGGAGAATGGCGGTGCCGGAAGATATCGGCGACGCCTGCCTGTTCCTTGGCAGCTCATTGTCATCCTATGTAAGCGGTTCAACCGTGACTGTTCATGGCGGTGGTGAAAAGCCAGCATTTTTGAATGCGGCGAACGCAGAGGGAAAGTAGACCTGCATAAGCCATAGGCCTTGCCGGCGGTGCGCGCTTCACACCGTCAGTATTTTCACACTATTGGTACAACCGCCAACACCGGCAGTTTCACCGTGACTTACCAGCACAGTGTCGCCCATTGAGATCAAACCTTCACCGCGCAAGTGCTCAATGACCCCGGCTACCAAGTCTTCCTTGGCAAATCGGCTGGTATCCAGATACACCGGTACCACCCCGCGATACAAGCACACCCGGTTGCAGGTTGTCTGGTGGCTGCTGACCGCGTAAATCGGCAGACCAGAGCTGATACGCGACATCAGCAAGGCGGTGCGCCCGGACTCAGTGAGCGCGATCAGCGCTTTTAAACCCTGCAAATGGTTGGCGGTGTACATCGCCCCCATGGCAATCGCCTCTTCGACATTGTTGAACTTGACGTCCATCCGGTGGCCGGAACGCTGAATTGAGGGCGATTGTTCCGCACCAACACAGGTGCCCGCCATTGCCTCAACGGTTTCTACCGGGTATTCGCCGGCTGCAGTCTCTGCGGACAACATCACCGCGTCAGTGCCATCGAGCACCGCGTTGGCAACGTCAAACACCTCTGCCCGGGTTGGCAGCGGATTGGAGATCATCGACTCCATCATCTGTGTTGCGGTAATAACCACACGGTTAAGTT
>JBLHMO010000094.1:0-12682 GCA_047622145.1 Paracoccaceae bacterium | reverse complement strand
CAAGAATCCGTCGACAAGGCGCTCGCCAGCATCAACAGCGAAGTCACGGTTTCCGGACAACTAATTGGCCTACCTGTTAACGTCACCCGCGGCGATGAGGTACAGCAACTGTGGGATCAAACAAAAGTACTCACTGGCCGCATTGATATTTGGATTAACAATGCCGGATTGGCCCGTACCGTCTGGTCCATTGTCGACACCCCGGAATCAGAAATTGAAGCCATGGTGCATACCAATATGCTCGGCACCATAAACGGTTCGCGCATTGCCGCCAAAGGCATGCTCGAACAGGGCGACGGCAAAATCTTTAACATGTTGGGCGGCGGTAGTGACGGCGAATACTTTCCCGGCATGGGCATCTACGGCACCACTAAGCGCGGCCTAGACTATTTCACCCGGGCATTGGTGAAAGAACTGAAAGACAGCAAAGTGATCATTGCTAAAATCCGCCCCGGTATGATTATTACCGAAGCCGTGATACGAGAGGTAAAAGCTGACCTCGACAATTTCCAAAAATCGCGAAAAATTATGAACAATCTGGTCGATCGCGTCGAGACTGTATCCCCCTACCTAGCCGACCAAATTCTCGCCACTGAAAAATCGGGCAGCAAAATTCGCTGGCTTACTGGCGCAAAAATAGCGAAACGCATGATGCTGTCACGCATCCGTCCGCGCCCGGATCAGTTCACCGACTTTGGCCTATAACAGCGGCATTTAGGCAGCAGCCTTTCATCAGGAGTTTTTAATGAGTAGCAAAATCGACACCGACACCAAAACCATTGACCAGTTTCTGGCAGAAAACCCTGATGTTGACGTAAGCAAAGCGTGGGAGCGCAGCTGGGCCATACTCACTGACATCAAGGACAAAATCGCTACCCGCTTTCCCGGCGCAGAAATGCACCCTTCTTGCGCAGGCCGCGAATATTACACCTCGCCTAACGGTGAATTTGAGGGCTCGTACAAGTCCTGGTCTGGCGACGGCGTCGAGTGGTTGGTCAGTTCTTGGCTGGGCAATCGCAAGGCCAGCATACTGGATATGAACGCGACCGCCTTTCTCGGACAAGAAACCGACGTGCCGCATTTCATTATGGTGTTTGGCACCATTCCTAAACTGTTTTTCTACTTCGATTACACGCCTCGTCGTGATATTCGAACAGACAAAGACTATTTGGAACGTTACTACGGTGGCGAAGCCAACGAAGACTTTTTGGCCCTGCGCGGCAACCCCAATTTTCAGTGGTCGGTTAGCCACGGTACCTATATGCGCGCCCTACTCTCGCCCTCAGCCTTAAGCCTGAGCGCCGACCTGAATGACGAAAACCTCGATACGCTGGAAGATTTTGCCTACCGCTTTTTGAACCGTTGGCTGGGCTGGGTCGACAACGCGACGCCAGTACCCGAATCCGAACGTGCCGCGCTACAACAGTACGACCACACCGTTCGACGTTTAGGCTATGAACTCGACCCCATGAACAGACTCGCCGAGCAAGTATTTGGCGCTGACAAAGTTGACGAAATGATTCAGTTGCGCATGGGTGCCACCCAAATAGCCGCCGCCAAAAAGGGCTGACACACAGGGTCTTGCTCGCACGACCTAGCACCTGAAATATTGAGAGTTATATGAGCGCAGCTAAAACCTTTCTGGGCATTGAACTCAGTGCAGGCATTAACCGCTGGCATATGAGTGCCTACCTCATGGCCGCGCTTATCTCCTCAGGCTATGCGGGCGCCTTGGCGATCCTTCAACCCGGACTACTTCAGGTCATCGACATTCCGATTGCCGATCAGGCAACACTGACCGGCCTCCTCGCTGCGCTTCAAGAAGCCGTGTTTATTGTCATGATGGCCCTCTACGGCGTGATGGCCGATCGCGTTGGCCGCAAACCGGTTTACGCGATCGGCCTGGGTTTAACCTCGCTCGGCTTTTTCCTCTACCCCTTTGCGCAAAATGTACCGCAACTGCTCGCCTACCGGCTGATTATCGCCTTTGGTGGCGCTGCCATGGTGGGCATGATGGTGACGGTCATTGCCGACTACGCGAGTAACAAAGATCGCGGCAAGGCCAACGGCTTGCAGGGTTTTATTGCAACCATTGGCGCCTTCATACCGCCCATACTCGGCTTTATGCCCGGCGTATTTGCCGGACAGGGTTATACCGAAATTGAAGCACAACAAATCACTTTTGCCATTGCCGGCGCCATGGGTGTTGCCGGCACGCTCATCGTCTTAATCGGCCTCGCCCCGCACAAACCTGTCGCGGCAACGCAGCGCGAATCTGTGAGCCAGATGCTGAAACATGGCCTCGCCGCTGGGCGCGATCCCGGTGTTGCACTGTCCTACGGCGCAGCCTTTATTTCGCGCGGCGATCTTGCGGTAACGGGCGCCTTTATGGGCTTGTGGCTGGTGCAGTTTGGCACCCAGAATCTCGGCATGGCGCCCAGTCAGGCGATGCAGGAACTGGCCGTACCGCGGGTGCTCACTACGGTAAGCGGTGCCATGCTCGGTGCACTGCTGATGGGGTATATCAGCGACAAAGTAAGCCGCAGTACAGCCGTCATGCTCGCCTCAGGTTTGGCAGCACTGGTTTATCTCAGTGTTTCCTTTGTCAGCGATCCCACTGCCCCTTGGGTATTTGGGCTTCTGGCGGTGATGGGCGTCGCTGAAATTGGCGCCTTCGTCAGCAGTCAGGCCTTGGTCGGCCAGCAGGCTCCGGCCGAGCGGCGCGGCGCTGTGATTGGCTTCTTCGGCGTTGCTGGCGCCATTGGTATTCTAGTTGGCACAGCGGGTGGCGGCTGGTTGTTCAGCAATATCAATCCGTCCGCCCCTTTTGTGCTGTTTGGGGTACTCAATGCCGGCGTGTTTATCTGGGCTTTGCGCGTACGCGCAAGGGTTGTCGCACCAGCGACCGAGCCAACACCCGAAATCGAGAGCGTAAGTGAAGCGTGAATTATTTAAGCTTCGCTAACTACCTGATAGCAGCCGTGCTAATTAGCGCCATTGCGGGCTGCCGTAGCAGTTCCTCTTCAAACAGCGCTGCACCAATCACCAATACGGGCGCTGCGGCGGAGACTGGCGGAAGCTATAGTGAATTTCCGATTGTGGCAGAACAGCAGTCCGCCGGTTTTATCGCCGTGGGCGACGTCGACGGCAATTCAGACAACGGTCTGGAAATTTATTTATCAACGCTGGTGGAGCAGACCCCTCCCGGGCCGCCCACGGCGCTTTCTCGCGGGGCTTTGCGACAATTTAATACAAGCGGCTGCGACACCATCGGCAACAATTGCCTGGCAGGCCCCTGGAGTGAAACCGTGCTGATCGACACGTCTGATCCACAGGGCTACCCCTTTATCAACACACCGCAAATTTTCGACATCAATCTAGATGGCCAGAAAGATATTATTGTTCAAACGGGTTTTTTGACCACCCTGGGGGGCGCGCATTTTTGGCTCGACGGCCATAGCTTGGGCAATCCAATCCACAATTTCTTTTCCCTGCAAAATACGACCTTGCTGACGAACCAACAATATTTTTGGCACGAGAGCGATCAGGTTGACCTGGACCAAGATGGATTACTCGATATCGTTACCACTTCAGCGAAAACTCAACGTCCCGACAATCCGTTGGGATCTCCCGGCGGCGAAGAATTGAAGGTAGAGTGGTACCGCAATAACGGCGGCAGCACGGCGGCCAGTATGTTCGATTACCACAAGATCGAAGCCGTGGACACGCAGGGGAATAGTGTCACAAAGATTGGCGGTGTTTTTATCAAGGTGCACGATGTCGACGGCGACGGCGACCCTGACCTGGTACTAAGCCAGTTTTTCGACCACAAATATGACGATGAGCATCCCGCGACTCTCAACCCTTCGCTGGTATGGCTCGAAAATATAGAAGCACCCAGCGCCGCCAATGACTACGCAGGGAAATGGCGCCACCATGTGATCGACAACACCATCGGTCTTGGTTACCACATGGAGTTTGCCGACATCGATATGGATGGAAAAGACGAGTTGGTGGTCGATTCGCACAACAACGACGGTGACCCGCGCTTTCAGGACAAGGACGACAATGTGGTCACGCCGCCGGGGTTGTATTGGTTTGAAATTCCCGAGAACCCCAGCGCCAGCAAGCAGTGGGAAAAACACATCATTTCAACGAACTTTCGCGTAAGCCTGTATTACGGCAACCCAGCAAGCCAAGGCGTTCCCGGTATCTTTAACGTCGGCGATATTAACCATGACGGGCGCCCCGACATTGCGGTCCCGGGCGATGGCAATGACAAACTCTACGCCTTTATCCAGCGCTCCGACGGCACATTCCGCGAGGACATCGTCGATCAAGGAAAAATGTTTGGCATGGCGATTGTGGCTGATGTCGACGGCGATGGCCGCAATGAAATCATAGCTGCCCAGCACAACTCGCTGGATATGGATCCGGCGGCAAGCGATGGCCCCGAAGATCTGCAATTGCCACCGGGAAAACTATCGATTTACCGCTATACCGAAAATTAAACCTCAGCTACAACTAAGAGCTCTTGCGTTGCACGATGCAACGCAGCGGCCAACACACAGCGCGTATTTCGTTTACTGGCCACACAGCGTTCAGCTCCATCTCGACCCGCTCTAGCGCGTCCTGCCCCGTCACCTTGCGGTACTGCTTAACCGCAGACCACGTACCCAAATATCCCAGTAATTGATCGCGATTCCACTGGCATTGCATTTCGCTGTCGGCAAAGCCTTCGGCGACAAAGGGAAACTCGATATCGGCGTAGGCGCTTTCAACCAACTTTCGCTCCGCATCCCAATGCTGACCTAACACATCAAAATAGAGGTGCTTAACGATGGCGTCTACCTCGGAAGATACACTGAGCAGATTGTACGTCAGCACGGCAAGCACACCACGGGGCTTAAGCAATGCATCACAAGCAGCAAAAAACGCGGGTAAATTGAACCAGTGCAAAGCCTGTGCAACCAGAATCAAATCAAGACTGTCCGCCGCCAGGGGCGGCAAATCCGAACTGGCTGCACAGTAGGTAATATTCTGGGATTTCCCTGCGTTGCTTAGCTGCTGCCAGCTCAAGTCGCTGGCCACCAGTTCGTCAAAGAATTGTGCCAGCGGCACACTTGCTTGCCCGCTGCCGCATCCACAGTCCCAAGCGCGATGCCACCCGGGGGCAAGCGCGGCCAAGCGCTGAAACAAAGCCTGGGGATAGCTTGGTCGAAATTGCTGATACTGATCCGACTGGGTCGAAAATCTATCCTTAGCCATAGCCGCGCACTCCACTCATCCGCCTTTAGAATCACCGGCTTCAGCACCCGGAATTCAAAAGACTAACGCATTCTCCGGCCTGGACCCTATTTCCTGAAATGATGCTGCGGATAGGCAGCCTACCAAGGGTAAGGTGCGCGCTCACGGAACAAACCACCGGTGGGGCCACCAGCGGGGAGTGTTGCCAGCCAGACCGCGGTATCGGCGCCTTCCGCGACTGAGAGCGGCGCATCATCGCCACCCAGTTCGGTGCGAACCCAGCCTGGACAGGACGCGTTGACGAGAATGTTCGGGTAGTCCTTCAATTCACAAGCGAGCAAAGCCGTTAACGAATTGAGGGCGGTTTTTGACGAGCGGTAAGCCAATGAAGAACCCCACTGGACGTCGGTCAAGGTTCCCAATTCACTGGAGAGGTTGACCACTCGTCCACTTTTTTGCGCCTGCATCATGGGTACAAAGGCTTGGCAGCAACGCAGCACACCGTAGAGGTTGGTCTCCATGGTCGCGCGGTAGTCGTCAATACTCAGGCTCAACGCGGGCACCCACTTGTCGAGTGCGATACCGGCGTTGTTTACTAGTACATCAAGGCGGCCGTAGGTTTGCTTTATATAGGCTGCCAGCTTAGTAACACTCGCATGATCAGAAACATCCAGTATCTGACTATCCAAGCCAAGCACGGCTTCGGTATCAACCGCAGCACTGTCAGCACGCCGCGTCGCAATGACCTGCATATTCTGTTGCTGCAACTGCCGCGCAATGTCCAGACCAATCCCGCGGTTGCCACCGGTCACCAGAGCCACCTTCTTTGCGCTCCTATTTTCTAATGTCATTGTTGCAAGCCTGTCTCAAACCAGCCAAATAAGTGAGATGCATATTGCACCATTTGAGCTATTGTTATATCTTTAATTCTTTATTGCAAGGGCAGTGGCTACCCATGAGCGACTACTACGGTCACCGAAAGAAATTCGCAGTACTGGTGCCTTCAACCAATACCGCCGTTGAAACCGAATACCATATGATGCGCCCCGAGGGGGTTGTCCTGGCCACGCGCGCTTGCGTCATTCCGCCCTTTTCAGTGAAAACCGAAGACGACTTCGTCAATATGGTTAAAGCCATCGGCGCGGCCACCGAGCAGGGATTGCGCGATGCACTGACCTGCCAACCGGACCACGTTATTTTCGGCTACTCGGCAGAAACCTTTTGGGATGGCAAAGAACGTTCCGACCGCGAATTTCAAAAATACAATGCTATTGCCCAAGAAGCTGGCGGCTGCAATATCACCTTTGGCGCTCAGGCCATTCTCGACGCCTTAAGTTGCTACCCCACGGCCCGACGCATCGGCGTCATTACCCCCTATTTACCTGTTGGCGACAATCAAGTTATAAAATTCCTCGGCGACATCGGCTACGAAGTCGTACGCATCGCCGGGCACAAATCCGACAGCCCGGTCAACATTGCTCATGAAAGTTCTGCCAAAACACGCCAATTGGTGCAAGAGGTAGACGGCAATGACGTCGACCTGATTCTTCAAGCCGGCACAAACTTGTACTTCGTTGAGCTTGCCGCGCAGTTGGAGTGGGAATTAGGCAAACCGGTACTAGCGATTAACGCACTGACTTTTTGGCACGCGCTTCGCGCTAATTGCATTAACGATCGTATTCGCGGTTTTGGTTCACTGCTCGCTGAACACTAGCCACCAAACAATGAAAAAACCTACAGCAGGCTCGCGCGCATATCACAGTGTCATGGATGTCTTCCAGTTTTAGAGTTAGGCCTGGTTCGCTTTGCTCTCCCCCGGCTGTGAGACATCCGCCCTACTATCTTGTTAGCGGGGGCTTTCGCCGCGCTTTCAACGGAGAGTTTTTTTGCCGATTTTATTTATTACTATACTGATCGACCTTATCGGCTTCGGCATCATCATTCCCATTCTGCCGTTTATGGCTCCGCAGGTTGGCGCCGACAATATGGATATCGCCCTGCTGATCGCATCCTACTCAATTTGCGGCGGCATCGTCGGACCGTTTTGGGGCAAGCTGAGCGATCGCATCGGGCGCAAACCGGTGATCCTGATTTGTCTGGCCGGCGCTTCGGTTTCCTACGTCATTCTCGCCTTCGCTCATACCCTGACGATGCTTTATGTTTCACGCATTATTGCCGGCATCATGAGCGGCAACTTCGGCGTGGCATCGGCGATGGTCGGTGACATTACTGCACCCAAAGATCGCGCCAAGTATATGGGTATTATGGGCTCGGCCTTTGGCTTGGGTATGGTCATAGGCCCTTTTCTCGGTGGAGTACTATCCGGCGAGGAAGGCAATTTTATGTTGCCGGGCATGGTTGCTGCGGGCCTGTCTGCCGCCGCGCTGGTAGCCGGGCTTCTGTTTCTTAAAGAAAGCCACGATCGCGAAGCCCGCGCCACTCAAAAAGCAGACCTGCTCGCAGGAGCGCTGAACGGCAACCTCTTCCAGACGCTAAAAAAATCGGGCAACAGCACACTCGTCATGCAGTATTTTTTGAACAACACCTGCCACACCTGTTTCAGCTACCTGTTTCCGCTGTGGGTTGGCGTAACACTTGCTTGGGGTGCTCGAGAAGTCGGCATGGTCTTTGGTGGCATCGGTATCACCATGGCCATTTTACAAGCCGGCGTGATCGGCTTTCTGGTACGTAAGTTTGGCGAGCTTCGCCTACTGGCGCTTGGCGCCACGCTGATGTGTTCGGGTTTTGCGCTGGCCATTACCGCAAATTCTGACACGGTCATTCTCGCCGCATTTTTTCTTAGCGTGACCGGCGGCACGATCGGCACACCGGTGTTAAACGCACTACTGATGAATCGCAGCGCGCAAAGTTTGCGCGGTCAAATGATGGGCTTGGGCAGTTCAAGTTCCGCTTTTGGGCGCATGTTCGGACCCCTGGGTGCTGGCATATTACTCAGCCAGTTTGGCTATACGGCGGCGTGGTCTTTGGGTATTGCGGCGAGCTTACTTATCTTGGTATGGGCACTGTCGCAATTACGCATCCCCGTGACAACATCGAATGACGAAAGGGCTGCAAGTTAGCCGCGCCATACATGCTGCGTTAACTATCGATTTTCTAACACAGCAAAGCCATTGGTTTGCTGTGTCAGCGTCGCCGATTTTATATAGCCCAGCGCGGCCTCGTCATGATTCAAATACGCCGACAGAAACTGTACAGTCACCGCATTAATCATACGCAAGGCGTCATGTTGCGGCTCAACTTTGCGCTCCGGACGGCAAATTAGATTCCCTAAATAATGATCAGCGCCGTCAATCACCAAGGAATACAAATCACCAGCCTGCGCTGTTTCATAAGACATCAGATGAAGCCGCCAGTCTGGCCAGAACTGAGGGTTCGAATCCCAGGTTCCAGTCGTGACCAATACCGGGCCTCGCATATTCAGCCAGCTTTTAGCGTGAATCACATCGAACATGGGTCCCGGCGGCGACAGGGCAATCACCGCACGGATACGCTGATCGACAACTTGAACAATCTGTCCTTCGTCACTGGCGATGGCACCGGCAAACTGCTGGACGGTAAAAGCGCCAAAGGAATGCCCTGCAAGTGCGATCCGATTTCGATCGAATCGCTGACCGCTTCGCTGCTCGATATCGCCCAATGAATCCAGCACGCGCTGAATATCGTTTACCCGCCCTTCTATCAATCCCAACTGACCGTAGCGCAGGCTGTTAAAGATACCGCGCGCCATACTGCGACCATCGAGATGGGTGGGAGCCAGAACCGCATAGCCGTGACTCACCCAAAAGCTCAGTAGCGGTTCGTAACGATCAGCGTCCGACCAATTGCCGTGGGAAAAAATAATCAGCGCAGGTGCTTCGCCCTCGCCCCTCGCGGTATTTTTGGGTGGGGCTTCCGGCAGCAGCACGCGCAACGCTAGTGCATCACGATAGCTTTTGCCTGCCGGCAGGTTTAGCTGCAGAGCCTCACCGACTCCATAAGAACCGGACGCAATAAAGGGAATCGTTGCCTGCACGCTGGTGACAATCTGTAAGAGCTTGGCCGCAGGCAATAACGGTGGCTCGCCGCCGCAAGCGGCAAGGAGTAGCAGCAGGAATGTGCAAGTGCCACGTTTTATACATCGACCTAGGGGCATAGTGCTACTCCAGTAAAAACCGGCGAATATCCCCGGCGCCAAGTTCGGGGGCTTCCAAGGGCAGAACGTGGCCCACGGCGGGATATACGATACGCTCGACTCTCGGCGCCGCCGTCAAGCGCGCGACAAAATCATCCACCAGCGCCACGGGCAGCTGCGGGTTGTCTGCGCCCCAGAGAATCAGCGTCGGTGCCGTTACTCGCGCCAAGGCGGTATCCGGATCACCTACGTCGAACTGCCGCATACGCTCCATTTCAGCAAAACGATTACCCTCGCGCCGAAACATAGCGTGAAAACGTTCAACGAGATCTTCATTGACCAAAGTGTCGTCAACAATCATCCAGCGTAAAAACTGCCGATAAGCTAATTCGGGCACAAAATAAAACACTCGATAAAACCAAGCAGCGATACCCGCGGCGCTGCCGCGGGTATTTTGTTCTCGTTTCAAGCCGCCGGAATTCACCAGTACAAGATGGGTGGCGCGCTCTGGATTTTGTGCGGCCCAATGGAAGGCCATATTGCCACCCAATGAAGACCCCACAATCGCCAGCTCTGACACCATAAGCTGCTCCAGCAAGCCGTCAATAAGCTCAAGGCTGCGCGTCATCGTGTAATCGTTATAAAGATCGGGGCCGGTAAGGCCGTGACTCGTCATATCAAAGCGCAGCACCGTAAAGTTGTGCGCCAGCACTTCACTCCAGGTATCGAATAACGTGGAATCAAAATAATGGGAGTGGATTAACAGGACGACCGGTGCACTGCCCAGCTCCGGACCATCAAGCCGGTAATACAGGGGCTGCTCGCCGATCTCGGTGTAGTGGATATTTTCGTCGCCGTAGCTCTCCACAAGGGTGTCAGAGGCAATGTCGCGATAGGCCCATGCACTCCACAGCATATAGAAAAGCGCGAACGCACTCAGGGCGAACACAATCCACACTGACCCACGCAGCAGCCATCGTAAGACTTTCACAATACTAGCTGCCCATCATCGCCGCCAAACCGGCGCGCATTTCCTCAAGCAGCACACTAACCTGCTCGTGCTGCTGTATTTCAGCCCACCAAGCGGCAAGCCCGTCCTGGCTATCGAGAATTCCGGTATCGCCAAATAGCGGCGCAACCGTGGTGACATAAAACATGACCGGGGCGAGCACGCAGTCGAAAAATCCTGGCGACTTCGCGTCGAGCAACTCGCCGGGCGCGCGTTCAACAAACTGCGCCAACACCGCTACTTGCTTTTTCAGCTCGGCCAGCGAGTTCGCAATCAAAGCCTTGTCTTTCGGGTTTGCCTGCAACTGTGCAAACAGCGGGAACAGCGCAGGCGCCAAACCCAGATCAATAAAACGGCTTGCCGAGCGATTCCAGGCGCGCTCAAGATCGCTACCGCGCAGTGTTGGGTAATCGCTAAAGCGCTCTTCGAGAAATTCCATTATTGCAATCGATTCAGGCAGGTTTAGTTCGCCTACCTGCAGCGCCGGCACCTTACCCGTCGGCGTCAAAGCCTTAAATTGCTCAGAACCAAGACCGCCCAATGGCGCCACTATTTGAGCATCGATGCTTTTTAGCTTTAGCATTAAACGAACGCGCGCTGCGTAGGGCGAATGGGGCAAACTGTATAAAATCATGTCACTCATGGCGGTCTCTATAGTGGCGGATACTAAGACTTCAAACTCTAAATTATGTGCAAACCAATGGCGGCGCTAACAAACAAGCCCGCCCAAATTGTCCAGACGAAAGGCCGGCAACGTGCTACCGAGTTACTCATAGCCGCGTTAACCGCATCACTCGGACCTTCACTCATAAGTTTCATAAAGGCAGGAACAAAGGGTTTAAGATTGATTCGAATCGCAATTCCGCAACTCACTAGCGCGGCAAACACCAGTGTTTTCCACCAAACCCAATCAGCGCCGACCACCGTGCTTTCAGCTAAGCCCAGACCAGCCCATACTACCAAGGCAATCACCACTGCGATGCGAAATACGATATCCGCTTTTGACAAACACTGAGTAAAGGCCTTGCCCTCATTGAAATACAAGACCACTACATTGGTAAACCAAACAACTGCCAGCAGCCACACCAGGGGCAAACCCCAATGCGGCACTTGCATCACGCCGCTAATGGCCGCCATATGAATCCCCAGCGGCAGAATCAGCGGCATGGCCAACTTCGGGCCCTGATCACAAGCGAGCATTATCTTTAAGGCTGTAGCCCGCGCTTCGGTACCCAAACTGCCGTTTACAACGTGGCGACTGGCAATAAAAGTCCCGAGATCTCCGCCCAACCAGTAGACAAAGGCGACAATATGGGCGAACTTCAGTAGTAAATACTCATTCATGATAAGGTCCGATAAACACATTTCGGCAGGCGCAATGACAAGCCATTTGATCTAATATATTATCTTTATATCTTTTAGTTCACAAGCCAGCTGTAAAAGAACGGCTGGCGCGCGTCGGAACACTAGCATAACGGGTAGGACATCATGGTAATTGCCAAAGACCGGAAGAATGCAGCGCCACAACGCGGAGGCTGGACACCGTTTTTGCTGCTCGCCGGCGGGCTGGGTATATCCTTTTTAATTGCCAATGGCAAACCCGCACCGCTCGCCTACCCTGCCGTCGAAACCTCTCCCCTTAGCGTCGCCTTTGTGAGTCTTACACCGGAAAGTCGCCACCTGAGTGTTTCAACCCAAGGCACCCTCGATAGTCGTCGCAAAACTCGCCTGACAGCGCAAGTCAATGGCGCAGTAACTGCCGTCAGCGAGAAGCTAGCTCGCGGCCAGGCTGTTAACGATGGCGAAATGCTTTTGCAAATTGATCCTCGAGATTACGAGATTGCCCTCAAAGAAGTGGCCGCGCAGCTGGCGGACGCTCAGCAAGTTCTAGCGATAGAGCGCGGACGGGCGCGGCAGGCAAAGCACGAGTGGCGTGATCTCGGCAGCGCAGACGCGAACAATTTGTTTTTGCGCAAGCCCCAACTCGCCAGCGCAGAAGCCGGCATCGCCGCAGGCCAAGCCAAACTTGAGCGTGCCCAGCTCAATTTACAGCGCACCAAAATCACATCGCCCTACGCCGGTGTAATCAGCCAAGTATCCGCCCAGCTTGGACAATACCTGCCCGCAGGTGGCGACATCGGCACCGTAACTGACACAGGCTGGCTCGAACTTAAGCTCCCCGTGAGCAGCCATGACCTATCCTTACTGCCGTCGGTGAAAGATGGCATTGAGGCCACACTCTTCACCAGCGACGACAAAGAACTACTCAAAACCACAATTACTCGCTTGCAAGC
>JBLHMO010000093.1:0-12910 GCA_047622145.1 Paracoccaceae bacterium | reverse complement strand
CAGGCAGGTATTGCTCGCGCATGGCTTGGTTGTGTTCAAAGCCGCCTGCCGCCAGCAGCACCCCTTTACGGGCCTGAATACGCAGAGTTTTGCCATCTTTGGTCACAACAGCGCCAATGACCTTGCCGTCTTCATCAATCAGCGACTGCATTGAGGTTTCTGTCCACAGCGGAATATCGCGATCTTTAACTGAATACCACAGTCGTGCGACACCGGCCGCGCCGGTACATACTTGACGACCGCGTGACGTGCCGCGCAGCAACCAGACAAAATCCAGAAAATAGCTGGCCATCAGTTTCATGGTCAGCTTCACCCAGCCTGGCCCCTGCAAGGTCAGCAGTGCAGCCTCTACCTGAGTGAAATAAATACGGTTAAACAAGCGCATCATATGATGGGTGGGACGCAGGCGTTTTACGTCCTTACCCAACAGTGAGGAATCAAAACGCGCAGGCTCCATCGAGCGATGGCCGGTGCGCGAACCATCGACGTTGGTGTAGTAATCGGGATAGTGCTCCAGCGTGTCGTAGCGCATATGCGTACGCTCATGCATGAAGTCGACCATTTTCGGGCCGTTCTGCAAATAGGCATCCACCATGTCCTCGGGTACGTCGCCCTCGGGAATGGTATTCATCAAATAGGTTTTTGCGTCTTCAAAAGAATCTTGCACACCGGCTGCTTTCGCATAGCGATTATTCGGAATCCAAACGCCACCGCCCGAGGCGGCACTAGTGCCACCGACCAGATCGGATTTCTCGATGATCAGCACATCTTTGCTGCCCATCTCATAGCAACTTAAGGCTGCCGTCAGGCCTCCGTTGCCGCTGCCGATAACCAGCACGTCAACGCTGTGATCCCAATTCTGTTCCGTAGTCATGAGCTAACCCTCTATTGACGACTGAACTACATCGCCTATTCGTTTATTGGATTACTGCGCCGGACCGATAAAAGCTAGCAACCTAGATTGAAACTCGGCTGGCGCTTCGCGGTGGATAAAATGCCCTACCCGCGGCAGGCTCACTATTTCAAAGGGGCCAGTGCAGGCGTCGGCGGTATTAGCGAGAACTTCTGGGCCTATACTGCCGTCAGCCTCGCCCAAAAACCAAAGCGTCGGCACCGTAGTGATCCGAGACATGACATCATATACGGACTTGGAAGCCCCTCGAATCATCCGTCTGTAGTAGCCAAGAGCCGCCACCAGAGAACCGGGCGCCGCCAGTGCGCGCTTCACCGGCGCCAAATTGAACTCGGCTTCGTCCCAATTGGGCGACCAAGCGCGATAGAGCCGATCGATAAAGGCAAAGTTATGCCGAGCAACCCGCTTCTCCGGTAGCCAGGGCAACTGAAAGAAGAGCACATACCAGGAGCGCTTGAGCTGGGCGAAGGAATTTTCGGTGGCCGCCATATGCGGCACCGCCAGCACCACCAGCTTGCGCACTTTTGCTGGCGCAATGTTGGCGGCAGTGTAGGCCGCCATGCCGCCCCAGTCGTGGCCAATTAAAATGGCATCGCTTTCGCCAAGGGCGTCGATCAATGCCAGCACATCACCGGCAAGCGTCGTTATCGCATAGTCGCCGTCGCCGGGAATGGCGCTGGGGAAATAGCCGCGCATAAACGGGGCAACGGCTCGATATCCCGCCGCTGCCAGCACTGGCAACAGCTCATCGAAGGAATGCGCTGAATCGGGAAAGCCGTGCAGGCAGATAACCAGCGGGGGCCTTTCTTGAACGGCTTTAGCCGACGCAGTCGGGCCCGCCTCTATATAGGCCAACTCAACACCATTGACTTCAACACGCGCATACTCTTTAGGGGCTTTCATTGCTGCCTCGGTCATACTGTTGAATTCTTCTTATCTGCATTACCGGCCTGTGCAGAAGTCGCTGCTTTACGCGCCCTAGGCTTTTTAATTGCCCTTACTTTGCCTACGGGCTTGAGGGGCCGGCCTGAATCTCGCGCCTGCAACCAGCTTGCAGATTCGGCCCACACCACCTGCTGGGCCTTGCTACCCAGAATAACACCCATATGGCCTCCCGGAACGACTTCAAAACGCTTGTCGTGCGAAGCCACCACGTCCATAATTTTTTTCGCAATACTGGCTGGCACCAGCGCATCGGTCTCACCGGCAAATACCAGCATGGAGCAATCGATACTACTAAGATCCGCTAGCTTGCCACCAATTTCTATTTCGCCACCTGCCAGCTCGTTATCCACGGCTACCTTCACCGCCATATCCTGAAGCACCCCACCAGGGTACAGCAGCATATTGTTCAGATAGTCAGAGGTCGTACTGTGCGACTCCACAAACTCTCTATCCCACAGGCGCGTCACTAAATCCCAATAGGTGGTGACACTGCTCAAGGGGTCGGTCAACTTGAAGGTCAACGTTGTAAGCCACGGCGGTGCAGACAACACCGAGGGATCCAGCAGATGCAGACGAAAATCGGTATAGCGACGAATCAGTTGCGCCGGCACATTTAAGGCCTGAGCAACGCCAGTCGCCAGCCCACCCCCGCGGATATCAATCGGGCTGGCAACCGTTACCAAATTGCGCACTTGCGGGTCTTTGTTGATGCCCATATAAAGCAGGCTAATTAAACCGCCCATGCACCAGCCCATGAGTGACACTTCCTCAACCCCTGAGTGCCGCCGAACTTCTGCCAAAGCGCGGCTCATCATCTCATCGGCGTAATCGCGCATACCAAGATGTGCGTGCTCCTTGCCCGGTTTACCCCAATCAATCAAATAGGTTTTAAAACCGCAGGCGGCCATGTAGCGCACCAAACTGCGCTGAGGCATCAGGTCAAAGGTCTCAGTAGTAACACCCAGCGGCGGCACCAGAATCAGGGGGCGTTTGTGCTGCTCGCGCTGTATCGGCATGGTGCTGCCGTCGTTAAGAGAAATTTCATCGTCTTCAGGCAGGGCGTAGTAGCGCACCGCCATCGGGTCGCCGTCGTAAACCAGCTCAAACCACGTATGACCCGACTTAACCAAATTGTTCCGGCGGAACAACCAGTCGAAACCGTTGCCCGCAGCCTGTGCCGCGAGCTGGTTGAAAACCAAACCCTGATCTAGCAAGCGTTTTGCCAGCGGGTTCATACGGCGTTCTCCTTGCGCGACACTTCAGACTCCAATTGTTCCAAGGCTTGCTCCATATAGACAGCAAGACGCTGCAAATGCGGCAAGGTATCACGGGCACCGGTCAGGCCAATATTTACCGTACCGGCGTAGCGCTGACAGCTAACACTCAAGGCCGCTCCCGGCATCAACATAGACAGGCTGTGAATACTTTCCAACACGGCACCGCCCAAATAACGTTGCTCTTCAGGGGCGGGCATAATATTCACAAATACATTAAACATGGCGGGCATCCACGGCCGCGTGCCGCTAAGCTGGCCCAGCAGAAACGGCGCTCCCGCGGCCAAGCTGTAAGCCGTGCGCAGGGATTTTGGCACTGCGCCCAAATGTTCCTGAGCTGCCGCGTAAGAGCGCTGCACCGTTGCAAAGCGCTCCAGTGCGCGTACTTGATCGCTAGCCAAACTCACAAATGACAAGCTGAAATCTGACAGCGAACCCTTGCTCTGCGGCACCGCCGCTATCAGCGGTTCGTCAGGAAGCGCATTAAACTCTTTCAAAAAGCGGCGCAGCGCACTACCGCAAAGGTATAAAAGAATGACCGTGTCATCGTCGTGGCCCAAGGCCTTCGACAGCGCCTGCAAGCGACTACGCTGGTATTGCTGAGTGGCAAAACGGCGCTGATTATTCACGGGCCCGTTTAGCGCTGATCTCGGCGCGGAGTAAGGTACCGCAAGCGCTTGATTTTTCCGGACGCCGGCCGACAGCAGACGCCCAAAAGCCGAACCCAAACCGGTGGGCGCGCGCAAGGTCTCCGCTAGCGGAAAGCTTGGAGCCTTGCGCAAATCGTCGCTATCAATACTGGTCGTCCAAGGCGCGGGCATACTCTGCTCAGCCGCAGATCGCGCGAGAAAGGCGTGAAATATCTCCGGGCCACCGGCCACATCCACCAACGCCCTATGCACTTTCAGATAGAGCGCAAAATTGCCTTCGTCCAAACCCTCAATGAGGTAGCACTCCCAAGGCGGCCGACTCATATCCAGCACCTGACTATGCAAGCGCGACACTAGCACGCCCAACTCTCGCTCGCCGCCCGGGGCTGGTAATCCAATCTGCCGAAAGTGATACTCCATATCAACCGATGAGCACTCTTGCCACTGAGGGCGCAGCGCGCGCAGCCCTGCGTGCTTTAAACGCCAGTGCCAAGGTGCAATCAATTCTGTCTGCGCACGAAAACCGGCGGCGAGCTCAGCAAGAAAGTCAGCAGACGCTTTTTTAGGTAATCGAAAACGCAGCAAGCAGCCAAGATGCATCGGCGTATCCGCCGACTCTAAGGTCAACAGTGCAGACAACATACCGGACGACTGCGTGTTAATCACCGCCATTATCGGAAGCAGCGATCAATAAAAGCGTGCATATCACGTAAATAATGCGTTTGCTGTAAGTGCAGCAAATGATTGCCCGGGAACCAGTGAATACGGCTACCCTCCCAGTGCTCGTGCAACATGCGCACAAACCGCGGCGAGGTGAAACGATCGCCGGCGCCACTGATAATAAACAAGCGGTCGGGCGTAATTTTAGATTGGTAAGTCAAAGGACTGTGCAAGGCCATGCAATGGCGCATCTCGGCCATGTCCAGATCACCCAGCGAAAACATCAATTGCGCCACCGGCGCTACCGGCTGCCACTGCAGGGCCATATCCACCGGCGCCACCACCGGCGAGTTCGGTATGGAAAAAGCCAACCTATCATCAACACAGGCTAGCAAGGCTGATAGATAGCCACCCAGAGAGACGCCGGATACGCCAAGCTGGGGGGCGCCGCGATCAAACAGATAGTCCATCCAGATGCGCGCATCAAAAATAGACTGCAACATAGCCTCATTGGTGCCAGAAAGGCCATTGGTGTAAAAGCCCATCCCACTAATAGGATGATGGCGGCTGGCTCGCGGCCCGTGAAAAGGCAGCGTCATCATAAGCACGTCGTAGCCCTGATCGTAGAGTTCAGTCAGCGAAAACCACCAGTTGTTGACGCGATAACTATCCAGCGACTGGCCGTGAATAAACAACAGGGTTGGACGCGGTTCACCGTGACAGAAATGCAAAGCATGCGCCCGGCGATTGCGCGTGTGGCTGAGGTAGTCATCGGCAACGGCGGGGTTGAGCGGCTGATAAGGTGAGTCAAAGCTTAAATAACGGCAATTTACCGCTTTGGGGTGAAAGCGCCGCTGCGATGCAATCCAGGACGGTTCTTGCTCGACAACGGTTACCTTGGGCGGCCGGTTGAAGGTGCTGGCAATATCGACGCTATCGGCAAAGCGACTGTAAAAACGCAGTTTTTCGTTTTCGCGCTGCAGCTTGCCTTTGCCCAGCAACATCGGCGCCATTGCAGAGCAAACCATGGCCCCCAAACCGGTACGCGCCACTCTGTCCAAGGCGGCCGTTGCCGCTATGCTGAGTATGCGGCCATCACTAATATTGGTGTGATCTGATTGCTTGTCGGCATCCGCCTGCAACTGATCCCACCAGGGTAGTGCCTGACTGTTGGGGCCCGACGCCATCGATTACTCCTTCATAAACATTGGTATTGTTTGGGTCTAAGACTACCGGAGAACACAGGTAAGGTCGATGAGCGATCAGTCGATATGCCTGCGCAGCAGGTGGTCGGCAAAAAACTGGCCGCGCAGTGCACCAATAAGAGCATACACGCCCATCAGCTTGCGCATTACGTACAGGAACTCTTTGGGCGGCAAGGCAAAATATTTACTGATAGAGGCAGCCAGTGCACGCTTGGCAATACGCTTGGGTAGCTGGCTGTTATACCAGTCGTAAGCACCATCACTAATCGCCTGTGCAGGTAGTGCATCTGACCGTGGTTTGAGCGGTTCCAAAATATCCATACCGATGTCGGTAAAATTATCCAGCACCACTTCAGGATAGCTCGCCTTCATAAAACCCAAGGCAATCGAACTGTCGAGAAAGCCCGGCTTGTCATTGTGATAAGCCGCCTTAATCATTCGCTTGAAGTCGCCTGAAAATTCATCCGGCAACGGCCGGATGGCACCAAAATCGAGCAGCACCAAGCGCGCATTATCGCCATCAATTTGCACCCGGTAGTTACCAAAATTGGGGTCGGTTTGCATGCGCTGCCAGTCGTAAAGCTCGGTTAGAAACAAATCCAAAATGGATTCACCCAATGCATTGCGCGTTGACTGGGGTAACGCGGATACCGACTCGTGGTTGATAGACTCGCCCTGCTCCCACGACATACACAACACGCGCTCACTGCAGTATCGAGGGAATACTTTCGGCACTACGAAGCGCTCATCGCCCTGCAAATTCTGGCGGGCAAACTCCAGTTCCTGGCGCTCATTGTTGTAATCCACTTCACGGTGCAGCAGATCGCGGATATCGCTAAACCAATCGTCGACACTGCGGGTAGATTCGAGCATGCGCGAAAGCCGGAACAAGCGAATCAGGTCATTGAAATCGGCGTCGATAGTTTTGGCCACACCGGGGTACTGAACTTTGAGGCACAGCTCTTCGCCACTTTCTCTATGGCGCGCACGATGCACCTGACCGAGAGAGGCTGCCGCGACGGCTTGCTGGTCGATATCCAGCTCTTGCAGACGCTGCTCACCCAACTCGCTTAAAAGTTGTTTGTAGATGGCCGACCAGTCCATCGGCGGCGTGTTGTCTTCGAGCCGGTGCAGCGCCACGACCACTTCCGGCGGCATCAAATAATCACCGTAGGTGGCCATGATTTGTCCTACCTTAACGATACTGCCCTTGAGCCTCCCCAGCTCATGAACAAAGGCATCAATATGCGCCTGCCGCTCTAACTTTCGGCTCGCGTCATCACCACTGCCAAAGCGCTCGCGAATAGCCTGGCCCATCGCGCGCCGCCCGAACTGCATGCCGGCGCGCGAGAGCTGCCAACGCCGAGACAGAGCGCCGGTTTTCAAACGCTTCAGAGGCTTTTCGGTTTTCGAATCGTCTGGAGCGTCAGATTCGTCAGGGGTATCAGTCATAATAAAGACAACAGCAAATGAGCCTTAATTATAATCAATCGCGGCGGGGGCTTCATCTGTTTCCCAAAATTACGAAATTAATAAGTAGCGAAAAGTGCGACCTGGACGCTCGACGGACTTGCGTAGGCCTGAATAAGCCACCGGAGTGTCAGGCGCCGGCGCGGCCGCTTTCGGACTTACAACTGCTGCGCCTGCCAGCAATCCATAATCTCGGACGCGCTTGCGCTCCACACCTGGGGCTTGGCGGCAATATAGGCCAACGCTTGTTCCAGATAAACTATTCGATGGGGCTGGCCCAGCAGCCAAGGATGAATAGTCAGCGAGAGCATACGACCACCCTGCCGACCGGCCTCATCAATGAGAAAATCACAGGCGTCTTGCATCTGCTCGACATAAGACGCTTCCGAATGCTGGTTATTCTGCAATATAAAGCGGTCATCTAACTCCGTCGACAAAGGCATCGCACATAGCGGGCCTTCCTCGGTGCGGAATGCATAGGGCATATCGTCGTTCACCCAATCACAAAAATACTGAACGCCGTTTTCAGCCAGCAGCTCAGGGGTGTTGTCCGATTCGTTCTTGACCGGCGACAACCAGCCGCGCACGTCCTGACCGCTGATGGAGCGCAAGCCATCAAGAGAGCGCTTTACCAATTCCGCCTCATCGTCCCGAGCCTGACCGCCGTAGTGCAGTGCGTCCATATGATAGCCGTGGCAGAGTATCTCGTCGCCGCGCTCTTTCAGCAAATGCATCAGATAAGGCGTGCGCTCGGCCAGGCGAGTATTCACCGCGAAGGTGGGGTTTAAGCTATGTTGATCCAGTGCCTTCAAGACGCGAAACAATCCCACTCGATTGCTATAGTCACGCAGGGAATAATGTCGCAAATCTGGGTAGGGCATGGTCATGCCGCCCGGCACCTTGAAGGGAATGCCCTGCTGGCTCAGTGGATAAAACTGCAAATTGACGTTAATCCACAGGGCCAGCGTTTTACCCTGCGGCCAGCTCACGGCTTTGCGCTCGCTGAGCATGCTCCAGTCATACCGCTTATGATCCATACCGTAGCGGCGCTCGGGGTATTGCAGATAGCTGTCGTCCAATGCCATCAGCTCAGCTCCCCTTTTGCGGCGATGTCGGCCAACACCGTGTCGTAATAATGTTCCGTAAAATATTCGGCAATTTCGCGCCCGGTGGTTACCCACACATCGCTGTGGCCGGTGATATATTCCAGTGCTTCTTCAAAGGCCTTCATCCGGTGCGGGCAACTCACCTGATAGTTGTGGGTGGGAATGCACATGATGGTGCCGCTGTCGGCGCCTTCCTGATAAAGGCGATCGAAATTATCCTTGAGCTGCTGCCCGTAGCGGCGCGGTTCGATTTTATTGACCACGTAGGCGATGGTGTCATTCATCTCTAATGAATAGGGAATAGACACAAAACGTTTGCCGCTGCGCAAATTGATCGGTGTGGGCTGATCGTCGTGAAACAAATCGCAGGTATAAATACCGGCCTCATCGCCAAACAACTCGCTGCCGACCTCCGCAAACAAATCCAGCGTCAGCTCCGAGTGCGAGAGCGCCGGCGCCAAATAACCTGCACATTTTTGTCCGGTATGTTTATAAATAGTTTCGATAGAGTCGCGAATCGTCTCGCGCTCCTGAGCCTCAGACATGCCATAGGTATAGCGGGTGTTGTAGATGCCGTGGCTGAAAAATTCCCAGTTGCGCTCAGCGCAGCGTTCGATGATTTCCGGGTGGTGGTCGCACAAGGCAGTAGACAGGGAAATAGAACCGCGAATACCGTATTTATCCAGCAACTCCATTTGCCGCTGATGGCCCACGCGATTGCCGTAGTCCCGAATGGTGTACCCGGGCAATGCCGGATTCGGCTGCGGCCACGCGGCACGCTGCGGATTAGCTGGGGGGTTGAGTTCGTAGTACTCAATATTCGGAGCCACCCAAAACGCCAGCTTTGCACCATTAGGCCATTCGATTTTGGGGCGATTGTGATAAGGCCAGTAGTCGTAGAAGCCGGGATCTTCTTTCACTTAATTGGCTCGCAACCAGTCAAATACTTCTTCCACGCCCACAACGTCGGCGTATTTTAACGAGATATCCGTGAGGTTGGCGTAGTGATAACTCTCGTGTTTATCGGCCACGCACTCCTCAGGCACGATGGTGCGATAGCCCCGCGAGAGCGATTCAACCGCGGTGGCGCGAATACAGCCTGAGGTGGAACCGCCGGTTAGTATCACCGTGTCCACCTTGTGCCAAGTACACAGCGACTGCAGCCGGGTTTCGAAAAAGGCCGAGGGCATTTTCTTGAGGTAAATAACGTCTTTAACGGTGTCGATTTCCAAACGCTCATCAAACTCGCTGCGCTCAGAATCGAATTTGATGTTTTGCAGGCTATCCGGCGTGTCGGTGCGTGTGCCCCAAATGCCGGCATCCTCGCCTGACTCCATATAGGCCACATGAGTCCACACCACCGGCCAGTTTTTGGCGCGAAAGACCTTGGCCAAATCGTTAACGTATTCCAACTGGCGCGGATCGGTTTCGTAGGCGGTTTTGTACAGGTCAGTGCGGGTGTAGGCCTTTTGCGGATCAATATTGACCAAAATAGCCTTTTCACCAAAGCCAAAGCGCATGCGCGCCGGATTGGCCTGCACTTCGAGGTATATTTCTTTCGCGGTTTTGGTGCTGGTTTCCATAAATTCTCCCGAACGGCAGGCCGCATTACGCGGCCCGGAACATATATGATATATAGTTATAATTTTATACCATAAATGCGGTCTGCGACCAATCGCGGCGGGAAAGATTACAGCATGATGCTGACGTTCACAAAAAAAACCCCGCCGGAGCGGACGCTTGCCCGTGCCTGAGTAGAGGTTTATCTCTGTCTGGGAAGGGCCGGCAGACGGGGCGTCAAGCCTCCGCGATACTTTTGCATACCCTATTGAGAAGGCCGCCGGTGGGTAGGAGAAAAACTCTCCACTGCTGCTCCCTGTAGCTGAATTTTCACAGCCGCCCCATCATCGCGCTTCAAATAAAGTCCCTCGTCAGTACTATCAAGAGTCGCATCATTCCTATTATTCGCAAGTCCGACAGGTGCCTCGACTGTGGTTGCAGACAATATTGTGTCGCCGGGCATGTCCTGCGGATAAAAAACTACGAGCAAGCTGGCTAATACCACTACAACGACTGCCACCACAACTGTCTAGCGAACCCTGGGAAGTCCAGCTTGACCAGCATATGGCGAAGTTTGCTGCCGCTACTATGACTGTCGAAGATGCCGCAATGATCAAATATGCGACCACTGAAATACAGGTAAAAATGGTGAACGAATGCCTGCAGTTATTCGGCGGCTATGGTTATACTGACGAATATCCTATTCGCGTTTCTATCGCGATGACCTTATTCAAACTATCTATGCCGGCACCTCAGAAATAATGAAGGAAGTAATAGCTCGTGGTATTTTGGGTCGTTAACACATCTCTGTAATATCTGCAGAGCGACGGGTGCTGAGCTCGAATCTTGAGCAACTGCAGTGGAACAGTGATTTATCGCTGTTCCACTGCGCGCACAAGCCGATGTTATTAGCGCGTGAAACGTTTTTATGGCGCTAGTAAGCTTCCCACTTTAAAGTTCCTTCGGTATGCGCTGCTGGCAATGAGTTATCGCCCCAATACAAATAATGTAGATTTTATGTTGATTCAGCAAGTAATCGACATCAATAATAAGTAATCAGTGGAGTAGAAAATGTTGGATGTAAGTTCTGCACGACTAACAAATGTGGCAGTGCATCGAGTGGGCAGCAAAATACGCGAAGAAGGCATCCGTCTTGCAAACGAAGAATCGAAAATCAGTGATTCATTAGTTAAACTACTTTTTCAGAACTATCTTATTCCGCTTTCAAAACAGCAAGAAACATATGACTTCTTTCATGAGTCCGACTTGTCATTGAATGTGATGGCAGATATTTCTACAAGGATATTTGACGAGCCAAGTGCTTTTGTTGAGCAGACTCAGGCTGTTGCAAAGCATCTATACGCAACCTCAGCACACCAAAACATATCGGCTGGCGATCTTGTTTTATTGCTCTTTGCGGGGGTAGAAGTAGATGGAGTGGCATCTAGTGCGCTTGCCGTTCTTAAAATCGAGAGCAAAGATGACTTTATTGAAATCACAGAATCTTCTAACTCTTTTGACATAATAGAACGAAGTGGTATTTCTCTCAACAATATACAAAAGGGAGTTTTGATTTTGCCAAATTCTCAAGGAGTCTTTGTTGTTGACAACCTTGGTAAGAAAACAAAATACTGGATAGACTCTTTCCTTAAAGTCTCGCCAAGAGCAACATCAAAATCTTATGCCAAAATATGCGGTTCAATTTTAAAGGGCGTAAGTTCTAAAATTGATGATGCTCAAGATATTGCCGGATTAAATCAAAAGATCACCGAAAAGATCAACTCTTCAGAGCTCACCTCAATCGCTGAGATAAAGGAAATATCTTCTCAGTATATTGACGGTGAGTCGCTGGCAGAGGTGATGTCTGGCGTGGTGAGTGGCACCGGTATTGATATTTCAGATGACTATGAAATTAAGTCAAAAGATTTTGCCCGGCAAGCAAAGCCGATTACCCGCCGAGTTCGAGTGAGAGATGGCGTGGGAATGGTGATTAGTGATGCCAAGTATTCGGTGTCAGGGGTCACTATTCAAGATAACGAAGAAGGATTTCAGGCGATAGTCGACATCAAGGCGCGCAAGGGTAAATGATTGCAGATGTGCTCTAAGGCCATGCTTATAGGCATGGCCTAAAGGAATGTGGACTATTCAAGCACAGGCTTGAATAGTCCGACCGTGATATTTTACCCGCAACTTATTAACGCTCAGGAGCTAGATCTTGCTCAAATGTGAAGTAATAGAACCGCAAGGTATGGCAGATGCTGCCGTGATTTGGCTGCACGGATTGGGTGCCAGCGGCCATGATTTTGTTCCAGTGGTGCCTCAACTCGGTTTACCAGATAATCATGGTGTTCGTTTCGTATTCCCCCATGCACCAGAGATACCCGTCACGATAAACGGCGGCATGGTGATGCCCGCATGGTACGACATACTCGCTATGTCGATAGAGCGCGAGATTGATATAGTGCAGATAGAATCGTCTTCTGCCGCGGTGGGAGAATTAATTCAACGCGAATTGGATGCAGGTATAGCCAGTGAGCGCATTGTGTTGGCGGGTTTTAGTCAGGGCGGGGCAGTGGTGTATCACGCCGCGCTTTCTTATCCCAAGACCTTGGCGGGTTTAATGACCATGTCTACGTATTTCGCCACTGCCAAGGAAGTAAAGCTGTCGGAAGTGAACAACGCCCTGCCTATTCATATTTTTCATGGCAGCCAAGACCCCATGGTGCCAGAAACTATGGGGCATACCGCCAATCAAATTCTTCAAAGCATGGGCTTTAAACCCAACTATCACAGTTATCCCATGCAGCACGAAGTCTGTCGTGAGGAAATTACCGAGATTGGAAACAGTCTCAAAGAATGGTTGCAGCTGGCTTGAACGGATAGCTAGACTGCGGTGGCAGAGAGCGCGGTTGCGGTAAAACGCAATTTGCTCCCTGCCATTATCGATCGTCAAACCACTGTTATTGAGTGCATTTCAAACTACGCAGCCTTGTAGGGTTACGCGGCAGAGGCTCGCAATACACGAGTAAAGCTTATGATGAATTATTGGTGGAATATGGCATACGCGCTTCGATGGCGGGATGTGGGTGCGTGCTGGTACAATGCCGTGGTCGAGCAATTCTTTGGT
>JBLHMO010000092.1:0-13032 GCA_047622145.1 Paracoccaceae bacterium | reverse complement strand
CTTGGTGGGAGCACGGTGGCGGCGGTACGGCTTGGGATTCCATGGCTTACGACCCTGAACTGGATTTGCTATATATCGGTGTGGGTAATGGTTCACCCTGGAATCAGAGTGTGCGCAGCCCGGGTGGCGGCGACAACTTGTTTCTGTCGTCAATTGTAGCCGTGCGCCCCGATACCGGCGAATATGTTTGGCATTACCAGACAACGCCGGGAGACAACTGGGATTACACGGCAACCCAACACATGATTCTTGCCGACCTTGAGATCAAGGGTAAAAAGCGTAAGGTCATTATGCAGGCGCCCAAGAATGGCTTCTTCTATGTTATTGACCGGGCAAGCGGCGAGTTTATTTCAGCCGAAAACTACGTGGACGTAAACTGGGCAACTCATGTCGATACGGATACCGGACGACCGGTAGAGGTACCCGAGGCGCGCGCCGGCGGCAAAGATTTTTTCATGCAAACGCCCGGCCCAACCGGTGGTCATAATTGGCACCCGATGTCTTTCAGTCAGCAAACCGGTTTGGTCTACATTCCAACGTATGAAGGGGGCTTTATTTTTGCGGACGACCCTGACTATAAACACCATGATGTCGGTTGGAATACGGGCTATGACGTTCGTTATGGTTCATTTCCCACAGATATGGCGCAATTCAAAGCGCTGCGCGCAGCAACCAAAGGGCAATTAGTGGCGTGGGATCCGGTGGCACAAAAAGCTGCTTGGGCTGTTGATCATGGCAGCCCTTGGAACGGCGGGCTTTTGTCAACGGCGGGTGGGCTGGTTTTTCAGGGCAATGCCGATGCTAAATTTGTTGCTTACAATGCCAAAACCGGTGAGCGACTCTGGAACCATTTTGCGCAAACCGCCATTGTTGCTGCGCCAATCAGTTACGCAATCGACGGCGAGCAATACATTGCGGTTGCCTCGGGTTGGGGAGGCACTTTCGCACTGATTTATGGCGGGCTTTTTCCAGCTGAGAGCGCGCCCGGCGTGGGCCGTTTAATGGTTTTCAAGCTGGGCGGCAAAGCGCAGCTTCCCGCCATCGCTGAGAGACATCTGTCCAGACCGACGCCGCCGGCCCAGAGCGCTAACAGCAGTATGTTGGTTGCCGGCGAGGTCTTATACGCGGGCAATTGTATTGTTTGTCACGGAGACAATGTCGTTTCCAGTGGTTTGCTGCCAGACTTGCGCTGGACGCCGCTGCTGGCCGTGCCGGAGGCCTGGAATTCAGTGATTTTGGGTGGCGCGCGTGCAGGGCAGGGCATGCCATCTTTCGGGAGCAAGTTGAGCAAAGACGATACTGAGTCGATTAGGCAGTATGTGATTTCTCAGGCGCATAAGCCGTTCGAAGACCAGATCAGAGAGTAGTGGCGGGACCGTCTGCTGCGCTCAAGCCGGACCTTGAGCACACGCTTTAACGACTTAAAAAAGTATTACAGGCCGAGCCCGTAGGTTCTAGGCTCGGCCGATATCTGCCTTCCACCCACGGGAAAGTTAACCAATAGAATGCCTCCAGCAACGTAGTGGGCTACCTTGGTGATGCGCCGCCCCCCCCTATTTTGCCATCAGGTTTTCTGGGTCTATAGCAGTGCCTAATATCCCTCGGCCAAAAATTCTGAACTCAAATTCAAATATGTACTTGAGTTCAGGCTTTATATTTGGCTTACTGGGTGTCGGCATTGGGAGTAGATATGGCAGAGAGCTTGCGGGCAAGAAAAAAACAGGCGACGACGGTGGCTATTTTACGGCAGGCGCGGGAGCTCTTCCTGAGCCAAGGCTACGAAGAAACCGGCATGGATGAGATTGCCGTGGCGGCCGGTGTATCCCGCACTACCTTGTTTAACTATTTCCCCAGCAAGATTGCTCTACTGATCTGCATGGCCGAGCGCCGCGAGCAGAGTTTTAAAGCGCTGGTAGAAGAGTGCTGTGCAGGTTTTGACAGTACCAGTGAACGTATAGAGCAAATATTCAAACGCTGGGCTGCTTATCTTCTGCACTCACCTAAATTACATGCGCTCATTACAGCTGCCCTCACCTCCGGTGGCCGCAGCGACAGCGCCAACTCGGCAGCACTCGGTGGCTATATCGTCGAGTTTCGAGGCTTGCTGGAAGAGGGCCGACGCATTGGAGATGTACGCGAGGACTACAGCATCGAGTCACTGACACAAATGCTGGTATCGACCTTGCTGACAGCATCGTACACCTTGTTTCACGGCGAAGACGCCCAGATGGAAGCTCACTTTATGGAAAACGCGCGCTTTATTGCGGAAGCCATTTCTGCGCCGGTCGGACTAGATGAAGGCCGCGTGAAAAATCTCAAAATCCCTCTTTCTAGAAGCTAAAAAATCCAGGAGCATGCCGGCCCATGACCGATAACAATAATAGCGTTGAAACCAAAATCACCTTTTGCAGAACCTGTGAAGCCACCTGTGGTCTTGAGGTAGATGTTCAAGATAATCGAGTTGTGGTTATTCGCCCAGACAAGAAGCACGTCGTCAGTAAGGGTTATTCCTGCGTAAAGGGCATTCACTTTGATAAGGTTCAAAACAGCCCTGACCGGATCACTTCACCGCAAAAGCGTGTTGGCAAAGAGTGGCACACCATTAGCTGGGATCAGGCTATTGCCGAAATTGGCAGTAAGATTCGTAAACTGGTTGATCAGAACGGTGCCAATAGTTTTGCACATTTGGTGGGCTCAGCCGGCGGTGCCAACGTACTCGCGCCCTTATACCGCAATGCCTTGTATCAGGCACTGGGTTCAAAGCGGATGTACGGCACCGGTACCTGTGATACCACTAACAAATTCAGGGTGTGCGAAGACATGTACGGATCGCCGTTTCGCTTGGCCTATCCGGATATTGAGCGCACCGAATTTATTATGGTGTTGGGCGCCAACCCAGCGGTGTCTGGTAATACGCTTTACCATTTGCCCGGAGCCGTGCGGCGCTTCAAGGAAATTACCAAGCGCGGTGGTCGCGTTGTGTTTATAAATCCCAGGCGAATTGAAACGGCGCAAGCGGGCGAACATTATTTTATTCGGCCAGACACTGATTTGTATTTTCTCGCAGCCTTTTGCAATGAAATTATCAAAACAGGTGGTGTTGATCAGACGCTGGTTGATGCCACGATGAAAGGCTACGCCGAGCTACAAGCACTGGTTTCCCAGTGGACGCCTGAACGCCAAGCCGATGTTACTGGTGTAACTGCGGAGTGTTTGCGTGATCTGGTTGCGGCGCACAGCAAGGCAAACGGTGCGGCCTTGTATATGGCAACAGGTGTCAATCAGGGCCGTAGTGGAACGCTCTGTTTTTGGTTGCTGGAAAGTATCAATGCGATCTCGGGGAATCTCGATAAGCCCGGTGGCAGTCTGATAGGTGAAGGCCTGATTGATATGGCCAAGCAGGTGAAAGACGCGGGTACACTCACCGCTCAAGTGGTACGCGAAGACGGTATGGTGAGCGTGGTTGGCTTACAGCCTTCTGGCATGCTGGCTGACGATATGGAGCAGGGCCGCGTAAAAGGCATGATTGTAGAGGCTAGCAACCCTTTGCTGGCTTGTAGCAACCCCAACGGTCGCCTGGATCGTGCCTTCGCTGACTTGGAGCTGCTGGTCTGTATCGATTTGTTTCGCAACGAAGTGGGTAATCTGGCTCACTACATTTTACCAGCGCCCACGTGGCTGGAGCGCTCGGAAGTGCCCTACGCCTTGCAGAGCTTTATGGGTTGCACGCCGCTACCCTACATGACTTATAGCGACGCGGTGGTGGCAGAGCCGGAAAATGTGCGACATGAATGGTGGATCTATTCGCGCTTGGCCGAGGCGGCGGGCGCAACCATGTTTGATAAAAAGTGGCTGGCGGTGCTGCTGAAACTGAATACCCGACTCGCGTATTCATCCAAATCCTGGTTGCGAAAAATTGCGCTCACTCCTGAGAAAATGCTCGATGGCATGCTCAAACAGGGAGGCTTGCCGGGTCGAAAAGATTTCGTGGAAAAGCATCGCCACGGGATCTTGCTCAAGCAGAACAGCGGTCGAAATTTTCTCGGTACGGATCGTGTGCTGACTGACGACGGCAAGGTTGACCTGGCGCCCGGGCCCTATGTTGAGACCTTTAACGAGCGGGCTGAAACGCTGTATGCAGAAGAATTGCAAAAGCGTGATCAGTTTAAATTGATTGGCAAGCGCGAAATAAAACGCATGAACACAGCCTCGGCTAATGTGCCCCGCTTGGTGAAAGACGATACCAACTATGCCTATATCTCGCACCTGGACGCGGCTGAGATTGGTGTGTTGGCCGGTGATATGGTGGATGTCTCATCGGATTTCGGGGAAATTTCTATTCCGGTTAAAGTGAGCGACGAGATGATGCTCAGAACCGTCGCCATTCCCCAGTGCTGGGGCCATAAAAAGGCTGACGGCTTACGTCATGCTCAGGCGCATCCTGGAGTGAACTCTAATTATTTGTCGGGTGATGGTGCCGAGAACGTGGAGGCCCTGTCAGGGATGTCGCACCTATCAGGAATCTTTGTACGTATCAAAAAGTCAGACCGCTTGGCGGTGGCTAGCTGAGGGACTTCGCTTTAAACTGGAGCCAATAAAAATAACGGAGGCCATCGATGGCTACGCTCAGTACCGACCAGAAAAAAGCCTTTATCCAAAACTACATTAGTTATCACGCCGAAGCGGATCGTCGCAATGAGTGGACGTTTTTTGTTGACGAAATTTATGCGCCCGAGTGTATCTACACCTGCGAGTATGCAGGCACTTTGCTAGTACAAGCACGTGGTACCGATCAGATTAAAGCGACTCACTACGGCCGCGATATGCAACATGGCTGGGAGGATTGGACTTTCCCCTATGAAGGCTTTTACGTGGGGGAGGGCAATGAAATTATTACCCATTGGATGAATCGCGGTCCTGGACTGCGTGACGATGGCAGCCACAGGGAAACTCGCGGCATTTCATTTTTGACCTTGGACGCTAACTGTCAGATTTGCACCCAGTTCGATATGTTTGATCTGGCTCACCAGATGCTCTTGTGCGATGAGCTTGAAGAGGCCGGTTTGCTGTCACCCGCCTTGAAAGAGAATTGGGTTGTTCCCATGAAAACTAAATTGATAGTGCAGTTGCAGCGGAATCTTTGAATCGCTGAAAACCTCATGTTGAGTTTGCATGGGAGGTCGTCGTGGTCGTAACGGTGATTCACGTGCTGCCATTCAGCGGCGTGTTGGGCGCTGAGCGCCTACACGTTCTGTACGGATTCAATTTCAATGAACTGAATTCGGTCATTCTTATGCGGCACCGAGCTGTGCAGCTCGGCTTGCTGGATGTCTCTCTGGCCGGTCAGTAAGAAAGGTAAAGCTCAGCTCATTTGCGATTGCAGGTAATTCTGCAGGCCAACTTTGTCAATCAGGCCCAGTTGGGTTTCCAGCCAGTCAACGTGCTCTTCTTCAGATTCAAGAATGTCCTGGAACAGGTCGCGGCTGACGTAATCGGCGACTTCCTCACAGTAGGTAATGCCTTCCTTGAGGTCGGGAATGGCCATCAACTCCAGTTTGAGGTCGCACTTGAGCATTTCTTCGGTATTTTCACCCACAAGCAGTTTGCCCAGATCCTGCAGGTTGGGCAGGCCTTCGAGAAATAAAATGCGCTCAATCAGCTTGTCTGCGTGTTTCATTTCGTCGATGGATTCTTCGTGTTCGTGCTCAGCCAGCTCCTTGAGCCCCCAGTCTTTGTACATGCGTGAATGCAGGAAATACTGATTGATGGCGATGAGTTCATTGCCGAGTGCTTTGTTCAGGAATGCGATAACTTTTTTGTCGCCCTTCATTGCAGCCTCTGTCCGTTAACGAGTGTCGGAAGAGTGTCAGGTTCTGCTTAAAAAGTCAATACAAGTCTTTGATTGGAAAGGGATTTTAAATGAAAGTGAGAATGCGTTGTATTACTATTTCGAGCTGTTAAACGGCGGCGTAAAAAGCTGCTTGATGAGAGGCCTCCAGTGTGTAATCTTTAATAATGTCTCGTGCTAGCTCTTCGCAGCTACCGCATTGGCTGGCCAGCCCGAGAGACCTGCTCACCTGGCGAAAATTGCGATCGCCGCTATCCAGTGCGCGGTGAATATCGCGATCTGTGACGCCGTTGCAAATACAAACGTACATAGTGAGGCACCGATAGAGCGGTTGATGGAGTGGATAATGATAATGAGAATGATTGTTAATTACAATATTCTTCGAAACAATTTTCTGCCTTTGTAGTCGATAGTTTTTATCTATCATTAATACGTAAAATTCACCTTTTACTGATTGTAGGGGGCGTGTATCATGCCTGCACGCTTTGCGTCAGCAGCTCGCTGGCGACAGTCACTATTCAATTTAATGAACGTTGGAGGATAGATAATTATGGGTGTACTCGTAGGCAAACCTGCTCCTGACTTTACATGTGCAGCGGTTCTCGGTAATGGCGAGATCGTTGACGAATTTACTTTGAGCGAAACGATTAAGGGCAAGTACGCGCTGATATTTTTCTACCCGCTGGACTTCACCTTTGTGTGCCCCTCAGAGCTGATCGCACTGGATCACCGCGTTTCCAAGTTTAAAGAGCTGGGTGTTGAGGTAATCGGTGTTTCCATCGACTCGCAGTTTACTCACAACGCATGGCGCAATACGCCGGTAGATAAAGGCGGTATTGGTCAGGTGGCTTACACGCTGGCTGCTGATGTGCGCCACGATATCTGCCGTGCATATGATGTAGAAGCAGCCGGTGGCGTTGCCTTCCGCGGTGCTTTCTTGATTGACGACAAGGGTGTTGTTCGTTCACAGACCATTAACGACCTGCCGCTGGGCCGCAACATTGACGAGCTGGTCCGCCTGGTTGAGGCATTGCAGTTCCATGAAGAGCACGGTGAAGTTTGCCCAGCTGGCTGGAACAAAGGTGACAAGGGCATGGACGCATCACCAGACGGTGTTGCTGCCTACCTGTCGCAGAATGCCGATAAGTTGTAATTACAGCTGCTACGTTGAAAGGGCCGCAATTGCGGCCTTTTTTATGGGCGTAAGAAACGTGGTTGCTTATTAAAGTACGAGCTGTTGGGCGCTCGTTCCGAGCCTGAAACTTAGGCGCAGCGGGAGTTAAGTGGTAAGAGTTGCCAAATTTATTGTCTACCCAGTTGAGTGCAGCCTCAATGGCGAGCTTGCGGCTGCTCGCCTGCAAGCGTTACGAAATGGCGCCGTCGTCGGGCGTGAAATCGCAATCTCGGTAGGAAATGATCGCGTGAAATTGCGCGCCACTTGGCTGGCGCAATATTCGAACGTGACCCATCATATGACCGTGCCGGTATAGCCTAAATAAATCGACAGTTACCCTTGGCGGGCTCCCGATAGTCTCGTAACAGATCTCAGTTACAAGAATAGGCGAATTACCCGTGAATGTTAGCTTAAAAATCGGGTAATTGTGACGAAGAACGAGCAATTGTGTGAATTATGCGTGCTCGTTCCTCTGGACTAGTTCTGCTCGTGCTCAGGCGGCCACTGCCAGCCACCTAGTGTTTGCCAGCGGTTTACGATGGTGCAGAACAGGCGTGCGGTCATCTCTGTGTCGTAGGCTGCGCTATGGGCTTCGCGATTATTGAAGTTCAGGCCGGCGGCTTCGCAGGCCTTGGCCAGCACGGTCTGGCCATAAGCCAGCCCAGAGAGGCTGGCGGTATCAATCACGGAAAAGTGGTGGAAGGGGTTGCGGCGGATATTGCCGCGCTCGGCGCCGGCCATGACAAAACCCAGATCGAAATGTGCGTTATGGCCAACGAGAATGGCGCGGTTGCAGCCCGCATCTTTGACTTTTTGACGGACCGCTTTCAGCAGTTCCCCGAATACAATGACTTCCTTCTTAGCGTCGCGATCGGGATGATCGGGATCAATGCCAGTGAATTCCAAGGCAGACTGCTCGAGGTTGGCGCCGGGAAAAGGTTCGACGGTATAGTCCAGGGTTTTGGTGACAACCAATTCACCATCGTCGTTGAAGTCCACAAAACTGGCCGCAATTTCCAAAATGGCGTCAGTCTTTGATTGAAAACCGCCCGTTTCAACGTCGATGACTACGGGTAGAAATCCACGAAAACGTGTCGCTATGGGGTAGGGCCTGTCGTCCAGGTCATCGTTCATTGATTACTGACCACTGGATTTGTTCTCCGCCACGCAATGGGCTTAAGGGTGTTGTACCAAGCAAAAGTTCTGCTGGCGCCGTCCAGGAATTTTTCTGGAGTGTGATGGTATCGCCGTTACGCGGTAGTCCGTAAAAATCCGGTCCGTGAAAGCTCGCGAAGGCTTCCAATTTGTCTAGCGCATTGGCTTGTTCAAAGGCTTCGGCGTATAGCTCGATGGCGGCGTGGGCGGTATAGCAACCGGCGCAGCCACAAGCAGCTTCTTTTTTGTTGCGCGGGTGGGGTGCCGAATCGGTGCCCAAAAAGAATTTCGTGGAGCCAGAGGTGGCAGCATTGATTAGCGCCTGCTGATGACTGCCGCGCTTGAGAATGGGCAGGCAGTAGTAATGGGGGCGAATGCCGCCAACCAGCATGTGATTGCGATTGTACAGCAGGTGATGCGCAGTGATGGTGGCTGCTACATTACTGCTGGCGTTACTTACAAACTGGACCGCATCGGCGGTGGTGATGTGCTCGAGTACCACGCGCAAGGCTGGAAAGTCCTTGACTAGGGCCGTCAGGGTGTCGTCTATAAAGCGTTTTTCGCGGTCAAAAATATCCACATTGTCATGGGTCACTTCACCGTGAACCAGCAAGGGCAGCCCCTGCGCTTCCATTTCGGCCAGCACCGGCGCCAGCGCGGAAATATTGGTAACGCCGGAATCAGAGTTGGTGGTTGCGCCCGCCGGGTAGAGTTTGGCAGCGTAAACAAGCTCGCTCGCAGCGGCTGCTTTGATATCGGCCCTTGTCGTGTTGTCCGTCAGATACAACACCATTAGCGGTTCAAACTGCCGGGGTAGCCCCTGCATGGCTGCGCAGATGCGGGTGTGATAGGCCTCTGCCTGAGCAATACTGCAAATGGGCGGCGTAAGATTGGGCATAACAATCGCGCGGCCCATATAGCGGCTCATATCCCGTGTAGTCTGTGGGAGTGCGTCGCCATCACGTAAATGTACGTGCCAGTCGTCCGGTCTAGTGAGGATCAGTTGGTCTGGCGTCTGGGTGTGCGTGGCTGCGGGCATTTTTTGGCGTTGTCGTGGCTGAGGGCGCATGCTACCGGATTCGGCGGTTTGATTAAAGCAAGCTGGGCCCCATATAAGCGCAAGCTCACTAAAGAGGAAGAAAACACTGCGCCGAGTAAGTGGGCTGAGATGTCGCTTTACCGATCATCGGCAGGCGCCTCCGGCAGCTCGCAGTCTGTGTTTGGGGCTGCGATCCAACGTGTCGGCCTGTCACCGGCAGCTCGAATAGGGTAAAATTCCGCCCCTTTTTCGCTCGAGCGTTTATTGGCGCTTAGGCTGTTGGAATCAATGCGGGGTCGCGCTCGCGAGCTCTGGAGATGCTTCATGTCAGATATTAACAAAGTGGTGCTTGCCTACTCAGGCGGCCTAGATACCTCGGTAATCGCCAAATGGCTGCAGGAAACCTATAACTGCGAAGTCGTAACCTTTACTGCGGATATCGGCCAGGGCGAGGAAGTTGAGCCTGCACGCGCAAAAGCGAAAGCCTTGGGTATCAAGGAAATCTACATAGACGACCTGCGCGAAGAGTATGTACGCGATTTTGTCTATCCGATGTTCCGAGCCAATACCCTCTATGAAGGTGAGTACTTGCTGGGCACCTCTATTGCCCGCCCGCTGATCGCCAAACGCCTGATTGAGATTGCCAATGAAACCGGGGCCGACGCTATTTCTCACGGCGCCACCGGCAAGGGCAATGACCAGGTGCGTTTTGAGTTGGGTGCCTACGCGCTTAAACCCGGCATCAAGGTTATTGCGCCATGGCGTGAGTGGGATTTGAACTCCCGCGAAAAATTGATGGATTACTGCGAACAGAACAACATTCCCGTGGATTTTGCCGGCCAGAAGAAAAAGTCTCCTTACTCCATGGACGCCAACCTGCTGCATATCTCTTACGAGGGCGGCAATCTGGAAGATCCCTATTCAGAAGCAGAAGAAGACATGTGGCGTTGGAGTGTTAGCCCCGAGGCCGCACCCGATACCCCAACCTATATTGAATTGGGTTACAGAAAAGGTGACCCGGTGACGCTGGACGGCAAGGAGCTCAGCCCTGCCGTAATGCTGGAAACATTGAACAAACTGGCTGGTGACAATGGTATTGGCAGGCTGGACCTTGTTGAAAACCGCTACGTGGGAATGAAGTCACGCGGCTGTTACGAAACCCCCGGCGGCACGGTTATGTTGCGCGCCCACCGGGCTATCGAATCCATCACTCTTGATCGCGAAGTCACGCATTTGAAAGACGAGTTGATGCCGCGCTACGCCAAGCTGATTTATAACGGCTACTGGTGGAGCCCTGAGCGCCGCATGTTGCAAGCCGCCATCGACGAATCCCAGGCCTTTGTAAACGGTGTGGTGCGCCTTAAGTTGTATAAAGGTAATGTGATTGTGGTTGGTCGCAAATCTGAAAATTCCTTGTTCGATGAGGCGATAGCGACGTTTGAAGACGACGCCGGCGCTTACAACCAGAAAGATGCGGAAGGCTTTATCAAGTTGAACGCTCTGCGCTTGCGCATTGCCGCCAACAAGGGTCGTTCGCAGCTCTAAGCCATATTTTTAGCTGACTCAGGAAGCCCGCATTTTGCGGACTTTTTCGTTGCGATTGATTGTCTACTTCTCGACATGCCATTCTGATGCGGCTATACACCAATAATATTTTCGATGGAGCATCATTTTATGCCTCAGAAAATCATCCTCACCTGCCTGCTTTTTTGTATTTCTTCTGCCTTCGCAGACGCTTCTCAAGACCGTTTTCAGTTGTCGCTTAAGTCTGTGTTGGGCGATGCGGAATATGTGGGTAATGGTGATGCCGCCATTGGTACGGGCATTAGCTTGGGCTACCGTTCTAATGGCGTGTTGGTGGAGTCCGACTATAGCCAGCTCACGAACTTTGATTTGTTGAAGGGTTTCCCTATAGCCACTGTTTTTGGTCAGACTTTCGTTGTTCCGCCGGCCGATGATTACGACATCTACAGTCACAATGTTTTTGTTGGGTATAGAGCAGGTAGTTGGGCCTATGCCGAATTTAAGGTGGGCCACAGTTACCAGCGCATCAAGGAATCGGACGGCGCCCGCAGAGTGCTGGACGAAATTAATCGACCGGCGGCTGGCGTAGAAGTGGGTTTTGGTAGCAGTACGGTAGGTGTTGGCCTACAGCACCTTTGGTTGGGGAAAGATTACAAGCAATTCGCTTTGGCACTCAAAATATATTTCTAAGCTAAGGCGTAGGCCCGAATAAGCAAGGCGATTCGGGCGATTTTGGTATCTTTCCACAGGTGTCTGTCGAGATTTACTGCGTGCTCGCTATTGCCGTACGGGCCTTTTCAGTAATTTGCGCTGCAAGGTTCTCCTGTGCATTCCCAGAGCTCGCGCCGTCGCCGAAATATTACCTTCGTTTTTCGCCAACACTTTCTGAATATGCTCCCATTCCACTCGCTCTACGGACGGCGGGTTGTCGGGAATCTGAATGTCGACCGAGGTTTTATCACCAAAGGCTACCAGTACATCTTTAATAGACGCGGGCTTGCACAGATAGTTGTGAGCGCCAAGGCGGATGGCTTCGACGGCGGTGGTGATACTGGAATAGCCCGTGAGCATCAGGGCGCGGCAGTTGGGCTGACGCTGGCTGAGGGTTTGAATTAGCGCAAGGCCGGAGCGGCCTTCCATTTTCAAGTCGATCAATGCCTTGGTGAAGATGTGTTTATCCAGCAAACTTTCGGCTTCGTCAACGTTGGCAGCGATGCTTACCGTAAAACCACGTTTTTGCAGGGCGCGCGCCATCACTTCAACGAAAACGGCGTCGTCGTCTACTAGCAGCAGGTGTTCGCTACTCATCAATTAACACTCCCTTACGGGGCAGGCGCAGTTCCACCCGGCTGCCAAGGGGTTTGCGATTGTGCCAGAGCAACTCGCCACCATAGCGATTGGCGGCGGCGTGGCTAACAAACAAGCCAAGCCCCAGCCCTTTGCCCTTGGTTGAGACGAAAAGGGTGCCGAGTTTTTCGGCCTGAGCACTGGGTAAGCCCGGCCCCTCATCTTCAATGGCGACGACAAAAGTATCCTCATCGAGAAAACACTGCAAACTTACCTTGTCGGGACTGACATCGGCTGCATTGTTCAGCAGGTTAATGATGGCCTGCTCTAAGGTGGTGTCCATTAGCATGAGCGTGTCGCTAGGCAGCTCGATAGTGAACTGCACATTGTGGAGTGAGGGCCTGAGCAGCTGCCAATGTTCTTTTAAAAGTGAGAAAAATTTGTGAACGGGTATGTGGCGGGTGCGCCCCGCGCTGAAATCCTGTGCGGTGGTGGTCAGCCGTCCCAAAATATCTTTGCAGAGCATGAGTTGACTGTCGAGTGTCACGACGTCCCGGCGGAGGCTGCTTGGCAGTGCCTCGTCGTCCAGTAGCTCATCTGTAATGATACGCATGGTACTCAGCGGCGTGCCAAGTTCATGGGCGGTGCCGGCAGCGAGGGTGGCAATGGCGAGTAATTGCTCATCTTGAAGACGCTGCTCGCGCACTTTAGCCAGTTCCTGGTCGCGGCGACGAACGGCGATCGACATCTGCACCACAAAATAGGTGATGAGTACGGCACTGACCGCAAAGTTAAACCACATGCCGACAATGTGCAGGCTGATGCCTGTACCCGTGTGGTGTGGCTCCAATGGCGGCAGGGGCTTATAGAAGAACAAAAGTGCGCTATACGCGCTGACGCTGATCGCGGCAATCAGCCAGGTAAAGCGCCAGGGCAGCGTTGTTGCGGCGATGCAAATAGGCACCAGAAAAAACGACACAAAGGGATTGCTGGCGCCGCCCACCT
>JBLHMO010000091.1:0-13277 GCA_047622145.1 Paracoccaceae bacterium | reverse complement strand
TGCCACTTTTCTCGGTTTTTAACAGATAGCTGATTCCTTTCACCGTGCCATCGGCGTTAAAGCAGCGCTCATCCTTACTGGCATCACGCGCTTTTTGCTGGGCGATTTCAAGCTCCTGATCACGTTCATGAGCCTTTTTTTCGATCGTTTTACGGTTGGCTCCCACCAAGCGCTTGCCACTCGCCTTCAGCGAGTGATACTCCTGATACAGTTCACCGTCGACGGTCCGTCGTACCCGGTAGCCATAAAATGCTTTATTATCCAGCAACTTAACGCTCATTGTTTTTCTTTAGCCTCCTGCATATTGCACCAATTTTGCTACATTGGTTTATTCGATGTATAGCCAAGCTGGCCCTTAACTGTACGCCTGTTTGGCGGATGAGCAACAGCATTTTTTACACACCGTGATCCATATCAAAAGAGGGTGAGGACTGCAGCGGCGCACCCACAATTTTGGCAGGTACACCAGCAGCCGTTGCATGCTCCGGAACGTCGTTGATAACGAGACTACCGCCAGCAATTTTTGCGCCATCTCCGATGCGGATATTCCCCAACAATTTGGCGCCGACACTAATCAGCACACCATTGCCTACCTGAGGATGACGCGGGTTGTGAGCAGTTCCCGAGCCCCCCAACGTTACGCCATGTAGCAGGGACACATTGTTGCCGATCGACGCAGTTTCACCAATCACAACACCGGTTGCATGATCGACCATAATGCCCTGACCGATCTTCGCCGCAGGGTGAATATCCACGTCCAGCGTTACCGAAATACGGTTTTGGAGAAACAGCGCCAGAGACCGCCGGCCCTGCTGCCACAGCCAATGTGCAAACCGATAGCCCTGTACGGCCTGAAAGCCCTTGAAATAGAGTACCGGCAGGGCGTAGTAATTACACGCTGGATCACGCTCGTAGTGCGCAAAGATATCGGCGACCGCCGCCTGCAATATGTCAGGGTTAGCCGTTAGCGCAGCATCAAAAACTTCGGCGAGCGTCATTTCAGGAACGCTGTCGCAGCCAAGCCGCGTGGCAATATGAAAGCTCAACGCCGATGCGAGATTGTCGTGATTGAGCACGTTGGCGTAAAAATAACTGGCCAAATAAGTTTCACGCGCACTAAACTCGCGCACCTCTGCCTTGATCGTCTGCCACAGCACGCCGGTATCGTATTGACCACTCAACGCCCTTCTCCCCAAGTTGCCATACGGGCCTGCGCGCAGTCAGGCGCAAGCACAAATCGCGGGTAAATTTCCTGCCAGTGTTGTTTCACCACCGGCCACAAGTCGAAATCGCTTCGCTGCTCCAGCACAGCATAAAGCGCATCCGGTGTGAGTATGCGCTCACACTCAGCCGCAAGCGGCGCAAAACTAAGATGCCAACGCTCTGGCGCCACCCCACCGGCATCAAAAGAATAGGGCCGAAAAAAACCTTCAGCGCGATCACCCGCAATGCGCCCATCAAACCAGTCGTGCAGGGCGCAGAAAGGCCCACCATCGCGCACTTCCTCCGGCGTTAGTTGTACCTGAAAATCGGCAGCCACCGCCGCTGCATCATAAACATCAAGATCGCTTCCCCAGTGGTGGCGGGACGATCCCGGCAACGCCGACCAGCGCAAGATCGCCTGCACCCACTGCCAGTCGTCACAGTTGTCGCGTTGCAGGGGCTTGCCAGCATTGTCCAGCACCGGACGCACGCCAGTGGCCTTTGCATTCCAGATGGCCAACTGCCGTTCAAATGAGCGATAGCAACTCACGGCACGCAAGGCAAAGCCGGCCTCGTCGGCAGCTTGCTGCAAGCGCAAAAAAGCCGCGACCACATCCGGGTGCAGGCGGTGTGAACCACCGAGCACGGCGAGAAAGCCTTCGTCGCAACCACTAACCTGCGAAAGATTCACAAAGCACTCCACGGTGTTTAATGACGACAGTTCCCAAGCGCTGCATACTGTGCAGTTGGGCTGACAAGGACGAATTCTGCAATGGCTGAACACAAAAAGCGAATAGCGCTGGCTTTGGGCAGTGGCAGCGCACGCGGTATGGCGCACATTGGTGTCATTCAACGCCTTCGCGAATACGGCATTGAGCCTGATATTGTGTGCGGCACCTCGGTTGGCGCGCTGGTTGCAGCGGTTCATGCCTGCGACAAACTAGACCATTTTGCTGATTGGGTCAGCGATCTCACCAACACCGACATTCTCCACTTCATGGATATTCGCCTGCTCGCCTCTGGCGGTGTGGCCCACGGTGGGCGACTTATCGATTTCTTCAAAGAAAATTACGGCAACCCCAATATCGAAGACTTGAGAGTACGCTTTGCCGCGGTGGCCACTGACCTTTACCGGGGGCGGGAAACCTGGCTGCAAGAAGGCCCGGTTTGGGACGCTGTACGCGCCTCTATCGCTATTCCTGGCGTTTTGGTGCCGGTGGCGCAGGACAACCACTGGCTGGTTGACGGCGGACTGGTAAATCCCGTCCCGGTATCGGTCTGTCGCGCACTGGGTGCAGAAACCATTATCGCGGTCAATCTCAATAGTGACCTAGTCAGTAAAACACCGCGGCAGCAATCCGCAGAGCCAATACCCGATGCGCCCGCAACTCTAGAACTGGGGGCGGAAGAGGATGATGACAGTGACGAATTTTCGATGCTCAGCCGCTTAGGCCAGTCCATCAAGGGGGCTGCGAGTAATCTCTGGAGCAATGGCGACAAGGTACAGGCACCGGGAACACTCAATGTCATGCTCAGTGCCATCAACGTCATGCAGGACCGGATTACCCGCAGCCGCATGGCGGGCGAACCCGCCGATGTCACCCTGTCACCGCGACTAGGCCATGTCGGCTTTCTGGAATTAAGTCGCTCTGCCGATGCCATTGCCGAGGGTCGAGCCGTGGTTGATCGTATGTGGCCTGAAATTGAATACGCACTGTCGCTGGCCGACGATCACTGCCAGCCACCCGATTCCAAGGTACCCGTGCCTGCCGATACGCTAGAGTCCAGCAAGCTGATGAGCGCCACGATGGTCAAGGTAGACAAGCCTCCTTCTGAGGAGGCGTGATAAGCCCAAAGTGAAAAATCGGGGCCAACGAAACCTTACGCTTAAGAGGGACTGTGCATTTTTCCTTCGCCAGCCAGCACCGCTGAACCGCCAATTCTCACAGACAATGGCGAGCCGGCTTGTTGGTCAAACTCGACCTTGAGCAGGCTTTGGCGCAGCGCTGAGCGGCCTCGTTCAACCCACAGCGCATGGGTGCCACCGGCCAGTTTTTGCACATTAACTAAATACGCTACAAAAGCCGGGATCGCTGCGCCCACGGGCGGGTCTTCCTGACTGGAACGCCCGGGGCCGAGCAGGCGTAAATGAAAATCGGCCTTGGCCGCTTCTGCCTCTCCGCTATACACCAACATCTCATTCACCGGCACCGACGACGCACTACTCTGCGCCCAAGCCTCGGCATGAAAAGCAGCGCGACAGACCGCATCCAAGGAGCGCAACGGCACTATCAGGTATGGCGTATCACACAAACAGGGGCCGCGCTTTCAGCACTTCCATATCACCGGCCTTGAGGCCGAGAATCTCCTGCAATTCTTTACAGTCGGGCACGTAATGATCAATCTGCGGATATACCGCCAGTGCGAGCTGAGCCATCAAACCTAAATCCGTTTGTTTGAGCAGCACCGGAAATTCACGCTGCCCCTGCTCAAAACGCAGGCGACTCATTTCACCCTTAACGCTAATCTTACCGGTTTCAGCCAACGCAAAGGCGGCTGCAACCGTGATGTGACTGCCCACCTCGCGCTCGCCCTCAGGTGAAAATGCTTTCAAGCGGGCAGCACCCCCATTGCTAGGCGGTACGACAAATACCGTATCGGAATGGCTTGTTTCGCTTGCCATCGTTTGCATTTGGGTGTCGCTGAGCCCGGCGGCTTCAGTAAATACGGTAATCTGCGCGCCACCGAACTCGCGCTCGGTAAAGACATCCACCACACTGTACTGATAGTTCAGCCGCTCGCACTCCCTCGTTTTTATTCACCGCCTATACAAGCCTAGGCCAGCTCGCACATTTGCCGAGTAGCTTCTTTGATGCTAGGCAAGGCAAGTCTGGAGTGCCAACGTATTTTCGAGGCTGGTACAATGCGCCGCACACACAATTACCAGAGTCTCGGGTGGCATTAACGTCATGAGTTTTCTATGCAAACTGTCTGAGCTTGCCGACACCGGCAGCAAGGGCATACAACACGGTGATGACAGTGTTTTCGTGGTACTGCGCGATGGTCAATACTATGCCTATCGCAACAGTTGCCCGCACTTGGGCGTTGAACTAAACTGGCTTGAAGACCAGTTTTTGGATAGAGGCGACGCACTGATTCAGTGCGCAACCCACGGTGCCTTGTTTATTATCGAGAGTGGCGAATGTATTGCGGGGCCGTGTCAGGGCGCCTCATTGCAGCCTCTGGCGCTGTACATAAGAAATGACGAGCTGCATCTCGCCTAATCACCTTGGAAAAAGTCCCTACTACAAAAGCTCCGGCGGTAAGCGCTCTAGAAAGGGTAGCGCTCGCCTTAGCTGCACTCCGCTGCGACTGACGTCGCAGCCATAGCACAGTACCTCTACTCCCGCTGCAATTGCGCTACGCAAAGTCTCACCATAGGTCGGGTCAATCGCATCCGCCGGCGCGATACGGTCAATGCCCGTATGCATGGCCAGCAATAACAGCACCGCTCTGTCGCCCTGCCCGGCCACCTCAATTAATTCGCGCAGGTGGCGGCTGGCGCGCGTACTAAGCGAATCCGGAAAGGCACCAAGCCCTCCTTTCAGCGCCAGCGTGACGCTTTTGACTTCCATTACACAGCGACCGGGATCGCTCAACACAAAATCAACGCGGCTACCTTCTCCCAATTTCACTTCGCGCCGGCACTGCTGGTAATTGCTAAGTTCCGGAATAAGACCAGCGAGTAAAGCCCTCTCAACAACCCGATTGGCGTGGGCCGAGTGGATACAAATTGCGGCCCCCGATGACAGTTCTATTACCTCCCAGGTCATTGGATATTTGCGTTTGGGATTGTCTGACCGCGACAGCCAAATGCGCGCGCCCACTTCCATGCAACCGGTCATCGCGCCGGTGTTTGGGCAATGAACCGTCAACTGCTCGCCATTGGGAAGCTCGACATCAGCAAGAAATCGCTTGTAACGGCGCAGCAAAGTGGCGGCTTGCCAAAGGTCTGTCATGGGCACCCCGTGATCGGACTGTGGTATAAGTGCGTAATAATTTGGAGGCAAAACTCTAACAGATTACGAGCTTTGCTTATAAACTCTCCCACAAAAAGCGAAGGCACTAGCTGATTTGAGAATTTTCCTCGCATTCCTGTGTATGGCTTTGCCTCTGACTAGCCCAACCCTGAGCGCTGAACCTAAACCCTTGTGGGAATTAGGCTTGGGCGTCCTTGCACTGCACCGACCGGATTATCTGGGTGCAGACGAACAAACGCTGTATCTGCTGCCCTTTCCCAACGTCGTTTACCGGGGGGATTGGTTGAAGGCAGACGACGACGGTATCCATGGCCTGCTGTTCAACAGTAAGCGCTGGGAACTGGACATCAGCGGCGGCGGTTCGCTGCCGGTAAACAGCAAAGACAACAGCGCCCGCGAAGGCATGGACGATCTCGACCCCGCCTTCGAGCTTGGCCCCTCACTCACCTATAAATGGACTATCGATTCGCCCAATAGAATTACCAGCCACCTGAAAACAAGAGCATTGATTTCAATCGGTGACGGCGGCATGCATTACCAAGGCTGGGTGTTCAACCCCGAGTTTCGTTGGGAGTTTCAACAGCGGGCTCAGTTACGCTGGGGAGCGACCCTTCAGGCGCTGTACGGAAGTGCGGACTATCATGGCTTCTTTCACAATGTGGCACCCGAATTCGTGATGCCTCAGCGAGCGCGTTACGCTGCTGATGCCGGCTATGGCGGCACCGCGCTTTCCGGTTTTGTACGCTGGCAGCCCGCACCTGAGTGGACCCTATTTTCCAGCGTGACATATCACCATCTGGGTAACGTCAGCTTCGACGATGGCCCATTATTCCGCCAAAAATATGGACTCTACCTCAGCTTTGGTTTGTCGAGGACTCTTTTTAAATCGACAACACTGGTACCTTAAGTTAAATGAAAACACTCAAATTCGCGCTGCTGACCTTGTCGACACTGTTACTTATTTTAATGGTCACCCTGTCGTTAATCTTGGTTCAGCCAAACTGGTTCAAACAACCACTGAGCCAACTAGTGGAGCAGCAAACCGGCCTGCAATTGTCGATTGCGCGGCTGGATTCCGGCATCCAGCCCGCAAGCTTCATTGTGCAGCAGATTGAACTCAGAAATGCCACAGGCAAATCCTTGTTCAATGCCCAAAAAATTGCCTTCGAGCTGCGAGATTGGCCGACGCTGAATGCGCCATTCTTTACATTGGCGGTTAGCGCCCCCTATATTTACTACCAGCTAGATGCGAACGGTAACAGCAACTGGCCCGCAGAAAAAAGCACGACCAAAACCTCAGAAAACCTCGGCGATTTTCTGCTCCCAGGCGATTTCAGCTTCCATCGTATTACGGTTGAAAACGGCCTGCTGGAAATTGACCTGCCCGCCCAGAAACGAAAAATTGCGCTGCCAACGCTGCAACTGATGCGCGGTGCCGAAGACAACGCAAAGCTGAAACTCGTCACCGAAATCGACGGCGAGCGCTTTGAACTCGAAGGCGACTTCAAACTCGTGTCCGAAAGCCTACTCGGCATTGAGCTCGCACTAATCAACCCCTCGGTGGAATCACTACTCAATGCCTCGCTGAGCACCCGTGCGCAACTGAACGGCAGTGACGGCCAGATGGAATTGAGCCTGCACAACACGGGGTTTTTATCGCGCCTGCTGGGCATGCAAATCCCTAAAATTCCCAGCGCTACTTTTTCGGCAAATTTCTCCATTGGTGAACACTACCGGCTCTCCAATCTGCTGCTCAGTCTAGGCAAACAATCGCTACGCGGGGATGCCGATTATTCGCCGCTCGACAATCATCTCAGCCTTGCACTGAAAACCGAGCGACTGGCTCTGGATGAATTGTTGGCGGTTTTAAAGGACTTCAGTAACAAACCGGAAATCACCACTGCCGCTAACCATAGAGAGATGGATATCGATTGGAGCGCACTAGCCGGTATCGAACTCGACGCCGACATTAGCATTGGTGAGTTTTCCGGGTTCGGCTGGACCGGCGAAGCCCTGACCGCACACACAGCCTTGCGCAATAAAGGCAACAAGGCACCCAAGTTAGCCATTGCAGCTGCCGGCAAGAAAATTCGAAACCCTGAGCAAGGGATCGACTTGCAAAGCCTATCGCTAGAAGTAGATCTAGCGGCACTGGCCCTCGAAACCCAGGGCGCCGATGCCAATATCTTTGCAAAGATCCACCTGAACAAGCAGATAACGTTTAGTGCCCGGGGGCGCGCCAACCTCAATGGCGTTGCGGCTCAATCGCTACAGCTGGATTTTCAGGCACCCGAATCGATTAAGCTTTGGCAACTGGCAGGATTGCCCTATGCAGAAGCCGGTGCGCTAAGTATAAAAGGAGCCTTTGAGAGTGAAAAATCCACACTAAAACCGGACCTTGCCATTGCCTTGGGCGAGCAACAGGTCGACATCGAAATTGCATACACACCGGCGGCTACTGCTAGCGAGCGAACATTCCTATCCATTACCGCCAATGGCCGCAATCTGGATGCGCGCTTTCTTACACCCTTAGAGACCAGCACCCAAGCCGAGGATTCCAGCAAGCCCCCCCCCGCAGAACAAGCCCAAAAGTCGCCATTATTTTCCAAGGAAGTGATCGATACCGAATTTCTACGCTCCTTCGATGCCGAACTGTCAGTGGACATCAAAAAACTCGTTACCGCCATCAATACGATTGATCAAATAAGCTTTATTGGACAACTGAAAGACGGCCGTCTCACTTCGCGTGAAAGCCGCCTACTACTTCCCGACAACGACTTGACCTTGAGTTTGGCCGGCGACTTTCGGAAGGACACCAGCACCGCACAGATCGAATTCGTGCTGGATACGAAAAATGCCGGCAAGCTAGGCCTTGAAAAAGCAGCAAAAATCCAAGGCGGTCACGGCAACATCAAGGTCAATCTTAGAGGTCAAGGCCTCAGCCCCCACGACATCGCCTCGACTTTGCACGGCAAAATTGATCTCCGCCTGCAGGATATGACAATGGAGAACCAGCAACTCGACCTCGTCGGTTCAGATATTATCAGTGAGCTAGTCGACAAACTAAATCCCTTCGCCAAATCTGACCCTGCGACTCATGTGGAATGCGTATCGGTACATTTTGACGCCGACAAGGGCGTGCTCGATAGCGACAAGGCACTGCACTTTGAAACGCGAAAAATGAAAATTATTGGCAATGGTCAGGTCAATTTAGACAACGAAACACTCTCACTCAACTTCACCCCCATTGCCCGCAAAGGGCTAGGGGTTAATCTTAGCTACCTGGCGAAACTGGTGAAAATTCAGGGCGACTTACAATCACCGAATATCGGCGTGGATGGCGGCGGGGTTGTCAGCACTGCGCTATCCACCGGCGCAGCGGTGGCAACCGGCGGCGTTTCGATTATCACCCAAAATTTTCTGGAGCGTGCCGTCAACGCCGGTAGCGCCTGTAATCCCGATAAAAAAATAGAGCTGGATATTCCCCCGCTCGGCACCGAGGCGGCGCCCATACCCCTAGCGGAACCAGCACCGGAACCAGCAGCGAGATCCTCAGCACCGGGCAAATAATCCGACTGTTGGCTTTTTGCGTACAAGCGCGCACAATTGCCAATTCTATCCAAAACATCGCAACGGGACAGCGCAATGAATTCAGTGTACGACTTCGAAGCCGAATCCATAAATGGTAGTAAGAAATCTTTGGCCGACTACAAAGGTCAGGTTTTACTGGTAGTGAATACCGCCAGCAAATGCGGCTTTACACCCCAGTTTGAGGGCTTGGAAAATCTCTACAAAAATTACAAAGACAAGGGGCTGGCAATTCTAGGCTTTCCCTGCAATCAATTTGGCAAACAGGATCCCGGCAGCAATGGCGAGATTCAGGAATTTTGTCAATTGAATTACGGCGTAAGCTTTCCCATGCATGCCAAAGTTGATGTGAACGGCGATGCTACCCACCCCCTGTTCCAGCACCTAAAAGCCGCCGCGCCGGGGCTGATGGGCAGCCAAAAAATTAAATGGAATTTTACTAAGTTTTTGATCGATCGCGAAGGCAAGGTTATCGAGCGATTTGCACCAGCTACCGCACCGGAAAAAATCGAAGCTAAGATTAAGGCGATGCTGTAATTCGTCAGTTTAGCGGCCGGCTCCGTCGGCCGCTAACGCGGCTTAGCACCCAGTAGGAACACTTTAAATCCGCCCCTCTCTGCCAACGCCGTACAGCTACCAAACAGGGGTTTAGCGCGCTGTTCAAGCCCAATAAATTGATTCACCACAAACAGCGCCACTGCCCCCGGCTTTAATCTGGCTTTTGCCGATTGTAAAAACTGTAGGGTCATGTCGCCGTGTACGTTAAAGCCTTTGTGAAAGGGCGGATTGCACAAAACCAGATCAAAACTCTCAGTTAGCGAATTTCCGCAGTCGTCGGCGTTAATTTCGCCATCGATATGGTGCACTTCGAAGTTTTTTCTGCAGGGAATTAGGGCCGTAAGGTTATTGTCGCTCGCCACAATGCGCGCATCGGGTAGCCGCTGCTTTGCCACCACCGAAAGATAGCCATAACCGCAACCCAGATCGAGCAGCTTTTGCGGCCGCTGTGCTAAAGACTCAATCACGGCAGGGAGTTGCTCCGCTAACAAGGCGCTGCCAATATCAATTTTCTTCCAGCCATAAACACCGGGCTTGCTGAAAAGATTTAGCTCAGAGTCTATTATTTGCAAACTCGCGTAGTCGCTGTCGTCGAGCTGGCTCAGGGGCTGCTGTCGCTTTTCAATCACAGTAATCACCGCACCGCCAGGCGCTTTCTTTATCGACTTTGCGGCGCCAACTAGCGCGCAAGCTTTCTCAATATACGTCTTGGTGCCATCGCCTTTGTAACCGCTCAGTACCAACCTGCCACCCAAGGGCAATCTCGCCAGTACCTGATTAATCAAATAATGGACCAGTGCTTTTTCTTTCGACACCCGATAATACACGCGCTCGGGCAGCACCTCTTCCAGTTCAAAATCGTTGAGGCGCGCCTCAAAGCCAGCAGCCTGGAATCGCCTTGCCACATCAACTCGATTGGTAAGCACCTTCACATTACCGGCTTGAGGTAACTCCGCGTCAGCCGTCAGCGGCTCTAGACACTGTTCGTCGGCCAATAAAAGCCCAGCCTGCTGCTGGTCTATGGTTTGGTACAAGGCTTCCAGCGCTGCATCTTTCATTTGCTATTCACTCTTCGCCGCTGACTTTTGCGACAGTTGTATTCTGATTGCCCAGAGCGAGAACGACTTCGTCCTCACTCAGGGCTCGGTATTCTCCTTCGTCCAATTCCTCATCGAGCTCCAGCGCGCCGATTGCTTCGCGGTGCAATGCCACCACGCGGTTATCGACTGCAGTAAACATGCGCTTCACTTGATGGAATTTCCCCTCACAGATTTCTAACAGCGCCTCGTGAGCGTCAAATATCGTCAATCGCGCGGGCAGGGTGCGGATTTTTTTATCAGCAAGGAAAACCCCCTGCTCGAAATGGCTTGGCAGCGACTCGTCCAATGGCAGCTCGGTGCCAACCCGGTAGCGCTTGAAACACCGCTTTTTAGGCGACATCACCTGATGAGCCCAATCGCCGTCGTCGGTAATCAGTACCAGCCCGGTGGTATCAATATCGAGCCGCCCTGCGATATGCAATGCGTCCTGATTATCTTCATCGAGCAAATCCAATACAACCGGGCTACGGCGATCGCGGGTCGCGCAGACATAGCCCTCAGGCTTATTGAGCATAAAATAGCGGTGCCGCACTTGGCGCAGCGACTGGCCCGCGAGATCGAGCGCAGCATCCGGGCTAACCAGCGCACCTGGATTCGTGACCAGCGTTCCGTCGACACGGAGTTCACCGTTTTTAATTAGCCTCTTGGCGTCGCTGCGTGAATAGTCCGTGACACTGGAAAGATACTTGTCCAGCCGCAAGGGCTTGCTGTTGCGCGTCGGAACCTCGCTCATATCAGCACCGAGCTATTCGGATAAGCCGCGTCATGAAAGGCTCAGTCACGAACCGCTGCTCAGTGTTCACGCGTCGCATGAAATTCGATATCAGGGTAGCGCTCTTGGGTGAGTTGCAGGTTGACCCGCGTTGGCGCCAGATAGGTCAGGTGTCCACCGCCGTCGATGGCAAGGTTGTCGCTGCATTTACGTTTAAAGTCTTCGAGCTTTTTGCTGTCTTTGCATTCAACCCAGCGCACTGTATGCACGTTCACCGGCTCGTAAATGGCTTCGACTTTGTATTCATCCCTAAGCCTGTAGGCAACGACTTCATATTGCAGTACGCCCACCGCACCAACCACAAGGTCAGCATTATTGAGCGGCATAAATACTTGCGTTGAACCCTCTTCGGCCAATTGCTGCAACCCTTTTTGCAGTTGCTTGGCTCTCATTGGATCCCGCAATCGAATACGGCGAAACAGCTCCGGTGCGAAATGCGGGATACCGGTGTATTTCAGACTCTCACCTTCGGTAAAGGTATCGCCCAACTGAATCGTGCCGTGGTTGTGCAAGCCGATAATATCCCCGGAGATGGCTTCTTCAACCAACTCGCGATCACCGGCGATAAAACTCACGGCATCGGCAATTTTCACATCTTTGCCAACGCGCACGTGTTTCATTTTCAGACCCTTGGTATAAGCGCCCGAACAAACCCGCATAAAGGCGATGCGGTCGCGGTGGCGCGGGTCCATGTTGGCCTGAATTTTAAACACAAAGCCGCTGAATTTTTCTTCCGTCGGCGCCACGCTGCGCGTCTCGGTTTCACGGGCCAAGGGCGGTGGCGCCCACTCCACAAAGCCGTCTAACATTTCGCGCACACCAAAATTGGACAGCGCCGTCCCGAAAAACACCGGTGTCAGTGTGCCAGCCAGATAGGCGTCCACATCAAATTGGTGACTAGCACCGCGCACCAGCTCAATCTCGTCGCGATATGCTAGGTATTCGTCGCCCAGCAGGGCTTTGGCTTCGTCTGACTCCAGCCCCTGAATCTGAACATCGTCGGATATAGTTCGCCCCTGCCCTGCCGTAAACACATGAAGGGTATCGGTATAGAGGTTGTAAACACCTTTGAAGTCTCGGCCCATGCCCATCGGCCAGTTAATGGGTGCGCCCTGGATTTTTAGAACGGCTTCAATTTCGTCCAATAAGTCGATGGGATCGCGAATATCCCTATCCATTTTATTTACAAAACTGAGAATGGGCGTATCGCGCAGGCGACAGACGTTCATCAGCTTAATCGTGCGATCTTCGACACCCTTGGCGCCGTCAATCACCATCAGCGCCGAATCGACCGCCGTCAGCGTTCGGTAGGTATCTTCGGAAAAATCTTCGTGCCCCGGCGTATCCAGCAGATTGACCATCCGCCCCTTGTAGGGAAACTGCATAACCGACGACGTAATGGAAATGCCCCGCTCCTGTTCCATCGTCATCCAGTCGGAGGTCGCATGCTTATCCGACTTTTTACCTTTGACAGAACCTGCTACCTGAATTAATTGTCCGAACAGCAGCAATCTTTCCGTGATCGTGGTTTTACCCGCGTCGGGATGCGAAATGATAGCAAAGGTTCGGCGTCGGGCGACGGCGTCGAGAAAACGGCTCATGAAAACACTATCGTGGTCAAAAATGAGGCGCGAATTATAACCCGCAGAGGGAACTGAAACACGGTTTCTTCTCGACTGGTACGCAGATCGCCTGCCTAAAAGTGTTTTAGAGTTCCTACACCTTCGCCAGCGTGCTCACTGAACCGCAGTCTTTGCGGAGTCTAAAGCTGGCCCGTTTAATGCATTCTTGATAGTCGCCTATACCGTACTTTCGCAGGCTCTCGCCAGCTGATCGCTTTACCTGCCATCGCCCGGCAAACACTCGCTATACGCTAGTGAGAAATCTTAGGTTTGCACAATCAGCACACCAACTGGAGGATTCAGAATGAGCCAAAAGCTTCCCACCCTTCCGCGACCGACCCTAGAGCACTTAGCCGATAAGAAGCTGCTTATTACGGGTACCACTGGATTTCTC
>JBLHMO010000090.1:0-13362 GCA_047622145.1 Paracoccaceae bacterium | reverse complement strand
CCACCCGGGCTGCGCACACTCTGATTCCAGGGTGAACCATTACCCACACCGATATATAGCAAATCCAGTTCAGGGTCGTAAGCCATGGAATCCCAAGCCGTACCGCCGCCACCGTGCTCCCACCAAGAACCCTTCCAGGTTTCTGCCGCCATTTTCATGGCGTCGGATTCGAAGCCATCGTCAGGATTGCCAGGAACCGTGTAAAACCGCCACAGTAATTTGCCGTTATTGACGTCGTAGGCCGAAACATAGCCGCGTACGCCAAATTCGGCGCCACCGTTACCAATAATAACTTTGCCCTTCACAACGCGGGGTGCGCCGGTAATCGTATAGGGCTTGTCCTGATCAATGGTGGGCACATCCCAGACCTTGCGTCCGGTGGCTGCGTCAAGCGCAATCAAGCGGCCATCAATAGTGCCGGTAATGATCTTGCCATCCCAAAATGCGACACCGCGATTAACGGCGTCACAACACAAATGCGCCAGCTTACTGCGATCAATTTGAGGATCGAAACGCCATAGTTGCGCACCGGTTTTCGCATCTAGCGCGTACACAATATTTTCGGTAGCGCTGATAAAGATACGGCCATCGGCAACTATCGGTGTTGCTTCAATGCCGCGGCTCACGCCGAGATCAAAGGCCCAGGCGAGGCCCAGCTTATCGATGTTGTCTGTCGTAATATGCTTGAGCGGCGAGAATCGCTGTTCTGAGTAAGTGCGCCCGTGGCTCAGCCAGACATCACTGGCGGCACCAGCATTTACCAGAGTGACGGCGAAATCTTCTTTTTGAATCGCCACTTCGACAGCCTCTTTACTACAGGCGGCCAACAACGACATCGCAACCAATACACTGGTGAATAAAGCCCTTTTCATTATTATCGTCCTTCACTCAGGTCCATCTGTGACCAGTGAGCATACTGACTCCCTCGCGCCGAGTACAGACACAAAAAACCCGCTAGTGCTTACGCGCTGCGGGCTAAATTTGTAGACCTGAATGGATACGAATGCTTAGTACATGTAGTAACGCAATCCCAGTGCATAGCTGTGGCCGCTGTAATCCAGATCGATTGCGCGGTTGCTATCGTCCAGTGTGATATCAGGTTCACCGGTAAACAGACGGTAACCCAAATCCAGAGTTAACTCCCGGGTAACTGCGTAGGTAAGCCCCACACCAGCTTGCGCCATCACAAATTTATCATCGGCAAGCCCTTGTTTGAGTTGGCCCACACCAAGGCCGAATCCGGCGTATGTACCCAGCGGAGAATTGCCGTAATTAAAATCACGCCAAAAACTGGCCATCGCCTGGCGGGATTCAATCGACGTCTCTTTTGATTTCGGTGAGCGAATACCAAAATCGGCTTGCGAGTATTCAAACTCAGAGCGCCAGCCGTTACGGTTCAAAAAACCGAACGCGATTGCCGGATGGCGGTCGGTATCAAACTTGGCGCGGTAGTCGCTCGCTGTAATCGCCGCGGTGCAAGTAATCACATTACAGCTGGTGATACGCTCGCGATCATCAACAGTATTGTTGTTGAACGTCGTATCGTAGGAAGACGCACCAACATACCAAGCATCTCGCGCCCAAGCAGGCGAACTTAAACCCGTCAGCAGGGATAAGCACACGATGGCAGTTGCTTTCCATGATGCGTCCCGGTTGAACGCTCCCTTAATAAGCCGCATTAAAACCTCTCACCGTGTAAATAAGTCTGTCGTTTTAGAGTCGGATTGACTCTATAGGCCGCAGTCTACAGAGCGTAGATTAATGCTAGCTGAACGCCCGCTGTGAACGCCTCCACAGTGCGGCCCAAATCTTTCCATTAACAACTTGTATAGCGCCACTGCTCATCGAAGCTGTCAGAATCGGTATTCAATTTTCAGGGAGTCGACAATGCCGACACAGCTAGTACCCGAAGGATTTGCAGCGATGCCATTGGATGGTAGCTTTAACGATGCGTTTGCGCCCGTGTATTTTCGAATGGGCGAGGACGGCCCGAAAGTTGGCCTAAAGGTTGAAGACAAGCACCTGAACCCAATGGGTATCTGTCATGGCGCCGTCTATATGGCCCTGTTCGATATCGCGTTTGCCTGTGCCATCGGCCATGTAATAGGCAAGTACACCGGCACACCGACCATGAATATCAACATTGACTTTATGACTGCTTCGAAATCCGGAGAATGGCTAATCGTTGATGCAAACTGTTTGAAAACCACTCGCACCGCGGGCTTTACCCAAGGCAAAATAATGTGCGGCGATACCGTGAAAGCCAGCGGCAGTGGCATCTTCCGCATTCCCGACGACATTGCCAATGCGCGCTCGATGGGTGATGGCAGATTGCCGGGCGCGAGCTGAGCTTTTGCTTAGCATGCCCTATACACCATTGAGACGGCACATAATCCGCGTAGACAGCCACGCGTAGGCCGGAACACACCCAGTAAAACTGGCCACTCAAACATCCAAGTCTCAGCACTTAAAACATACAGGCTGCCAGCAAAACCAGTGTATACCGCCAACGTCCACGATATTTTCCTGTAGTACTCGAATCGAGCCTGTATATAAGGTGCTCATCGCTGCCTCACAATCTTCACATGGGTTTGGTAACAGCAAGAAAAACCACGCCCACGACAAAAACAGCCACTAGCGGTGCGCTTGCCAATAAGAACAACCGGTGAGTCTGTATCGCTTGCTCGTAACCCGCGTCGTCACCGCGCTTACGAAAAACTCGTTTGCTGCCCTTAAAATGAGAAATAGGGTAATCATAAAGTTCCATAAGAATAAAAATCGTGACAACGATAGCCAGCTTGAGAACCAGCCAGATTGACGCGCTGGTCCAGCCGCCCGCGGCCAGCAATAGCAGCCCACTCAGAATCACCACGGGAAAAGACACGTGCTCAAGCACAACGCCCCGATCTAGAGATTCGGGCACCCAATTGCGTCTGGCGCGCAGGCTGTCGTCCTGTTCGTTAGGACGCAACTAAGGTGCTCCACAACCACAGAGTGCCAAACAGCGGGTGAAAAAATTGATTTAGATGTAGTAAGGCCCTAGGTGGACCTGCAGCATGGTGACCATCGCCATTTGCCCTAAAAATTCAGGTTAATTTCCACACTGATCATTCTTGGAGGGATCAGGAAGCCCATATGCGCGCCGCTGAACAGCGGTAAGTCTGCTGAGAATTGTTTGATCTTTTTATCGCCCAAATTTTTAGCGTGAACAATTACACTCCAGCGCTCGGCAATATCAGCTATACCCATGCGCGCGTGAAATAACCAGTAAGCACTCTCAGCATCAAGAGGGTCTTGGTCCAGATCAAACAGTATTTCGCTGCGCCAAGCGGCATCACCGCCAACAATTAACGCAGTGCCACTCTCAAACAGGGGGAGTACCGTGTTAAAGCCGGTATTGAAGCTATATTCCGGCGCGCGTGGCAGCGGACTACCGGCAAGATCACAGGTCTCGCGCTCATCGCCTTCCGGGCAGGGCCCATCGAGAAAGTGATCAATTCGGGTATCGGTCCAACCACCGCTGGTATAAATCACAGACCCAAGCGCCGGCGCCCAGTTGGCCTCCACTTCCAGACCCTGTGTGGTCGATTCAGCGGCATTACGCACCAGGAATCCATTCCCTATAAAAGATTGAATTTGCATATCTTCAAAGGTGGTATTAAACGCAGTGACATTAAGCGTGGCGGCGCCGCTCAGCGCCGTCCATTTAGCACCCAGCTCGTAAGAGCGGGAATACTCCTGATCAAATTTGGATTCCTCGGGTACGCGCGCAAGTGGGTTAAATCCGCCCGCCTTAAAGCCTTCGCCGCGGCTTACGTAAAGCATTAGCTCATCCAGCAGATCGTACTTAACTGAATACTTGGGCGCGAAATTGGATTCCTTACGCGAGGCATCACGCAGGCGGTAGCGCTGCACCCCGAAGGCCTGCTGCAGCACTAGACCGGTGCTAGCATATTCTTGAGTTAGGTCGACGACTTTTTCCTCTTCCGATGCGCGCAAACCGAGAATGAGCGCCAGCGGCGCAATAGGGCGCCAGCTCACCTGCCCAAATGCAGCATAGGTAGCGGTGTGCTGATCGAAGGTTTGAAACAGTGCGTCAGTAATCACGCCCTGAAGAAGCCCGTCCACGCCGAGCAAATCAGACAGGCCATCAACTTCTGACATCAAACTACTTAGAATACGGGTAAGCGCGGGTGGCGCTCCGGCCACTTCTGAACCGGTGGCATAAACCTCGACCGTATCCGCATCGGGAAAAGCCCGTAGTTCAGAGCGTGCAAGATAATCAGACTCGAAAGCGAAAATACCTGCGATGTATTCCAGATCACCCGGCGGTGATACTAAGCGCAACTCCAGCATCCGCTGCTCGTAGTCATCGCGATTTAACCAAAAAACGATATCCGCAGACGCGGTATCCCCATCCAGTAGAAAATTCTCATCCAGTCGCCCGTAGCCCGCAACCGTGGTCAGGGTATGTTCACCTAACACCCAGTTAGTCTCCAAGGTGGCGCTCAGAGTTTTGCTGTCGTTGAAATTGTCAGTGTTCGCGTGACCAACATAATTGGCCTTGTCTTCAAGTTCCGGATTATTGGCGCCGTGCGCGGTGCGCGCATTGTCCGTTAACAAAAAAGGCTCCCAGCCTTGACCGTTATCTTTAGCTTCGCCGCCATAAAGGCTAAAAATCAGCTCAAATTGCTCGCTGGGCTCGAACAACAGCTTTAGCCGCAAGCCGGTTTTATCGACCTGCTTTTCAGCCTCATCGCGCACGGGGTTGTCGATGTAGCCGTCTCGGTGTTCACTGATGGCCGCAATCCGCAATGCCAGCTTATCGTCAACCAGCGGCGTGTTTACCATCAGGCTTAACTTGCGGCCCGAAAAGGAGCCGCCCGAAATACTACCCTCAATGCGCTGCTCCTGTTGGGGGCGCGCCGTGGTTACACTGATCGCGCCGGCAATGGTGTTTTTTCCGAACAGAGTGCCTTGCGGCCCACGTAAAATTTCAACGCGACCGATATCCAAAAATGCGTCTTGCAGGAAAGCGGCCTTACCGTAGTAAATGCCGTCGACATAGAAACCGACAGACTGCTCCATGCCGTCGTTGATCGGGGCATTAAGTCCGCGCATACCAATTTGCACGTAGCCGGGGGTCATGTTGATATCGAGATTGGGCGCGGCGAGGGCGATATCCTCAAAGTTTTCAATCTTCGAGCCTTTGAGTTTATCGGCAGAAAAAACGGAGATAGCTATGGGTACGTCCTGTACACTTTCACTCCGCTTTTGTGCGGTGACAACAACCTCCTCCAGTACCGCACGGCGCTCGCTGGACTTGTCTGCCAACTTTTCCGCCAGCAAAAACTCGCTTGTGATTAGCAGGGCAGCAGAGAGAACAAAATTGTGGCTGAAAGCCATACCACGATTCCTCGATAAAGCGTTGCCACGTAGGCAGCGGAGCACTCTTTTATTGTCAAAACAATTGACGATAACCGGATTTTATTGACTTCGTCAACAGCAGCGTTTAAGGCGCCGATATACGAGTAAACCGTGCTGGTGATTGATTTTTTAACCGCGAAAAATTGAGTGCATGCGCGCTATTGCTTATCGAGTCCAAGAGTAATCGTTGCGGGCTATTTTCAGCTACAGCGTATGCGGGTTAACCATAATGCCGCCATCCACATCAAGCGTGGTGCCGGTGATAAACGAAGCGCGATCCGAACAGAGGTAGGCAACCGCATCCGCCACTTCTTCCGGCTCGCCTAATCGGCGCATGGCATGCACGGCTGCCGTGTTTTCCTCGGCTCCCGGCACCTTGGAAAAATAATCAACAATGGCCGGTGTGCGAATCCCTCCGGGATTGATCGCATTCACCCGAATATTTTTTTGGGCATATTCGGCAGCAGCCGTACGTGTCAGCGCAATCACGCCACCTTTGGCTGCACTGTATGGTGACTGCAGCGCTTCACCGCGCACTCCGGACAACGAAGCAATATTCACGATAGAACCTCCGCCCTGCTTCAACATTTGTCGAATTTGGTATTTCAAACACAACCACACCCCTTTCAGGCTAACGTCGTGGGCCAGCTGCCAGTTCTTTTCTTCAACATCGATCAACGGCGCAAAACCACCACCCAAGGCGGCGTTGTTACTGACACAATCCAAACGTCCAAAAGCATCAGTCGTGTATTCCACCATCGCCTGCACGTCGCGGGCCTTGGCCACATTAGCGCGAATGGCAATAGCCTCACCACCTTGCGCCCGAATCAAGGCCACGGTTTCTTCGGCGGTACCAAGGTTGTAATCCACCACCGCAACTTTGGCGCCATCTCTCGCAAACGTCAGCGCCGTGGCGCGGCCAATGCCGCTGCCCGCTCCGGTGATTAATCCCACTTTATCGTGCAGCAGCATCAAGCCTTCTCCGCAAACAGTTTCTTATGCAGCTGGGGCGCAAATATCACCGCGCGATGATGCTGCTCCAGCGCCGCTTCACTGCTGGCCAACCAATACACAATATCGGCAATTGCTTCCGGTGGCGTCGGGTTAAAGCGCGCGGCAATTTTATCGTCAAAGCCATTAGCCTTCATGACTTCGGTAAGAACAAAACCGGGCTCTACCGAGAAAAAACGCACTCCGCTGTCTTTATGCTCTACCCGCAGAGTCGGCATCATCCGAATCAAGGCGGCCTTTGAAGAAGGATAGACAAAACCCCAACCGCCTTCATCGGCCGGCGCGGGGGGATCGTTGATCGCAGAACCCGACACCATATTGATCAGCGCACCACTTTTACGCTCAAGCATGCCCGGTAGAAATTTCTTTACCAACGCCAGCGGCGTCAACACATTACCTTGATACACTTTTTGCGCCTGCTCGATCTCAACGTCCAGCACCCGCTGCATATTGCCGGGGCCTTGATAGCAGGCATTATTGAATAGCAAATCTACCTTACCGAAATGCGCCAGCGCCTTGTCGGCTGCCGCCAATACCGAATCCAGATCTAAGATATCCGAACGAATCAACAGCACCTCAGCGCCGTGCTTTTTAGCTTCAACTGCCGTCGACTCAAGACTCCCGGGCAAAGCCGTTGTGGTAGATTCCCAGCTGCCGTACTCGTTCTGCTCACCCTCTTTCAGAGTGCGCGCCGTCAGCGCTAAATCGTAGCCGTTTTTTGCCAGCTCAATAGCGGTGCAGGCACCAATGCCGCGGCTGGCGCCAGTGATAAATGCTACGGGGCGAGTCATGGCTACTGCCCTCCCAGCGAACGGTCGTCAGTCCACACCACATTGAGGTCGCGCTTGCTGTATTTGGCTACGCCATCGCGTAACTCGATCACCTCCTGATAGCGAATACCCATATCCATTTTGTGCTCGACCTCTGCCTTCATATAAAAATGAGAGGCAACGCAGTATGTTTCACCGCTGTAGCTATCGCCGTCCCATTCACCAAACTGCGAACCCACAAGGTGAAAAGTTTGGCTGTATTGCCGTAAGAATTCGAGGTTATCGATAAACACCTGCCGCGACTCGGCACCAAAACCCGGGCCCTGCTGGGTAAAGTCCGGCCACATAATGTCTTCGGTTTGGTCGAATTGGCGATCATCGACGATACGAACATACTGACTCGCCAAGTGCTGGGGAATTTCGTTCTTATCCATTATTATTCACCTTTAAAGCTTTAGTACAGGTATTAGCTAGGTCTATTAGGTTCAGGAATACTGCTTTTTCACTTCTGCCAATCGCCCAAAAAACTCCTCAAAGCCCGCGGGGTCATACACAAAGTAAAGCGGCAGAATTTCAATATAGGTCGCGCCCGCTTCCAACATAGCCGGAATGGTATCGACGGTGGCCTGAAAATCCGGATTGCCGTCGGCACCGAATTTGTGCTCTACCATAGCCCGCACCTGCAGCTCATCCGGGTTGCGGCCCGCCGCCTCAAAAGCAGCGCGCAAGGTGTTTACGCCTTCACCAAACACCTTGGGATCTTGCTCGATCGGAAGCCAGCCATCGGCAACCCCAGCAATTAATTTGCTGTTTTCTTCGCTGGCCTTCACGCCCACCCAGCAAGGCACCGTCGCTGGCGCCGGGCGGCAGTAAATATCATCAAAGTTGATCTTCTCACCGTGGTAGCTCGCCGGGGCATTCGCCCACATGGCTTTCATGGCGCCAATTTGCTCAAACAGGTATTGCTTGCGACCCTTGAACGGCAATCCCGACGCTTCATACTCTTCACGCTGCCAACCCGAGCCCAAGCCCATGACTACACGCCCCGGTGCCAGTGCATCCAGCGTGCCGATTTGTTTGGCTAGCAGGGCCGCAGAGCGCAAGGGCGAGATTAATACACCCTGCGACAGTTCGATTTTTTCAGTACCGCCAGCGATCGCCGACTCGATAGTCATTGGCTCCAACCAAGGGGTTTCAGGAGGTGAGGGGAATTCACCGTAAGGGTAGCGGTCTGTGCGATTGCCCATAACCACGTGATCCGTCATGGACAACTGGTCTACGCCAGCAGCTTCTGCCTTTTGAGCGACCTCAATCAGTCCGCGTGGATTACCGCCGTAAAGGTTTTCCAGCCCGTAAATACCGATACTTAGTTTAAATGCCGTCATTGCTTGCTCCTGCTTATTAGCCTGGTGACTTAAATGTGATGAATCTGGTTTTTTACTGTGTGCTTAATCAAACTACCCATGCTGCCGAGTACCCGCGCCAGTGAATCGCTACGGGTAAGCTCCCCGCGCACATAGGCCATCGCAAAATTCTTTGTTATCGCCGTACAGTTATCCAGTAACAGCCCCGCCGCGGTTTCGTCTAGGCCCAGCTCCAGAAAATAACGGCGCCAGCGATATTCATATCGCGCCTTAAGTTGGTGGTGATAGGCCAAAAAGTCTTCATTGATTTCCGGCACGCAACGCAGAATCAAACCCGCGCAGCCATACTCGTCAATTACATCCCAGATAAGTGCCTCCAGGCTGCTACTCATACTGCCGTCACCGGACAGCGCGCCCTGCACCGCGAGATACTGATCCTCGCAGCTAAATTGCCGCTCAAGACGCTGGTAGAACGATTCGGAAATGGCGAGATAGATGTCCGATTTTTGCGGGAAGTAGCTGTAAACCAATGGCCGACCACAGCCGGCCAACTCGCTGATTCGCACATGTTTGAGGGCATCGATGCCCTCAAACTCAACGATATAAGCCGCCACCTTGACCAGCTGCTCGCGCCGCTCTTCACGGCTGCCAGCGCGCTGATTAAGACTCTCTATAGCGTTTAAGCGCTCTTGATGTGCCGCCTGGACCACGAAGTACCCTCGCTCATTGAGCACACACTTTCCAATCTTATTGACATTTTGTCAATGGGAGTGACTACGCCATATGGAGTAGGCGGGCAATACCCAAGTAGGCGATAGCAGTGCTATCTAGAACGTGGTGTTCTTACCGGCCAGTGAGTACTGGCCTTCGAAAATCTAAATAGAATGAAGCGACCATAGAAGTTGCCATATTAGCTGGAATATCGCTCTGTGCGCCATTCTATCTAGAATGTTATGCCTTTCTAAATGCGCGACGAACATCCACTAGATTGCCGATGCCTCCGACTAATCCGAGCGGGCGGTCAACTTCAATAAAAAAAACATAACAATCATATGCTTATAGTCATATTTTGCTGATAGTTCAACAGGCTCTCTCGCCCGGCTTGCCTATAATATATTGTGAATTTTTACGCCATCTCCATTTATTCAGATACTTCCCTGCCAGCTAGGAATCAGCGTAGTATGCACTGAGTCGTGCTACTGCAAAGAATTTACGGCACGGCAATACCTCATCGACTATCGCTAGGAGAAGCACATGTCAAAAGGCATGGACAAAAAGAAAGACGTCAAAAAGAAGCCCGCCAAAACCTTGAAGGAAAAACGTGCTGACAAAGCCGCTAAGAAAGGCTGATCAACAATCGACCCCGACGTTTACGTAGCGCTTCGGGGTCGTTACACTCCCCTCCCGATTTACCCCACCCCAGCAATACTACCGGCCGCAGTGAGTCCATTTGATGAGAGATGTTGAAATAAACAAAGAACCCGTCGAGCTATACAAAATTCTCAAGTTTGAGGGTGTTGCTGCCAGCGGTGCCGAAGCCAAAGCGGCTGTAGCCGAAGGGCATGTGCGCGTGAATGGTCTGGTGGAGACTCAGAAACGCAAGAAAATTATGGCTGGCGATCTCATCGAAGTGGGCGAAGAAAAAATGCGTATCAAACTTGGCGACAGCACGACCGAGAGCCCCGAGATCGATTAATCCGGCGCCAGACTTGCCGACCACAGGCCCTCATCGTTCGGCGATGCCAAATTCAACAACTCCAACTTGCGCAGCGCATCATCAACCTCAAAGTCCAGCTGGCACTGCCAGCGCTGTGCAAACCAAGCCTCTATTAAGCCATCGAGGCCTTGCGGCGTTAAAGGCTGCTCAGACAAGAGTAGGAAGTATTAGGCCAGCAGGCTTTCCTTGCATTCAGATTCTTCAGCGTCATCCAGTATCCGATAGAGGACGCCAGCAGCAACAGGGTCGCGCCGACTTTGGTGCTCAGCACAATACCGCCACTCACCATGGTCGGTATGCCAATTAGCAGCTTGTCGCGAACTCGCATACCCACCCGGGTGTTGGGAAACAACATCTCCAGATCTGCCTCCGTCACATCTTGAAACAATTTCAGCATGGTCGAACCCGGCCGGCAACCGCCCAATGTGCTCGCCTCATCAATGTCGTTTTTGAACTTGATATACAGCACGACCCGGTCGTAGTTCTTAAAGCGGGCGGTCCTCGGGAAGCGCCCGAGAAAGCGCGGCACCAGCTCCACCCGCTCATTGGCGCCGCGGGTGTAAAGCAGCACTTGTGCGAAATCTTCGAGATTAACGTAGAGCCGAATACTGAACAGTGATTCCGACTCGAAGGCCGTATCCAGTTCTGCGGAAGTGACTCTTTCGTAGTTCGCCCTGTTTAGAATATTTTCTAGCGCATCGGCCAGATCTACGTCGCCCACCTCACCCAAGCCATCAACGCAGCGGGTATCTGCATCCGGGTCTACCGGCGCATAGGCATATTTCAACTACTGCTTCACTTGATGAAAGTCGCGCTGGAAATACTCATCGATGTGGCGCTCAGCACGTCGGAATTCTAACAATTTATCCTCGGGCAATAACTGCTCCGCAAGACACATGCCGACGATATCGCGACGGCGAAAGGGGATAAACCGAAGTAGGGGCAATGCAGATTGCTCATTAGTATGAGGGGGCATCATTATTAACCTGGTAACGCCACCTACTCTCCAAGCCTTAGTAGCAGCCTAAGAATACCGGCAATCTGGAATATGCCGTGATTGTGGCAAGGGATTGCCCTGCTCTGCAAACCCTATTGTCGCCGTCGGCTTGGAAATCATCCGCATCAGCAAGCTACAAAGACTACAGGCCGATTCAGTGAGATCCAGAGTGGCCTGTATTGTCCCTTAGAAGGTCTTGCGGAAATCCAAACTGGTCCAGCGCGGGTCGCCATAAGTTTCGGCATAGTTACCTAGCGAATCGGCCACTGCGGCCGGGCCTACTGAGTAACGCTGGTCAGTGAGGTTCTTGGCGGAGAACGCAATACTGGTGTCACCTTCAAGATTGGTCCAGCTAATTCGAAAGTCGACTAAGGTAAAGGCTTCTTGCCCCGCCTTATTCACATCCTCTCGATAAACATCCCAAGATGCGTCATCAATACCCTGAAAACTGTCGCTTTTGTAGCTAACATCTAGGCGTGGCGTAATTAAGCCTACATCGCTATCCCAAGAATACTGAATACCCAAGGCGGCCGTTTTCTCAGGTGACACAGGGAAACCTTCGTCGCTACGATCTACCACCTCGCGACGACCTTCAATCGCAATCGGTGTTAGTGCAAGATCTTTGTATTCCAAAAATTTGTAGTTATTGTTGCTGTAGTTGAAGGTAAGCATCCACTCTGGAGTTGGCAACCAGCTTAACTCCATCTCTGCGCCGTTAACCTGCGAGCGACCAGCGTTGGAAAAGATAACGGCTAGATTGGACTCAGAATCCGTCTGCACCTGTATAAGCTGCATATTTTTGAAATCCATTTGATAGACGGCGATATTCAGGCGCACCGAGCGATCAAAGGCGTCCATTTTTATGCCGACCTCCAGGTTCTCAACTTCCTCAGGCTCAACCAGCGACAAGCCATCGACTCCACGCGGCTCGAAGAAGCCCGATTTGAAGCCATTGCTCCACGTGCCATACACCATCGTCGTATCCAGCACAGTGTTTTGCAGAGACTCATAGGGGAAAATATAGGAAGCAGACACCATCGGTGTAAGTTCACTAAAGGTTTCGCTGCGCTCATCAAACGACTGATTGTTATAGTCCAGCGGGTAATCAAGGATGCCATCACCGTCAGGGTCGGTGAACAAGCCCGCCGCGATGCTGACGGGATCGTCCAACCAACGCAGCGGCCCCAGATAGGGAACAAAGCCGCCAGCTCCTCCCGGAATGATTGGCACGGGCGTACCAAAGAGAGGATGCGATTCAATTCTGGCAATGGTTACCGCCACATCACCCGGCGTGGTCAAAAGCTCAGACTGTCGATCTTCAATGGTATAGCGCAAACCTGCCGTCACTTGAACGCTATCGGTAATATCCCAAGACGCCTGAATAAAAGCAGCCGCCGTTTGGTTTTCAAGTTCAAATTCTGACAAAAGCAACGGGCCAGATAAAACACCGACAAAGGGCACCGTCCCCCCTACCGGTGGGCGCTCAGGAATTCTTCCTGCCGCTAGGGATACAACAGAGGTACTGTCCAGACCGATAACCGATGTGTAGGTCATTAAGGGCTCTTGATAATGCTCCCACATGTAAAACGCACCAGCAGTGTAATTAACACGGTCGTTCCAGGCGCTGCCATTTAGCTGCAACTCAAAGCTTGCAGACTGGCGGTCGCTGTCGTCGGGTTGGTAAGAGGCGCCTAGCCGCTTTGGTCCACCATCGCTATCTGACGAACTTGAGCGACCCTCGGTTTCTTCTCTGTAGCCAGCTATAGCTTTCACAGTGCGGCGATCATCCAGCGGCCACTCAATGGTGCCCGCCAGCATATAAGCGTCGTAGTCGCTGTAAATTAAAGGCGCCGGGCCAAGATTGGTTTTTAGGTCACCCAGCTGATCGCGGGAGTTGGCTTCGCAGTTTTCGCGAAAAGCTCGTGGACTCGAAGGGTCGGTATCACCGGGCCACATAAGGTAAATTCCACTGGCAAATAAGGCCTTATCTTCATTGATCAAAGTACAGTTAGTGCCAGGAAACACTTCACGTGTTTTACTGGCAAACAAGAGTCCATCGACGACAACGTCATCGCT
>JBLHMO010000089.1:0-13594 GCA_047622145.1 Paracoccaceae bacterium | reverse complement strand
AGCGCCGAATCCGAAGGCATGGTAAGCAGGCGGTTATTGAGTACTCCCTTATCTAAGCTCTGCCAAGCCGCATAAGCACGAGCATAGTCTTCGCCCTTGTTACTACTGTGTAGCTGCAACGCCTTGCCGTCGGCAACATCGGCAGGACCTCCCTGAACATGACAAAGCCGACAATTTTCCAGTGCCGGTTGCACACTACTGGCAAAAAAGGCTTCCGGTGACTGTATGGTCGGTAGCTGGGCAGTATCAATGGCTATGCCCTGCACACCGCCGCGATTACTACCGCTGTTACAGGCTGCGACCAAGAGAGAGAGAATCAACACCGCGGTTTGTCTGGCACATGACGATCCGCTGGTCACAATTGGCAACAACCTAAACATTGATTTTCCCTATTTGAGCGACAGCGCGACTTACGATCCGCGCTATTATTTTTTATAGTGGGCACTGCAATACGAGTGGTTGCCCTTTTTCTATTATCGTTTATACACGCACAATAGAAATGCGCAAGCCGCCGCCTATTGTCCACAGGCGACAGGCCGCCTGCGGATTTGCGGAATATTTACGACTGTTTGACGTCAGCACACCACAGGGCCGCCGGCAACGCTGCGCTTATGCCAGCCTACAGGTCTGGGCGAGGTGCGTACGCTGTAGGTCCGGATAAGCCGCCAAGCGTTGCGGGCGTGGCGACAACATCATTTGCCATTAAATACAGCCGGGCGTTTTTCCATAAAGGCCTGCACGGCTTCCGCTGCATCTTGCGTACCTATGCAAATATTCTGGGTTTTCGCTTCCAGCGCTAGCGTTTGGCCATAGTTCAATGCAGCGGCGTTGCGCAAGAGCTGTTTAGTTTCTCGCAGCGCTATGGGGGCACGCAGTGCCAGTTCTTCCGCCCAACTCTGCACTTCGCTCATCAGTTGGTCTGCTGCCACCAACTTATTGGCAATTCCAGCTTCCAGACAGTCGTGAGCGCTGAGGCGCCCACCTTCGACAATCAGCTGAAATGCTCGCTGATACCCGAGGTGCCTCAACAGCATCCAGCTCGCTCCGCCATCGGGCACCAAAGCGATATTGGTAAACGCCATTAACAAGCTGCCGGTGTCGGCCATCATCACCAAATCACTATTCATAGCAAAGGCCGCACCGATGCCCGCCATGACACCGGGTACAGCGGCAATAATCGGCTTTTTCAGTGAAGCCATTTTTCCCAGAATCGGTGCATATTCAAGCATGATCTGGTCTTCAATGGTTTTCTGCTTACCCAAGCCTTCCACAAGATCAGCACCCGAAGAAAAAGCCCGGCCGGTAGAACCAAAAACAACCACCCGCGCAGCCTCATTTGCGTCAGCTCGGTTGAAGGCATCCAGCAGCTCGGCACGCATTTTTGTCGAGAAGGCATTCAAGGTCGCTGGCTGGTTCAGCAATATCGTTGCAACGTGACCCTTGTGGCTTACTTCAAGGGTCTCATAAGCTCTGTCTGCTGACATGCTTTGCCTCCTAGCGATCGATAAAGGGAACAAAATTTTCAGAGAAAATGTCGCGGCCCACGATAAGCTTCATTACCTCCGAAGTGCCGGCAAATATGCGGGTTATCCGCGCATCGGTATACATACGCGAGATGGGGTACTCATCCATGTAGCCCGCGCCGCCATGCAGCTGGACGCCTTCGTCCACCATTCGACACAGCACTTCACTGGTGTACAACTTGGCTTTGGCGGCGTCTTCAGAGCTTAGTTCGCCCTTGTTGTGCGCGGTTACGCAGGCGTCAACATGAGCCTGTGCCACATCAATTTCTGTGCGTAACTCAGCCATTTTGAATTGGGTGTTTTGCATGTAAGACAGCGGCTTGCCGAAAACTTTTCGGTCCATAACAAACTCACGCGTGACCTCAAATGCTTTTTGCGCACCAGAAAGAAACCCGCAAGCACCAATCAAACGCTCTTCGGCCAAGCCCTGCATCAGGTATACAAAGCCCATTGTCGGGTCGCCCAGCACATTGGTTTTTGGCAATTTTACGTCATTGAAAAACAGCTCTGCGGTATCCTGAGCTTTCATGCCCATTTTCTTAAGGTTGCGACCGCGCTCGAAGCCTTCCATGCCCCTTTCTACGAGAAACAGGCCCATGGCATGAGGGTTTTTTTCAGGGTCCGTTTTGGCGGCCACAACCACCAGGTCGGCATTAATGCCGTTGCTTATGTAGGTCTTGCTACCATTGAGCAGCCAGTGGTCACCCATATCTTTTGCGGTGGCGCGCATACCCGCCAGATCGGATCCTGCATCCGGCTCGGTCATGGCGACGGCGAGAATACACTCGCCAGTCACGCACTTGGGTAAAAAGCGTTTTTTCTGCTCGTCGCTGCCAAAGCGTGACAGGTAAGGACCCACCAAGCGGCTGTGCAAAGTATTAGCCCAGTCACCGGCATAAACGTTGGCGGTTTCTTCAATAATAATCTGCTCGAAACGGAAATCGTTGTCGCCCATGCCGCCGTATTCTTCCTCGGGCCAGACCATCAAGAAACCCTGTTCACCTGCCCTGGTGAAAGCCTCGCGATCGACGATGCCTTGCTCGCGCCAACGCTCGACGTTTGGCGCAATTTCTTGCTCAAGAAACTTGCGGTAGGCACCGCGAAACATGTTTTGTTCTTCTGTGAAATTGCGTTTAAGCATTGTGTTCTCCGTTCACAGCCCGCCGCGAATGGCGAACTGTCTAGTTAGTTTCACGCATCTGACGTCAAGTAAATAATTCTTCTTTCGCCGCCCTGTCCAACATCATCTGCGGCGGCGTAAAGCGCTCTCCGTACTGCTCACGCAACTCACGGCAACGATCAACAAATCTTGTCAGCCCATAGGTATTAATAAACTGGAACACACCGCCGGTATGAGGCGGAAAGCCAATGCCCATAATCGAACCAATATTGGAATCGGCGACGTTTTTCATTACGCCTTCTTCAAGGCAGCGCAGAGACTCGACGATTTGCCGGAATAGCAGTCTGTCTTTTATATCCTGCACCGGCACACTCACGTCTGCCTTGTAGTACCAATTGTAAACTTCCGGCCACAACTGCTTCTCGGCGCCCACCGGGTATTCATAATAGCCGCCGCCGTGGGCGCGACCGCCACGTCCGTGCTCATCAATCATCTTTTTGGCAAGCCGGTAAGCTGCATTATCAGCACCCACTTTGCCACCGAGACGTTCGTCCAGCTCGCGGTTGGTGTCGTTAGCCTTAACGGTAAGTTGCTGACTTACTTCGTCCTGCACGGCCAATGGTCCAACCGGCATTCCAATAGCCTTACCCATACTTTCAATAAGCACCGGACTGAGGCCCTCTTCGAGTAACAAACTGCCTTCGTCGATATAGGTGGCGAATACGCGAGAAGTAAAAAAGCCGCGTGAGTCGTTGACCACAATGGGGGTTTTCTTAATTTGCTGGGCATAGTCGAAAGCGCGCGCTAGCGTCTCATCTGAGGTTTTTTCGCCGACGATGATTTCCACCAGCGGCATTTTGTCGACTGGAGAAAAGAAATGAATGCCGATGAAATTCTCACGCTTAACCGAGGGTTCTGCCAGCAGACTAATGGGCAGTGTCGAGGTATTGGAAGCCCATACACCCTTGTCGGACAACAAAGGCTCAAGATCGCGCGTCATCTGATGTTTGAGATCGACATTTTCAAATACGGCCTCAATAATCAAATCACAGCCGCGCAAGGGTTCGGCATCGTCAGTCGCAGTTATAAGGCCGAGAATTTCAGCCTTCTTCTCTTCACTCATACGGCCCTTGGCAATAGCCTTGGCTAGCAGTTTATCGCTGTACGCCTTGCCCTTGTCCGCGGCGTCTTGACTGATATCTTTAAGCACCACCTCGATGCCGGCTTTGGCTGAAACATAGGCAATGCCCTGTCCCATCATGCCGGCGCCCAATATGCCGACTTTTTTAACTTTGCTCTTTTCAAATCCTTTGGGGCGGCTGCCGCCACCGCTGACCTGATTCATTTGCATAAAAAAAGTCATCAAATTTTTAGCTTGCGGTGTTGTCACCAGCGCTGCCAAACCCCGACTTTCAATGCGCATGGCAGTAGCAAAATCCACTCGCAGAGTATTGGCTATCACATCGAGTATGCGTGCAGGCCCAGGCACTAAACCACGTGTTTTCTGTATAAGCATGGGAATTGCGCCCTGAATCAGTTGCGCAATTTTTGGATTACTCAAATCGCCGCCCGGAATTTTGAAGCCTTTCGTATGCCAAGGGTTCCTGGCATCGGGATTGGCTTTGATCCACGTTTTTGCCTTGGCTATCATCTCTTCAGGCGAGGTGGCTATCTCTTCGACAAGCCCCGAATCCAGTGCTTTATCCCCGTTGAACCGGGTGCCTTCGAGCAGCGGCATTATGGCTTTCTCGACACCTAGCTTACTGACCAAACGAATAATGCCGCCGCCACCGGGTAAGAGGCCAAGACCTACTTCAGGCAGACCCAGCTGCACTGCCGGAGAATTAAGTGCCACGCGATGATGACAAGCTAGACAGATTTCGTAGCCGCCACCCAATGCCGCGCCATTGATCGCAGCAACCACCGGTCGGCCTAGCGTTTCAAGCCTGAGCAGCATGGCCTTAATGACGCCACACATTTCGTACAAACCCTGCTCGTCTTTGCCACGCTCGGCTTTAAGCATGTTTTTAATATCGCCGCCGGCAAAAAAGGTGTTCTTTGCCGAGGTTAATACTACGCCGACAATCTCTGCTTTTTCAGACTCCAGCCGGTCGATCGTTGCACTCATCAATTCGATGTACTCATCGTTCATCGCATTAACGGGGCCGCTCATATTCATCGTTACGGTGACAATATTGTCCGCGTCTTTTTCGTAATTAAATTGTCCAGTCATTTTGATGTCCTGCTATTCAGTAATATCATTTGATTCAAGTCTGTACTAAGTAGTTAGTGGTCGGATGCAAAAGCGGCGGACACCTCTCACAGTCGTTCAATGATCGTCGCAATGCCCATACCACCGCCGACGCAAAGAGTGATTAATCCGTAGCGCTTATTGCGCCTTTCCAGCTCATCCAGGCAGGTGCCCAACAGCATGGCGCCTGTTGCGCCCAGTGGGTGACCCATCGCGATTGAACCGCCATTGACGTTGATTTTTTCGAAGGGAACACCTGTTTCTTTTTGGAAGCGCATGGCAACGGAGGCAAAGGCTTCGTTGACTTCAAACAAGTCGATGTCATCTAGGCTCAAGCCCGCTTTTTTCAGTGCTTTGTAGGTGGCAGGTGCAGGCCCGGTCAGCATGATGGTCGGTTCGGTACTGGTCACCGCCGTGGCGACTACGCGGCCGCGCGCATTCAGGCCCAGCTCTTTACCGATTTTTTCGCTGCCAATAAGTACGGCAGAGGCGCCATCGACGATTCCGGAGGCATTGCCGGCGTGATGAACGTGGTGAATTTTTGCAACTTCAGGATACTTGCCGAGCGCAACATCGTCGTAGCCCAATGAACCGAGAAACTCAAAGGATGGCTTAAGCGCAGACAGGCTCTCTGCAGTGGTAGCCGGTTTAATGAAGTCATCTTTTTCAAGAATCACAATACCGCAGTCATCTTTAACCGGCATCACCGAGCGGTCAAAGTATCCGGCATCGCGGGCAGCGGCGGCTTTGCGCTGTGAGTCGGCGGCAAAGGTATCGAGATCCTGACGGCTAAACCCGGCGATGGTGGCGATAAGGTCGGCGCCTATGCCCTGGGGCACAAAGCTGGTTGCCATTGCCGTGGCCGGGTCTTCTCCCCAGGGGCCTCCGTTGGAACCCATAGCGACCCGTGACATACTTTCTACGCCGCCGGCAACGACCAAATCTTCCCAGCCCGAAGCCACTTTTTGCGCGGCAATATTGACCGCCTCAAGCCCAGAGGCACAGAAGCGATCGAGCTGAACACCGGCAACCGATTCATGCCAGCCGGCTTTCAGTACCGCCGTTTTGGCGATACAGGAGCCCTGCTCACCGATAGGGGTAACACAACCCATGACCACGTCATCGACCCTTTCGGTATCCAAATTATGACGCTCGCTCAAGCTGTTAAGCAGCCCCGCCAGCAGATCAACCGGCTTGACTTCATGGAGTGAACCGTCGCGCTTGCCTTTGCTCCGCGGTGTGCGAACAGCGTCATAGATGTATGCAATGGTGCTCATAATATCGTCCTGATGTTCGTTGTACGTCAGATTAGTGGTCGTTTAGGTGTACCGTAGAATCACGTTGATCGAGCCGATCAGCAATGACCGCCTGTGACAGGCGATAGACATTTTATTACACGGCAAGGAATGAAGAGCGCCACCTACCCTGCCCAGGCATCGACCGGTCCGGACACCTCCGCGTAATAAGATAAGTCTTTGAACCATTGCGACATTCCCTTGCCAGGAAAGCCCCAAATCCCAAGGAATTGATTACACTGGCGCGTCCATCAAACTCTCAGCCCAACAATAAAATGAGAATACAGCGTGAGCCAAAGCAGTGACCTGAGTGCAAGTAAACCCTTTTTCTTTGGATGGTGGCAGGTCGTGGTGGCGCTGCTGGTGCAGGCTGTCGCCGCCGGCACCATTGCCTATTCCTACAGCGTGGTGGTCGTTCCCCTAGCCGGTGAATTTGAGTCCAGCCGCATGATGTTGATGCTGGGCATGACGGCGATGACACTTGTTGGCGGTCTGCTGTCACCTTGGCTGGGGGCCAGCATTGACCGGTTTTCCCTAAAGCGCATGATGCTGATATCGGCATGCTCACTTGGCCTTGGATTTTTTGCATTGTCGCTCATCAATGACATCTGGCAAATGCCCTTAATCTACGGCGTATTCATGTCGGTCAGCAGCGTCATTCTTGGCCCCCTGTCCGCATCAACCTTACTGGCCCGCTGGTTTAGTAAAAAGCGAGGACTGGCAATGGGCATCGCCGCCATGGGCACGTCGATCGGCGGCTTTCTATTTCCGCCCTTACTTCAGTTTTTGATCGACAGTTTTGATTGGCGCGTGGCTTTTCAACTATTAGCCGCTGTAATTCTGCTGGTTCTGGTGCCGTTGATCGCGCTAATGGCCACCGACTGGCCCGCACAAAGAAATCTCTTTCCCGATGGTGGTGACGCGGCACCCGAGCAAAACCTTGGCGGCGCAGCAGCACGAACCTACGACTCCGCTGGTGCCATTATGCGCGAGCGTAATTTCTGGGCGATCGCCGTTGTGATGGGTATTTTGTTTTCAAGCTACTCGATGCTGCTGAGCAATCTGGCGCCCTTTGCGATCGGCAGCGGTGCCAGCCCAGAACAAGCCGCTCTGCTAATTTCCATTATTGCGATTATGGGTTTAATCGGGAAACTGTTGTTTGGCACCATTGCCGATCGCGTCGATCTGCGTTTTGGTTTGGCGGGTTCCTCAAGCCTGCTGGTGATGGCGTTGATTTGCTATCAAAGTGACGACAACTTCAATTTTCTGATTGCCGGTAGCGTCCTCGCCGGGCTTGCGGCCGGTGGCATGCTGCCGGCGTGGGGCGCGTTGATGGCACAGGCCTTTGGCGTAAACAGCTACGGCCGAGTTATGGGTTTGATGAACCCGGTGATTATGGTCTTTGCTATTGCATCGCCGCCCTTGGCCGGCGCCATTTACGATCGTACCGGCAGTTACCAACTCACCTTTATTTTGTTCAGCGCCATGCTGGTCGTCGCGGTGTGCACACTTCCTTTCATTCAACTGCGGCGCTAGCACCCAGGGCTGGAGAGGAAATTGTTCACAAGTGCTGGCGCCTACTTGAAGTTGCACACTCTTTGGCAGATGCTAAGCTAAGTCTGGTTCGCCATCCAGCTTCTAAGGGAGATAGCGTAATGAGTGTGTTTTTTCTATTGATTGGTTCCTTGGTACTACTGTATTTGGGTATAGGTGGCACAACAGCGGTAACCGTATTGGTAGCGACAACTGTGGCAGGCATGATGTCGGACAGCTGGCATTTTGCCAGCATAATGTTCGGCGCCCTTGCTCTCGCGGCCACCCTGTTTCTACTTATTCCCTCCAAATTGCGCGAACAGGCACTCAGCCGTCCCCTGCTCAGCTGGGTACGCGGCATGCTGCCGCAATTGTCCGAGACTGAAGCAGAAGCATTGAAATCAGGCAGCGTCGAATGGGATGGCGAACTGTTCTCAGGCAATCCCGACTGGGAGTTTCTCCACCGCATGGAACAAAAACCCCTCGGCGAAGACGAGCTCGCCTTCATCGACGGTCCGGTGGAAGAGCTGTGTGCGATGCTGGACGACTGGCAGATGACGCACGAGCTATACGATTTACCTGAAGGGGCTTGGCAGTTTATCCGCGAGCAGGGCTTTTTTGGGCTGGTAATACCCAAAGACTTTGGCGGCAAAGGATTTTCCCAACGCGCTCATTCCGAAATTGTCATGAAGATTGCGACGCGCAGCGTGTCGGCGGCAGTTACCGTCATGGTTCCCAATTCGTTAGGCCCCGGCGAGCTGTTGATGGAGTACGGTACCGACCAGCAAAAACAACATTACCTACCGCGCCTGTGCGCAGGCGAAGAAATTCCCTGCTTTGCTTTAACCTCACCCATGGCCGGCTCTGACGCGGGCGCTATCCCCGACAAAGGCATCGTTTGTAAAGGACAGTGGCAGGGTCAAGAAGTTGTTGGCCTAAAAGTCACCTGGAACAAGCGCTACATTACACTGGCACCGGTTGCCACTCTGATTGGTCTTGCTATCAAGGTTTACGACCCTGATCACCTGCTGGGTGAGAACGATACTATTGGCGTGACCTGTGTGATGGTGCCGCGCGACACCGACGGCGTAAACGTCGGAAGCCGCCACTTGCCCATGAACACGGTGTTTATGAACGGACCGACTTGGGGCAATGACGTTTTTATTCCTCTCGACCAAGTGATTGGTGGCGAAGCTATGCTAGGGCATGGCTGGACCATGCTGCTGGAATGTTTATCAATTGGCCGCTCGATTTCACTGCCCGGCCTTGCCGCCGGCTCGGGAAAACTGGCAACACTCACCACCGGTGCCTACGCCGCAGTGCGTGAACAGTTTGGCCGCAGTATTAGCGAGTTTGAGGGTGTGCAAGAAGCGCTGGAACATATCGCCGGCCACAGCTACCAAATGGACGCCGCACGAGTGATGACCGCGTGCATGCTAGACCGGGGCATCCGCCCCGCCGTGCCCTCTGCCCTGCTAAAATATCGCAACACCGATTTGATGCGCACCGTGGTCAATCACTCAATGGATGTGGTTGCCGGACGCGGCGTCATCAGCGGCCCTCGCAACTTTATGGCGCGGATTTATCAGGCTGTGCCCATTGCCATCACCGTGGAAGGCGCAAATATTTTGACCCGCAGCCTGATGATCTTTGGTCAGGGCGCGATACGCTGCCACCCCTTTATTGTCGACGAAATTGAAGCCGCAGGCATGAAAGACGAAGCGGCCGCTGTCACCCAATTCGACAGTGTTTTTTATCGCCACCTCGCCCACACCAGCGGTAACGCCTTGCGCGCATTAGCGCTGGCGCTAAGTGGCGGCTACTTAGCAGACGCACCGGCACGCGGCGACATCAAGCGCTACTACCGCCAACTGTCGCGCTTTTCAGCTGCCTTTGCACTGCTTACCGATGTTTCACTGCTAAGCCTCGGCGGCGGCTTGAAAGCCAAACAGCGGCTCTCTGGCAATATGGCGGACTGTCTGGTGCGGCTGTATTACGCGTCAGCGGTTATCAAACAGTGGCATGAGGACGGTTACCCCGAAAGCCATCGCACAGTCGTTGAATGGTGCCTGCAATCGAACTTGCACGAATTGCAGGAGCACTTGCGCCGTGTTATCGACAACTTCCCTGCGCGCGCGCTGCGCTGGCCAATGCGCCTGATGGTATTCCCCCTCGGAGCAATGGGTTTACGCAAACCAGACGATGCCCTAGGCACCGCGCTGGCCAACGCCATTACTTCAGAAAGTGAAATTCGCGAGCGCATTTGCCGCGGCACCTACGTCAATAGCAAGCCCGACGATCCGATAGGACGTGTGTTGTACGCCTTCGAACAGGCTAACAACACGCAGGAAATACGGCAGCGCTTGCATCAAGCCATACGCAAGAGTGACCCTGATGACCTTGATGGCGTGGCCTTGCTGATGGGCCATGAAAGCGAGCAACTGGTGGACTGGGCTATTGAAAAATCAATCATTCGCAACGACGAGCGTGAAGTATTATTGAAAGCACTAGCCGCGCAGTACGATGTCATTCGTGTGGATGCCTTCGACCCAGAGGGTATCAGGGAGCTCGCCGCTGCTGCAAAAGGAAAACGGCGGGTCGTGGAGCGGCCGGTAAATCTCGAGAAATAATGAGGGGGAGGTGTTGACGCTTACTAAACCAAGTGGCTCAGCACTTTTTCTCAAGCATCGAAACTAATTCACGAAACTTGGCTTTATTGGCGTCGTTCAGGCCCATCAATACCCGGTGTGCCTCAAGCACTTTTTCTTTTACTGCGCCCTCTGAGCCTTCCACTTGGGGTAACTCACCGAGATCCTGATCGTTGCTGAGGGGAAATCGCCGTATGCGGAATACGCGATCAAATCCCATGCTTTGCAACACGCGAGTAATATCCGGATTGGTAGAAAGGATCACGGGGATAAATTCGAAGCGCTTCTTTGCCATCAAGGCAAGTTTGGCGAGCAGACCCAGCGTTGTGCTGTCCACATTATCGGCTTCGGTCAGATCGACCAAAACACTGGAAAAATTTTCACTGCTGAACATATCCTCAAAGTAATCATCAAGTACCGTGCACAGGGTAAGCCTTACATCACCCACCAGCTTGATTACATTGGAACCTTCTTGCTCAGCAACCATAATTCTGCCTGGTTGCATATTAGCGCTCTGACTCGGTAACGCCGCGATTAATGCCAGATTCTAGTGACGATGTTACTCGCCTGCACCAGACTTTGTGTGCTCCGAAAGTCAAAAAAAACATGATTCAGACAATTCACTAAACTCGCGACACGACCAGTACTGCAATATCATCGGGAGCTTCCCTGATGTTATTCAGTCGAAAAATATTGATGACATCGTCGGCCGTTTGCGGGCCGTCTTCTAAGGCCTCAAGCAGATACTGCTCTTTGGCAATCACCCCCTTGGGGTTCAACACCTCTAATATACCATCCGAGAACAAGGTGAGAACAGCCTTTTCCGGCAGCTGCATACGGTGTTCCGAGTAGCTAATGTCGGGAAACAGCCCCACGGGTAGATCGTGACCCTCAAGATAGCGTGCGGTGCCGTTGACGCTGAGGATGGGGGCCGGCAAATGACCGGCAATGCTGTAGCACAGCTCATCGGTCTCTAAGTCAATTACGCCGACGCACATAGTCACGTGCTTATCGATCTCCATACCCAGCAATTCACGGTTGGCTTTGTCCAGCATATGGGCTGGCGACAGAATGGCGCTGTTGTGACGATGGTGAAAATCACTGCGTTTGCGCGCAAACAGGTTTTTCAGCATGACCGTGACGAAAGCCGAGCTGGCACCATGACCCGACACGTCCGCAACAAAGAAAACGGCGTGTCGATTACCCACAAGGAAGTAGTCGATAAAGTCGCCACTGAGATACAGCGACGGCAGTATATGTTGGTGAAAGCGGTAGTTCCCTATCACCTTGGGTGTTTCAGGCAGCATTTTGATCTGGATATGACGGCCAGCCTGCTGGTCTTTTTTCAGATGCGTCAGGCTCTCAAGTAATTCGCGGTTGGCGTTTTCAAGCTTGTTTCGGTAGTTCCGGTTCTCTCTGCGTAGCGAACCCTGCTGCAAAGCACGTTCCATTGCGTGGCCCAGCACGCCTTCATCAGAAATGCTATCGGGCAGTATCAGGTAGTCACAGGCACCCTTGCGCAAAGCATCCACAACATCTGACATCAGTTTACGGCGAGAAATAACGATAACAGGGATTTCGCGCTTGTCGGCGGTCAGCACATCGAGAATGCGGCGCCCATCATCACTTACATACAAGTCGAGCAGCACGGCATCGGGGGTGCTGTCCAGAAAAGTGCTCAGGCCCTCCTTCTCGTCAGCGAAAGCGGTAACGTGATAGTCCAAATGCTCAAGCGTGGCAAGCAGCTCGTCACGCAGCCTGTCAGCTCGCTGTATGACGAGCAGTTGTTTACCCATGTTCAGACAAAGCAGACCTAACATTCATAGTGGCGTCCTGTGCAGTATAGCCAGCTATGGGAATTCTGCCGCTAGAAATCATCCCATACCTCGAATTCTTCTTCGCCAAAACTGTCTTCAGCAGCCACACCATCGCTGATTAGGTACTCGCGACGCTGTAGGTAGGCATCGCGAAGAAACGAGTAACGATCACCAGACAGCAAACTTTCGGTTTGAAGCAGGTTGGCGCGGGTATTAATCAGATTGAGCACGCGCAGCTGATTTAGCGTGCGGATATAATCGATCTGGCTCAGGGCATCAATCTGAGCGTCGAGCAGTGAACCACTGGTATCACGCACCGTTGACGGCCCCAAAATTGGCAACATCACATAGGGGCCGGGCCCAACTCCCCAGTGGCCCATTACCTGGCCAAAATCTTCGCTACGTTTTTGCAGTCCTATATAGGAGGCAACTTCAAAAAAGCCGCCCACACCAACGGTTGAGTTGATCAAAAATCGACCGACATCACTGGCAGCCGCTGTAAACTTAAATTGAGCCACATCGGAAAATACGTTCAAAAATTCGCGCAGATTGCTGAAGACATTGTCTATGCCCCGCTCGAGAAAATTGGGGGTAAGCGCCTGATAGGCCTGTGCCGCAGGCTTGGCAAGATATTTGTCAGCAACGTCATTGAAAGCAAATACTTTACGATTAAAACCTTCCCAAGGGTCTTGGTTTTGCGGCTGACTGGCGCAGGCAGCCAATTGCAGTAGCAATGTCAGCAGTAGCAATTTGAAGAATGAAATAAGAGAAAGCCGAAGCGCCATGAAACACCCCTGTTATTTTAGTTGTGCAACGATATAGCCCTTTGTGATGTAAATCCAGCAAGGCGCGCCAGTTGCCTCAAGGCGGCGGCACTGCGCCAAGAATAATTGAGGCCTCGCGCAGTTCATTCAGCAATCCTTTGCCAAACTGCCTCAGCGCCTCCGGTTCTGGGTGCCTTATCTCCCGCCCCACTTGTTCCAGCGCAGCGGCACCGCTTTGGCTGGCCTCGTCCTGAAGCAATTGCAATAAGCGAAAGGTAATGGCGTTAATTTCCATGAACTGAACGTCGTCATCGCGATTGCGGTAAACCACCAGATAGCTGGGTGTTTCAGCGGGGGCTTCGGGTTGAAATGCCGCGCCGATATGGTGAACAGGGAAACGGTAAACCAGTGGCCAGGCCAGCGGCGACAGAAGCGGACGCTGCTCGAGCAAGTCTGCATTGACCGACACAGGAATATCACTCAGTACCTCAGGGGCAATATCCAGAGCCAATTCCACCCACTCGTAGTGGGCCAATTCCAGCAGGAAGGGAGGATCGCCCTCTACCACGCCCCGCTCCACTTGCAGATAGGCAAGAAACTCTTCTGATATTTCAGAAAAATAGGGACTTTGACACTGATGCGA
>JBLHMO010000088.1:0-13708 GCA_047622145.1 Paracoccaceae bacterium | reverse complement strand
TCAAAAAAGTTTTTCTCTTTGCGCAAATCCATAATCTCGCTCATCCACGGGAACGGGTTTGCCGCACCGGGAAATTGCTCTTTAAGGCCAAGCTGATTGAGGCGACGGTTGGCGATGAAGTGCAGGTACTGTTCCATCATGCCAGCGTTCATGCCGAGTACACCGCGGGGCATTGAGTCGCGGGCGTATTCGATTTCGAGCTGGGTGCCTTCTACGATCATTTGCGCCACTTCCTGCTGGAAGGTCTCGGTCCACAGCTGCGGGTTTTCGAGTTTGATCTGGTTGATCAAGTCGATGCCGAAGTTGAGGTGCATGGATTCGTCGCGGAGGATGTATTGAAACTGCTCGGCAACGCCGGTCATTTTGTTGCGGCGGCCCATAGACAGTATTTGGGTAAAGCCACAGTAGAAGAAGATGCCTTCGGTTACTGCGTAGAAGCTGATCAGGTTGCGCAGCAGTTCCTGATCGGTTTTTGTGGTGCCGGTTTTGAAGGTGGGGTCGCTCAGTGCGGCGGTGTGCTTGAGGCTCCACGCGGCCTTTTTGGCGATGGAGGGCAGTTCGCGGTACATATTGAAGACTTCGCCTTCATCCATGCCCAGTGACTCGACACAGTACTGGTAGGCGTGGGTGTGAATGGCTTCTTCAAATGACTGACGCAGCAGGTATTGGCGGCACTCGGGGTTGGTGATATGGCGGTAGGCGGCCAGTACCAGGTTGTTGGCAACCAGTGAGTCGGCGGTTGAGAAGTAGCCCAGCGAGCGCATGACAATACGGCGCTCATCGTCGGTCAGGCCTTCGGGGTTTTTCCACAGGGCAATGTCTGCGGTCATGTTAACTTCTTGGGGCATCCAGTGGTTGGCGCAACCGTCGAGATATTTCTGCCAAGCCCAGTCGTATTTGAAGGGCACGAGCTGGTTGACGTCGGCGCGGCAATTGATGATGCGTTTGTCGTCGACCTGAATACGGGCGGCGCCCAACTCCAATTCTGCTAGCCCGGCGGAAACGTCGAGTTCTGCAAGGGCTCGTTCAGCGCGGGCTTGTAGCGATTCGTCGGCGATAATTTCTTCGCCTATTGCTTCAGCGGGTGCGCTTGCTGCTGCGGATTCCGTCGCCGGCATTGCGGGCTGTTCGGCATACGCAGCAGGAGGCTCTTGCTCAGCAGTCGCCGCTGGCTCAGCCTTGGCAGTAGGCGGTGTTTGGGGGTTTGAGGCGAGCGCGTCTAAGGCATCGTCGGTATCGTACTCGTCCCAGCTTAACATCGTGTTCCCTTGGTTCTTTACTGTGTTGGTCTGTTGCATCGATAGCCACCTCACTGCTTTTGTTAACTTTTGAACGGTGTTGCTGTTCAAGTTCAATTCTGTAAGCCAGAAACAGGCGCCTTTATGCAAGGCGCCTGTGTTGCATTACTGGCAAGCCTCGCAATCCGGCTCGTCTATAGAGCAGGCCTGTGGTACCGGCGCCGCTATTGGCACCGCTGCCGGAGCGGCTGCCTTGGATGACACCATGTTCAGCGTGCCTTGCTCGACAGTAGATTTTTCGGTGCTGGTTGCGGCCAGTGCACGGAGGTAATACGTGGTTTTAAGGCCACGGAACCAAGCCATGCGGTAGGTTACGTCTAGCTTTTTACCCGAGGCGCCAGCGATGTAGAGGTTCAATGACTGAGCCTGATCAATCCATTTTTGGCGACGTGAAGCGGCATCCACTAACCAGCGCGGCTCTACTTCGAAAGCGGTGGCGTACATGTCTTTCAGATCTTGTGGAATGCGGTCGATCTTCTGCACGGAACCTTCGTAGTATTTCAGGTCGTTAACCATGACGCTGTCCCACATGCCGCGCGCTTTGAGGTCGCGAACGAGGTAAGGGTTAACTACGGTGAATTCACCAGAGAGGTTCGATTTCACATACAGGTTCTGGTAGGTGGGTTCGATCGACTGCGACACACCAGTGATGTTAGCGATGGTGGCGGTAGGCGCGATGGCCATCACGTTGGAGTTACGCATGCCGTCTTTCAGCACTTTGTTGCGCAGCGATTTCCAATCCAGTGTTTCGGTGCGATCGACTTCAATGTAGTCGGCGCCGCGTTCGTCAATGAGCTTGCTCAGTGAATCGATGGGCAGAATACCCTGGCTCCACAGTGAGCCGTCGTAGCTCTGGTACTGGCCGCGCTCTGCAGCGAGGTCGCTGGATGCTTGAATCGCGTAGTAGCTAATGGCTTCCATGGAGCGGTCGGCAAAATTGACGGCGCTATCTGAGGAGTAGGCGATGTGCTGCTTATACAGCGCATCTTGAAAGCCCATGATGCCTAGCCCAACCGGACGGTGCTTGAGGTTGGAGTTTTTGGCCTGCGGTACTGAGTAGTAGTTAATGTCGATAACGTTATCGAGCATACGCACAGCGGTTTTGATGGTCTTTGCCAGTTTGGCGTGATCCAGTCCACCTTCTTCGGTGTGCTGAGCCAAGTTAACGGAGCCGAGGTTGCACACCGCAATTTCTTCTTTGCTGGTGTTGAGTGTGATCTCGGTGCACAAGTTGGACGAATGCACGACACCAACGTGTTGCTGCGGGCTGCGCAGGTTGCAGGGATCTTTGAAGGTGATCCATGGGTGGCCTGTTTCAAACAGCATGGACAGCATTTTGCGCCACAGGTCAGCGGCACGGACTGTTTTGTACAGTTTCAGTTCGCCTGATTCACACATGCGCTCGTATTCTTCGTAGCGCGTTTCAAAGGCCTTGCCGTAAAGATCGTGCAAGTCTGGCGTGTTACTAGGCGAGAACAGCGTCCAATTGCCGTCTTGGAAGACGCGCTTCATGAATAAGTCGGGTACCCAGTTGGCGCTGTTCATATCGTGGGTGCGGCGGCGATCGTCGCCCGTGTTTTTGCGCAGCTCCAGAAATTCTTCAATGTCCAAGTGCCAGGTTTCCAAGTAAGCACAGACCGCGCCCTTCCGCTTGCCGCCTTGGTTAACCGCAACGGCGGTGTCGTTGACCACTTTAAGGAAGGGGACAACACCCTGTGATTTACCGTTGGTGCCTTTTATGTAAGAACCCAATGCGCGCACGGGTGTCCAGTCGTTGCCCAGACCGCCAGCCCATTTGGAGAGCATGGCATTGTCTTGTATAGCGCCGTAAATGCCGTGCAGGTTGTCAGGCACTGTAGTGAGGTAGCAACTAGACAGTTGCGGGCGCAGGGTGCCAGCGTTGAACAGGGTGGGCGTGGAGCTCATGTAATCAAAAGAACTCAGCAGCTCGTAGAATTCGATAGCACGGCCGTTTTTGTCTTCTTCGGCGCTGGCCAAGCCCATGGCGACACGCATAAAGAAGATTTGCGGCAGTTCAATGCGCACGTCGTTGCTGTGAATGAAGTAGCGGTCGTACAGAGTTTGCAGGCCGAGGTAGTTAAACTTGTAGTCGTTCTGCGGGTTGAGGGCTTTGCCTAAACGCTCCAGATCGAAATCTCTAAGCATGGGTGCCAACAGTTCCAGCTCGATACCTTTTTCAACGTAGACCGGCAGCGCTTTGGCGTAGTACTCGGCCATGTCGTGCTGGGTGGCGCTTTCGGCTATGCCGAGGAAGGTGAGCGATTCAGCGCGCAATTTGTCCAGTAGCAGGCGTGCAGTCACGTAGCTGTAGTTGTGTTCTTTTTCTACTAGTGAGCGGGCGGCAATCACCAGCGAGGTGTTGACCTCGTGCATGGGCACGCCGTCGTACAGGCCTTTGAGTACTTCGTGAAGAACGACTTCGAGGCTGACGTCGCTCAGACCTTCGCAAGCTTCTTCAACAATAAACTCCAACCGGCCAATATCCAGTGGCGCGGTGCTGCCGTCTTCCAGTGTGACGCGAATGCTGGGGTGGGATTTGTCCGCAGGCGCGGCTTTTTTGCGCTCTTCGGTGCGGGCAGCGCGGTAGATCACGTAGTCGCGGGCAACCTTGTGCTCGCCGCTGCGCATCAGTGCCAGTTCTACCTGATCTTGAATGTCTTCAATGTGGAGGGTGCCGCCAGAGGGCATGCGACGTTTGAAGGTGGTTGAAACCTGGTGGGTCAGCTTTTCGACTGTTTCGTGAATGCGCGATGATGCGGCAGCGTTGCCGCCTTCAACCGCGAGAAATGCCTTGGTGATGGCCACAGTAATTTTGTCGTCAGTGTAGGGCACAACGGTGCCATTACGCTTAATAACGCGAAGCTGGCCGGGCGCAGTGGCCTGAATTTCGGCAGTCGAGTTGGTGTTGGCAGGCTGGGCTGGGCTGCTGTGTTGGCTTTCGACGTGAGTTTGCATGTGATCTCCGGACCTTTATTAGCTCGTTGAGGGCGAGAAAATCGCCGTCGCTATATCTGGTGCTTGATGGTGTGTCGGCTACTACATAAGGTGTTGCCGCCGATACAAGTATTTTTGCTGCGTAGCCCATTGATTGTCTGTATCAATCGGCGGGTAAAACTAAGTAATCGTCGTCGAATTCCCTGCGAACTGGGCCAATTTTATTGTTTTAATCTGCTGACTGACCGCTGCCCGTCCGTGTGGCCCTGCCGTCAAGAGCACAAGATAGTGCGGTTTTGCCTATGGTGCAAGCACTAAATGTTGGGTGTAGTGTGTGGACAAGGTGTGGATAAACGGTTGGTAAGGCAGGTGCTAACCCTGTGTGCCCCATCATCGTTGAATTGTGCAAAAACAGCATCAACAGGGAAGAAAAGATGGCATTCAGACCGTCTTTTTCTAAAAGCGGGGAGTTTTAGACGATTTGTGAATTTAGCGCTGCTCAAGCCTGGTGGCTGAAGGCGATAAGGTGCTCAACGTCGGCTTGGATACTGATGGTTTCGCCGAGTTGAAAATCGCGGTGGCTGGGGAGTAAGGCTTCGACCGCGCTGCCGGTTGGCAAGGCAAGGGTGTAGAGAGTGGCGCCGCCTGAAAAAATCTTCTTTTTCACAATGGCGTCAATACCGTCGAAGTCACTGAGGGTGATATCGTCGGGGCGCAGCAGAACCTCCACTGGCGAGTCTACTTGCCAGGGATAGGCGCGATTGCCGTGCAGATCACCCAATTCGGTTTTGACGCTGTTGGGGCCGGTAACCACACCGGGCAGAAAACAGCCTTGGCCGACGAAGTCTGCCACTAGCCGGTTATTCGGTTCGTGATAGAGGTTGAAGGGCGTATCCCACTGTTGCAGGGAGCCGTGATAGAGCAGGCCAATTTGGTCGCTAAAAGCGAAGGCTTCCTCCTGATCGTGCGTGACCAGAATAGCGCTGATACCGTATTCTTTGAGGATGTCGCGCACTTCTAGGCTCAAGCTCTTGCGCAGCTCAGCGTCAAGATTGGAAAAGGGCTCGTCGAGTAGCAGGAGCTTGGGCGCCGGTGCCAGGGCACGGGCGAGGGCGACGCGCTGCTGCTGGCCACCCGACAATTCGTGTGGGTAGCGGTCTTCAGCGCCCTGCAGGCGCACCAGCTCGAGCAAGCCGTGTACGAATTTTTTCTGTTGGACGACTGTTGAATCACGCAAGCCGAAGCAAATGTTTTCGCGCACTGTCATATGCGGGAACAGCGCGTAATCCTGAAACACCATGCCCACTTTGCGTTGCTCGGGGGGCAGCGCGAAACCGGGTTTGCTTAGCAGGGTATTGCCGAGCCGAATTTCGCCGGTGTTCACCGGCTGGAAGCCCGCGATAGCGCGCAGGACCGTGGTCTTGCCACAGCCGCTGGGGCCGAGCAGGCAGCAAATATCACCTTCATTGACATGAAAGTTGATGTCTTTAACGACGGACTCGCCGTCGTATTGGCATTGGATCTGGTTTACTTGGAGCATGGTTGGGAGCTGCAGGTCTGAGGTCTGAGGTCGGACGTCTGACGCAAAAGCGGTAATTGTGTCAGTAGCGACGCTACTTGGTCTAAGCATTTGACGTCTAGCGTCCGATGTCCGGCGGTTCTACCCGTGGCAGCGAGCTCTAGTCCTACATTCACCATTCGACTAAGCCTTCGCCGCTAACAACAAAAACTCCATCAGCGCTTTTTGCACATGCAGGCGATTTTCGGCTTCGTTCCAGACGACGGTGTCGGGCCGGTCCATGAGTTCGGCTGAGATTTCTTCACCACGATGCGCGGGCAGGCAGTGCATATAAATCGCATCGCTTTTAGCGTGCTTCATAAGCTCTTTGTTTACCTGAAAGCCAGCAAATTGCCTGCGACGCTGGGCTTTTTCTTTTTCCTGGCCCATGGAGGCCCAGACATCCGTAACAATTAAGTCGGCGTCTTTGGCTGCCTTTGACGGCATGGTAGTAAGCCGAACACGGTCGCCTGCGGCTTTCATTAGGGCTGCGCTGGGCTCGAAGCCGCGGGGGCAGGCGATAGACAGTTCAAAGTCAAACTGGATGGCGGCGTTGATGTAGGACTGGCACATATTGTTGCCGTCGCCAATCCAGGCCACTTTTTTGCCCTGAATGCTGCCGCGGTGTTCGATATAGGTTTGCATATCGGCAAGCAGCTGGCAGGGGTGGAAGTCGTCGGTCAGCGCATTGATCACCGGTACCGATGAATATTCGGCAAAGGTTTCGATGATGTCGTGACCGAAGGTGCGCACCATGATGATGTCCATCATGGATGACATCACGCGCGCGCTGTCTTCTATCGGTTCGCCACGGCCCAGCTGGGTGTGGTCGGGGGCGAGAAAAATGGCGTGGCCGCCCATTTGGGCTATGCCTGCTTCGAACGAAATGCGGGTGCGGGTTGAAGATTTCTCGAACACCATGCCCAGTACGTGGTTTTTGAATCGCGGGGTTTCGGTACCTGCTTTACGCTGCGCCTTCATCTCGATAGCGCGTGCGATCAGTTGCTGCAACTCCGCCGGCGAGAAATCCATTAAACTCAGAAAATGCCGGATAGCCATGTTTTTACTAATTCTCTATTTTAAAGCGCGCTTAGGCGGCAGTAGATTGTTGCTGAAAGGCATCAATCAATGGGCATAGTAGGTCGATCAGCCCCTGAATTTCTGGCTCGCTTATGATCAGGGGTGGCAGCAAGCGTACAACTTTGTCGGCTGTCACATTGATCAGTAAACCAGCTTCCAGCGCCTGTTGTACCAGTTCGCCGCAGTTGGTCGCCATTTCAATGCCCACCATCAGGCCTTTGCCACGAATTTTGAGCACGCCTTTGTTTGCGCCCAAGCGCTGCTTGAGTCCGTCGACCAGCAAATTGCCCATGGCCTCGGCATTTTCAATCAGTTTGTCTTTTTGCAGGCTCTCAATCACGGCCAGTGCGGCGGCGCAGGCGAGAGGGTTGCCACCAAAGGTGGAGCCGTGATTGCCCGGTTTGAACAGATTGGCGGCCGTGCCTTTGGCTAGGCAGGCGCCTATGGGCACGCCGCCGCCGAGGCCTTTGGCGGTGACAACAACGTCGGGCAGTACCGTGCTGTGCTGGTAGGCAAAATATTTGCCGGTTCTGCCGTTGCCGGTTTGTACTTCGTCGAGCATTAGCAGCCAGTGATTCTTGTCGCAAAGCGCGCGCAGAGATTCCATAAAGCCGTCGGGTAGCATATTGATGCCGCCTTCGCCCTGAATTGGCTCTAGCAATACCGCGCACACGTCGTGGTTGTTTTTGGCGATATTTTCTAGCGCCTTGATGTCGCCAAAAGGTGCTCGGGTAAAGCCATTGATGAGTGGTTCGAAGCCGGCTTGCACCTTGCGACTGCCTGACGCTGTAAGGGTTGCCATAGTGCGGCCGTGAAAGGCATTTTCCATCACGATAATGGTTGGGCGATCGATTTCGCGGCTGTGACCATAGAGTCTGGCGAGCTTGATGGCGGCTTCGTTGCCTTCTGCGCCGGAGTTGCAGAAAAAGACATTGTCCATGCCAGAGGCGGTGCACAGCGCGTCGGCCAAGGTCTGCTGGTTTTTCACACCATAGATGTTGGAGGTGTGCAGCAATTCACCAGCCTGGGCTTGCAGTCGGCGCGTGAGTTCGGGGTGTGCATGGCCGAGTGCATTAACGGCAATACCGCTGATGGCGTCGAGGTAGCGCTTGCCGTTGTCGTCGAACAGCCAAACGCCTTCACCGTGAGAAAAACTCACTGGCAAACGATTGTAGGTCGACATCACCGTGCCTGTGCTCATTGCGGCAGATACCTTTAAATTTGATTAAGTCAGCGTACAAAAACGCAAAAAGGCAGCGCTTGCTGCCTATCCGAACTAGCCATCATATCGCCAAGTAGCGGCGCAGGCAATGCTATTTACGGCGCGATTCGAGGAGCTGATTTGTCTATTTGAATAGACTTTGAAATTTCTCCTTGGCCTTGTCGCGAAGTTTTTCCTTGCTGCGATCTATTTCCTCGTTTGCCTTCATCTTCACTTCAGATTTAGCCATGTCTGCAAGGGCTTCCCTGAAGCGGGCGGTATCGAACTTGCAGGGCAGGCCGTTTTCCCCTGCCAGTTCGCCCTTGCACTTTACGGGAATAACCGCGCCTATTAGCCGCTCGTTAACGCGGCAGGCAGGCGCATCGTCAACGGCGCCAAGAATTTTTAAGCCGGCCTTGTAGTCCAGCGTCAAGGTTTGAGCATCGATAAGCCCCTGACCTTGAACCGTTAGGCCTTTTACCTGTGCGGTGAGGGCGGTGTTGTTGAGCGTGTCACTATTGATGAGGATGGCGCCGCTCAAATCCTCGAACGGTGTGATTTTCGGCCAGCTTGTGGTGTCGATGCTTTCTTTGTGGGTGAGGGCTATGCCCTGACAGGCCATGGCCGCAAGGCTGGTGCCTTCAATCTTACCCTGTTTGACGACAAAGTCGGCTTGGCCTTTGGCGTTTTTGCGCAACACCGAAACCCGATTGCCGTTGGTGTTCACGTTGAGATTGATGTTGGCCAAGCCGGAAAACTGCGTTACCTCGGCTAATTGGGTGAGTAGTGGCAATGTTTTGACATCGGCGACGTTAGCCTGCAGCTGCCAGCGCGGAGAGTTGCCCTGGGCATTGATGGTGGCGGTTGTCTGAAAGGTGCCCTCATACAAGTGCCCGCTAAGAGGCTTTATCTGAATAATGCCCTCGACAACGGTGGCCAGCAGTTTGAGCTGGTTGATGGGTATTTCACTGGCAATTAATTGGCCGGCGTTTAGGCCGATATCAAGGCGTAAACCACGGATGGTTTCCAGCGGCAGTAGATCACTTTCGGCCTCGGGGGCTGCGCTGGCGACCGGTTTTGCTTGCGCGGTATTGACGGGCTCGGGCGGCGGCAGGTAGCGGTCGGTGTTCATTTTGTCGAGGTTTAAACGCGCAAATACGGCGCCGGTGTCCAGTGTGTAGTTTGCTTTACCGGTGAGCAGTGAATCGTCCAGCTTCATATTTATTGCGCTGAGGTTGATGCGGCCAGGTTCGCCGCCTATATCGGCGGAAAGGGCAAATTTTGTGAATACACTCGGGTCACTGGTGGGTGGCAGTGTCTGCCCGAGCTGTTTCATGAGCTCGCGTAGCGATAGCTCGGCGATGGTCAATTTACCGTTTACTGTTGGCGTGCTGGAATACTGGGTGACAGTGAGGTCAGTTTTCAGTGTCATAGTGGCCAGCGTCGCGACCACTTGTTTGAGGCTGAGTGTTTCGTTTTTGAGGTTTGCGCTGACAGTGCCATTAAGAGTCGCGGTTACCTCATTGCCACTAAAGGGAGCGCCGGCGAGTTCAAAGCGACTATCGAGCTGGTCAATCAGAATGTTTTCTATCGCTTGATCGGTGGTCAGTGTCGTTTTTAGATCAGCGCGAACGTCCAGTTGTGGGTCGGCGTTGACGACATGAAATTGGACGGACAGGGGGAAGGGCTGGCCAAGGGAAATATTTGAAGCCGCGAGGTCAAACTCGTCCATCGTTACGGTTTGGCCGGTGCTCTCGTCACGATAGGAAATACGTGCGTTGCCAATATTGATATGACTCACCTTAAAGTCGAGCGCTTTACCTTCAGCGCCCGATGCATCGGTTTGGGCTGCAGGCGGTTTTTTGTCCTCGCTCTCGGGCATGACGCGCTCCCAGTTGCCGCTACCCGTTTTGTCTCGCAACAGGTTTATATTCAAGCCCTCAAGCTCAAAGGTATGCACCGATGGCTGCATTTTTACCAGCGACATCAAACCGACCCGCGCGACCAGTCGTTCGAGCTTAAGAAAGGGGGTGTCATCCAAGCGTGCGGACACGGTGTTGAGTTCGAGCCCCAGTGGCGTTAATGACCAGCTGATATCCCCCTGTAGGCTCAGTTCAAGCCGAGTCTGCTCTTTAGCCAAAGCTTCGATTTGCGGTTTGTAGTCGTTCGGGTCCAGCACAAAGAGGATGACAGCGACGGCGGACGCGATGAGCGCGACAAGACCGATTAGCGAATACAGGAAATAACGAAGCACGGCGTGCATGGAGGAACTCCTAGTGAACTGCGTACAGGCCGCACTAATATAGCAGGACTGATAGTTTGGTAGCCGATATGTGTGATCTTTTGCTAATCTCTTTGTCGAATGCAGCTCAGAAAAGGTACAATAGCAGCTTGCCAGCAGGGCTTATCGATTAATGTAGCAAGGTGAAGAATGGAAATTGTAGACACGATCCAAAAGCAGATTGCCGACAACCCGATTATTCTGTACATGAAGGGTTCCCCTAATCAGCCGCAGTGCGGTTTTTCGGCCCGTACCTCACAGGCGATTATGGCCAGCGGTGAGCGCTTTGCGTTTGTCGATATTTTGTCCAACCCGGATGTTCGCTCCACGCTGCCGACAATAGGCAATTGGCCGACCTTCCCGCAATTGTGGGTTGAGGGCGAATTGATTGGCGGTTGTGACATCGTTTGCGAGATGCATGAAAACGGCGAGTTACAAACATTGCTAAAAGAGGTTGGTGCCAAGCACCCAGCGCCTGAGCAGTAAGGAGTCTCAGTACTAAAGGCTTGAGAATGTTGAGCTTTAAAAAACCCGCCCGGCGTGAATGCCGGGCGGGTTTTTTTATACCCTAAGCTTTTCTGGGGTGCTCTGCTGACAGGTAATCGCTATTTCTAAATCTAAATGATAATGCTTTTCATTTAGATTTGAGGCTGATATAGTTCCCTCACTGTACACACATGACGGGGTTCGCTGTGGCGCGCCTCTAACTATAAAATCAAACTCGCATGGGGGAGTTTATTAATGAAAAAGACACACCTTGCTTTGGCCTTAGCTGTCGTGGCGCCGGTCGCATTCGCCGCACCCAGCACCGAAGAGATGTGGAATACCATTCAACTGCAGCAGCAGGAAATCGAACAGCTGAAAGCGCGAACCGCGCAAACTGATGCAAAAGTAGAAGCTACCGCCAGCGCCTTTGAAAATAACGGCAGCGATTGGATGAGCAGCACAACGATAGGTGGCTACGGCGAGCATCACTTCAATCATTTTGAAGATAAAGCAGATCAGGTCGATGCGCACCGTTACGTGCTGTTTGTGGGCCACCAGTTTAACGACAGCCTTCGCTTTTTCTCCGAGCTGGAAGTGGAGCACGGTTTAGTAAAAGACACTGCAGATGGTTCCGGCCCCGGTGAAGTTGAGCTGGAGCAGGCCTTTATCCAGTGGGATTTTATGCCCAACCACAGTCTGACCATGGGTCAGTTTCTGATTCCGGTTGGCATTATCAACGAAACTCACGAACCTGACAGCTTTTACGGCACAGAGCGCAACACTGTAGAAGCCGCTATTGTGCCGGCCACTTGGTGGGAATCTGGCGCAATGGTTAGCGGCGAAATTATGCCCGGCCTGAGCTATAACCTAGCCGTTCACAGTGGCCTGAAAACCTCTGACGCCGGCACCGTGCGCGGTGGCCGTCAAAAATCAGCGAAAGCAACGGCGGAAGATCTGGCCTATAGCGCTCGTCTGCGATACGCCGGTGTTGCTGGCCTTGAGCTGGCTGCTACGGTTCAGCAGCAGCAAGATATTACTCAGGGTGCTGGCGTGGGTGACAACGATGCCACCCTGCTCGAGGCGCATGCGCGTTACACTGTGGGCGCCTTAACGCTCACCGCGTTAATAGCCGAGTGGGATATAGACGGCAGCAATTTTGATGCCGCCGGTCGCGACCAGCAAGACGGCATGTATGTTGAGGCATCCTACAAAATCACGCCAAAGCTAGGTGTTTTTGTGCGCCAGAGCGAATTCGACAACAATGCGGGTAACTCTGCAGATACCGAAACGAAGCAATTCGACGTGGGCGTAAACTATTGGCTGCACGAGCGCGTTGTACTGAAAGCTGACATTGTGAATCAGGACACGCCGAAATCTGTGGGTGCCGACAACGACGGCTTTAACCTCGGCCTTGGATGGAGTTTCTAAGCATTTGAGAAAAACAGTCTTTTCATGTGCTTTAGGGAGCTTATGCTCCCTTTTTTCGTCTGTGCATGTTTTGTGTAAGAACGCAGGCAGGGAAAAGTCAGGCCGTATATGGGCACTGGTTTTTCTGTGTTGTCTGCTGATGCCCGCCGGGGCCTTAGCGCGCGGCAGCTATTTGACGGTGCCAGATTTTGTTGCCAGCGTCTTTGCCGGCGACACACCGGCCGCGAAGACATTGTGGCTGAGTGGCGACCTGCAGCAACGTCTGCAACAGATATTTGATCACCCCTATAGAAGCCTGCGATTGCGCTATTGGCAGCAAGATGACAAAACTGCATGGGTGCTCGAAGAAATTGGCAAGGAGCTACCCATTACCCTAGGTGTTGTCGTTAACGCCGGTGCAATAGAACAGCTCCGTATCTTGACCTACCGAGAAACTCGTGGCGCGGAAGTACGGCATCCCTTTTTTACGGAACAATTTGAAGGCGCACTGCTGGGAAAAGACGACGTGCTTGATAGGCAGATTGACGGTATTACCGGAGCAACCTTGTCGGTGCGCGCGGTTACCCGCGTTGCCGAGGCGGCGCTGGTACTGGCAGAAACCGTGACAGCGGGCAGTACGGGGTCAGTCGACCCGTGAACAGAATGCTGCGTTTGGTGTTGTTGCGCTGGCATCGGCGGTTAGGTGTCGCCATTGCGCTGGTACTGCTGATGTTGGTGGTGACCGGGGTGATTCTTAATCACAGTAATGAGCTGGAACTCGATAAGCGGCCGGTTCGCCAGGCTCTACTATTGCAGCGCTACGGTGTCGACTTGCCGAAAATTGTTAGTTTTAGGGTGCGAAATAGTTACCTGAGTTTAGTTGGCAGCAATCGACTGTTTCTCGATGAAAAAGAAATTGCCTACTGTGCAGCGCCGCTCTATGCGGCCATTGCCTACGACAAGGGCATTGTGGCGGTGTGCAGCGATCAAGTGTTGTTGCTCAATCGCGAGGGTGAAATCGTTGAGCGCTTGAGTGAAGCCTATGGTTTGCCCCCGGCCATTCGAACGCTGGCTACAGCGGGTGGCGCATTGTGGTTGCGCACAGAAAATGGCGACTACGCGGCTGACCTGAACAGTTTGTTGTTTACCGCCGGCCCCGCTCCGGTGGATTTGCCATGGGTGCAGGCCGTGCAGGCAGAAGCGGCTTTCAAGCAGCGCCTCAGCATGCAGTATTTGGGTAATGACGTACATTGGGAGCGCTTACTGCTGGATTTGCACACTGGCCGTTTGTTTGGTCGCTGGGGCGTCTATGTGGTGGATGCCGCTGCCATTGGCTTGCTCTTGTTGTCATTCAGCGGTGTATGGGTGTGGCTAACTAAACCAGGTCGCTGGCGCTGAACGGTATTGCTCGCACAGGGCTTGTGCGCTACTGCACCTGGGTT